>PBRZ01000098.1 GCA_002726085.1 Acidobacteriota bacterium
AGCGAAGTTCATATGTAGCCCGACGCCTGGTGCTGGCGTGACGGCCTCCGGCGCTGGAGGACGATAGCCCAGCGCGCTGTGCGGTCGAACGGTGTTGTACTCCCGATCAATCTCGAACAGCGCCTCCACGGGGACGCCAAACGTCTCGGCAATCCGCAACGCCAGACCGACGGAGGGGTTGTACCGACCCTTCTCGATGGAGAAGATCGTCTGGCGTGTGACACCGACCCGATCAGCCAGCTCCTGCTGGGTCATGTCGTGCAGCTGGCGTCGGTGGCGCCGCACATGATTCCGGACAGCGTGTGAAGGCTTCACCCGACATATGTACAGGTAACTGTATATATTGTCAAGTGTACTGTACATAGCCATCTACGCATGCCTCACCCTTGGTAGTTTCTCTAGTGAGGGAACTCCTCAGAAACTGTCCCGGCGCGGAACATGACTTCCGTCATGCCGGGGTGGCGCCACGTCGGATAAGGTCGGAGAGTCAGAATGTGTGCTCGCCAGTGTCGTCCACGCTACGGCGCTGGTTGACCCAGGAAGCCATGGCGCTCGTCCACGGCTCGCGCTTCGGTCCGTGTGAGGTCGCTACCCGCATCGGTGAGGGGGGCATGGGACAGGTCTGGCGGGCCACCGACACGCAGCCCCACCGCAAGGTCGCCCTGAAGATCCTCCCCGACGCCTTCGCCAGCATTTCTGCCGGCTTCGTCCGGTTCAACCGTGAGGCGCCAGAAGCAGGTCGGCGAGCTCGGCACGAGCTCGTGGAACGCACGAGGGCCACGCTGCTGATGGCGACTGTTGCGCTTGGCTTCCTGCTGATCGCCGCGGCGCCGGGGACTGCCCAGCACGTGAATGACCGGCCTGGGACCGACCCGGGGGGGTGGCGCTATATCGGTGGAGACGCGGGGCACACCCGGTCCACGCCGCTGGGCCAGATCGACGCCTCGAACGTTAGCGAGCTCGAGGTCGAGTGGATCTGGAGAGACGCCACGCTCGGAACGACTCCTCCACGGTCCACACCGATTTACGCGGACGGCAAGCTCTTCACGGTCGCTGGCCCACGCCGGCACGTGGTGGCGATTGACGCGGCCTCGGGAGAGACACTCTGGACATTCCGCGAGCCCAACACCTTCCGGTGGGAGTACTCCATGCGAGCGCCCTGGGGGAAAGGGGTCGCCTACGCGGAGGTGGACGGCAAGGGCGTGGTCTATGTCACGACCCCGGCCTTCTTCCTCTACGCCCTTGACGCCGAGACCGGCCTGCCCCTGGAGAACTGGGGAACACCGGTGCCGCTGGAGGGCTTTGCCCAGACTGGAGTGGTGGATCTGGTGCCCGACCTCATCGCCGACTGGGGGCCGTGGCTGTCGCGGGACGTGCCGTACGACCCCTATTTCGGAATTCCGCTGGAGCTCGGCTACATCACGAATTCCTCACCGCCGATCGTGGTGAACGGAACGATTATCGTTGGCAATTCGGCAGAGCAGGGCTACCGCCAGACCCGCACCGAGAACGTCCCGGGCGACATCCTGGCCTACGATGCCCGGACCGGTGAGCACAAGTGGAAGTTCCACGTCATCCCTCGGCCGGGCGAGTTCGGGCACGAGACGTGGGAGAACGACGCCTGGACCTACACTGGCGACGTCTCCTCCTGGGCGCCCCTGTCGGCAGACCCGGAACGCGGAATCGTGTTCGTCCCCACGAACCCACCCACCATGGACTTCTACGGCGGTTTCCGGCCCGGGGACAACCTGTTCGGCACGAGCCTCATCGCCCTCGACGTGGAGACCGGTGAGCGACTGTGGCACTTTCAGATGGTGCATCACGACGTCTGGAATTACGACACGTCCACCGCCCCGGTCCTCATGGACGTCACGGTGGACGGGGAGCGAATCCCAGGGGTGTTTCAGGCCACGAAGCAAGCGTTCCTCTACGCCTTCAATCGGGAGACGGGTGAGCCGATCTGGCCCATCGAAGAGCGTCCGGTGCTCCGGTCGGAGGTGCCGGGCGAGCAGCTGTCGGCCACCCAGCCGTTTCCCACCAAACCGGCGCCTTACGATCTGCAGGGCTTCACCCTGGACGACCTCATCGACTTCACGCCCGAGCTTCGGGCAGAGGCACTGGAGATCGTCGCGGAATATCGGCTCGGCCCCCTGTTCAACCCGCCGATACAGGCCGGCAACCCTGATGGGCTGCTCGGCCCGATCTGGTGTCCCGGTGAGCTCGGCGGAACGAACATCACCGGTCCCCCCGCGGCCGACCCGGAGACCGGCATCATCTACACCATCTCGCGGACGAACTGCGGCTGGCGGCTCATCGTGCCTGGGCAGGAGCGAGATCAGCTTCTCGAGCGACCTGCGGGAAGCACGATCTCGGACTTCGTGGTCGGCCTGGGAACGCCAGGCGGCGTGCGGGGCCCCCAGGGTCTCCCGCTGGAGAAGCCGCCGTATAGCCGAATCACCGCGATCGACCTCAACACCGGCGAGCACCTGTGGTGGATTCCGAACGGCGGGACACCGAAGGCTGTTCAGGACCATCCGGCCTTGCAGGGGGTGGACATCCCACCCACCGGGAACTTGAACCACTCCGCGATGATGGTGACTCCTACCATGCTGCTCCACACGGCGATTGGTGACGACGGAGAAACCACCTTCCTGTTCGCGGTGGACAAGGCCACGGGCGAGCGTCTGGGGAGTGTAGAGACTCCTGGTCTGGGGATGTACGGGATGATGTCCTACATGCACGATGGCCGACAGCGTATCGTCGTGCAGACCTTCGGGCAGCTGGTGGCGCTCAGCATGCCTTGAAGGAGCGCAGGATTCTCCTCGACACCTCAGAATCATTCGGAACGTCGGACATTGACCACCTGTCAAGGGGCACGTAAGATTTGCGCGCCGGGTGTATTTCGGGCTCCCGTCTCAGGTGCGACGCGACGACGGACGAGGAACTCTCAAGGCGCGCAAGCTCGGATCTCAACTGTGAGAGCGGGAAGGTAGCCATCATGGGCAAGAAAGACGAGACCGGCGACATTACCCGACGCAACTTCCTGGAAGGCACGGGCGCAGCCGTGGTGGTTGCGGCGACTGCGCCCACGCTCAGGGCGCAGACGGCCGCCGTCCCGGCGGTCGTGCCTCGTACGACCATCAGCATAGAGGTCAACGGCACGCCCCATGAGGTCGAGGTGGACGATCGGTCGACGCTCGTGGAGTTGCTGCGCGATCACCTCGGGCTGACGGGCACGAAGATCGGGTGCGACCGTGGCGAATGCGGAGCCTGCACGGTGCTGATGGATGGAAAGCCCGTGTACTCGTGCAGCACCCTCGCGGTCTGGGCCGACGGCCGAACGATCGAGACGGTGGAGGGGCTCGGGCGGGGCGACGGGGTGTCGGCGTTGCAGCAGGCGTTCATCGATCACAACGCCCAGCAGTGTGGGTTCTGCACCTCGGGGCAGCTGATGACGGCGACGGCGCTGACTGCGGACAACCCGCAACCGGCGGCGGACGATGTCCGTGCCGCGATGGCGGGCAATCTGTGCCGGTGCTCGAACTACAACGCGATTGTCGAGGCTGTGTTGGCGGCCGCCGGTACTACCTCCAGCGCCTCGGCCGCGGCTGCGAGCGACGGGTCGACCGCGTCCCTCACACCGTTGCAGACGGTCGGTCATGACACGCAGCGCATTGGGGCCTCTGAGCGGGTGACGGGGCAGGCCACCTATTCGCGCGATGTGCGGTTGCCGGGGATGCTCTACGGCCGCGTCTTGCGCAGCCCGCATCCGCACGCGCGCATCCGCGGCATCGATGTGTCGAAGGCCGAGGCGCTGCCGGGCGTGCGGGCGGTCATCACGCACGAAAACGCGCCCATCGTTTGGGGGGCGGGCTCGATCTCAGGGGGGCGGCAGTACAGCGACCAGGTCAAGGAGATCACGAAACACCGGCGCTACATCTTCAACAACCCGGCGCGCTACGTCGGCCAACCGGTGGCTGCGGTGGCGGCGGTCAACCGGCACGTGGCCGAAGAGGCGCTGGCGCTCATCGAGGTCGACTACGAGCAGCTCCCGTTTGTGATCGATCCTGAAGCGGCGCTCGAGCCGGACGCGCCGAAGATCTGGCCAGAGGGCAACCTCTCGCCCGACACGCGGAACAACCACGAGCCGATGACGTCGCGGCGGGGCGATATCGAGGAAGGCTTCGGGGCGGCCGATCTCGTGTTCGAGGACCGCTACTCGACCGCCTTCGTGCAGGACGCCCAGGCCGAGCCGCGGTGCTGCGTGGCGCAGTGGGACGGGGACAAGCTGACGCTGTATACGCCGACCCAGGGCATCTCGAACTGCCGACACGACACGGCGCGGGACCTGGGAATCCCGGACTCCAACGTGCGCATCGTCTGTCAGTACATGGGCGGGGGGTTTGGCAACAAGAACCAGAATCAGGATGCAGATCTGATCACGGCGATGCTGGCAAAAGAGGCAGGTTCGTCGGTTCTGCTCGAGCTCTCAAGGAAGGAAGACTGGCTCGGCGTGCATGGCCGCTGGCACACCGTGCAGTACTACAAGGTAGGCGTCAAGCGGGACGGGACGCTGACCGCGATTCAACTGCGCGGCTACAGCGGCATGGGGCCATACCGCAAGAACTCCGGTGGCATCAGCGGGATGGAGATGTATGACTGCCCCAACACCGAGCGGCTCGTCTACCCGGTCTATACCAATCGGACGGTGTCGGGAAATTTCCGCGCTCCCTCCGACCCGCAGGGTTTCTTCGGGGTCGAGTCGATGATGGACGACGTCGCCTACAAGCTGGGGATGGATCCAGTGGAGTTCGCGATGAAGAACATGAGCCGGCCGAGCGCAGACCGCGAGTTCACGAGTTACTCGCTCGACGAATGCATCACCCGGGGCGCCGCCCTCTTCGACTGGCAGCGGCGCCGGCGGACCGAGCCAGGGTCCGATCCGGGTCCCGTCAAGCGGGGTGCGGGCATGTCGTTCATGATGTTCAGATCGGGGTTGGGCCGCAGCAGCGCCATCCTGCGTGTGGATGCCAGAGAGCAGTACACGCTGTTTGTCGGCGTCACCGACATCGGCCCCGGGGCGAACACGACGCTGGGCATGCTGGCGGCCGAGGAGCTGGGGGTGCCGTTCTCGCAGGTCGAGGTCGTCTGGGGCGACACCGACCGCTGCCCGTACTCGGTGGGCGAATCGGGCAGCCGCACGACGAACATGACAGGCTTTGCCGTCGTCGAAGCGGCGCGCGAGCTCAAGAGCCAGATCGCCGAGAAGGGGAGGCCCCAGGGAGACGAGGTGCTGATCGCCTCGACCACGCCGCGGCCGAGCACGGATGGGAAGCGGCGGAACTGCTTTGGCGCGCACTTCGTGGAAGTGGAAGTGGATGTGGGGCTCGGTCATGCGCGCGTGACCAAGTACGTGGCGGTGCACGAGTCGGGCCGCATCATCAATCCGCAGACAGCGAAGGATCAGATCCGGGGCGCGGCGTTGCAGGGCATGGGCCAGGCGCTGCATGAAGATCTGCTGTATGACCCGCGGAATGGGCAGCCGCTCACGGCGGGGTATTACGGCGCGCGCCATCTCACGCATCTGGATGTGCCGGACATCGAGGTCACATTCATCGAGGTGGACGACGGCTACGGTCCATTCGGCGCGAAGACGGTCGGCGAAGCGGGCATCATCCTGGGACCCGCGGCGGTGGCCAATGCGGTCGCCAACGCGATCGGGCACCGCATGAGGGACCTGCCAATCACGAGAGACAAGATTCTGGGAGCGCTCGCATGAAAACCTTTGCCAACGCAAACGCTCGTGACATGCAGCACGCGGTGGCGCTCGCCGAGGAGGCGCACCGCGACGGCCGGGAGACCTCGTTCGCCGGTGGCGGCAGCGACCTGCTTGCGCAGGTAAAAGACGGCGTCGTCGCGCCGGACCTCCTCGTGAATCTCAAGGCGGTGCCAGCGCTCGACCAGGTGGTGTCGTCGGCGGGCGGCGTCGCCGTCGGCGGGCTCATCACACTCGATGCGCTCGGCCGGCACCCGGAGATCCGCAGTCGGTTCACGGTGCTGGCCGAAGCGGCCGGGACGGTGGCGACGCCCCAGATCCGCAATCTCGGCACGCTGGCGGGCAATGTCTGTCAGCGGCCGTGGTGCTGGTATTACCGCAACGGGTTTCAGTGCTACAAGGCGGGCGGATCGCAGTGTTTCTCCCGCGCCGGTGAGAATCAGCTGCATGCGATTTTGGGCGGCGGCCCCAGTTACATCGTGCACCCGTCGGATACGGCGCCGGCGCTCGTCGCGCTTGATGCGACGTTCCGCATCGTCGGGCCCGAAGGCGAGCGCACGCTGCCGGCGGTCGACTTCTTCGTGCTGCCGCGCCAGAACCCGGCGCGCGAGAACGTGCTCGGAAACGAGGAGGTGTTGGCCGGGGTCGAGCTCCCCGCACCGCCGGCGGGCCTGCGGAGCACGTATGTCAAGATCATGGATCGCGAGGTCTGGACGCATGCCGTGGTGAGCGCCGCCGTCGCGCTGGACATGAACCAGGACGAGTGCCGGGCCGCGCGGATCGTGCTGGGTGGCGTCGCGCCCGTGCCGTGGCGGGTGCCGGAGGCCGAGCAGCTGCTGGTCGGCCAGCGCATCACGCCGGTGCTGGCCCGACAGGTCGGGGAAGCGGCCCTGGCGCAGGCGCAACCACTCTCGAAGAACGCGTACAAAGTGCCGTTGACGACGGAGGTGGTCGAGCGCGCGGTCCTGGCGCTCGCCACGCAAGCCTAGGTTCGGCGCTCGTAATTCGCTCATGTCTGCAGTCATGAAGCGGCGCGATCTGCTCCTGCTCAGAACCGCCGAGCACGACCGCGTTGTCGAGCTCTCCTGCGAGCGGCTCTTCATGCGGTACAACGACGCTCGGGCGATTGGTGGTCAGCTCGGTGGGGCGGAGGGTGCGGGTGATGCCCCCTGGGACGGTGAGCCGCCGACCGATATCGAGGAGCGAACCTGCGAGGAGCTGTTCCAGGATCTGGACCGCGAGTTGCGGGGAGCCGACGTGCTGCGAGTGCTGGACCGGAACTGGCTCGTCGGTGAGGAACTCAGGCAGGAAGTCGACGCGCTGCTGGCAGCGTTTCGTGCCCGCGGCGGGCGTGTCGAGTTCCCCCTCGCGATGGTGTCGAGCTTGTCAGGCGGTGCTTCGACCGTGTGACACGTCTGTGATTGGCACCAAGCCGCGAAGTGATGAGGTGTAGAGGTGTAGCCGTGAACACGAGACAGATGGCACGGACGTTTCATGCGGTGCTCCTGGTCGGGGGCATTGTTGCCGCTGCTGCCGGCGGCTGCGCGTCCGGGGAGGCGCAGCGTCCGTCCGATGACGTGCTCAAGACCCGGGTCGAGGCAGCGCTCGCCAACGCGGAGGACGTCCCGGGGGAAGAGATCACCGTCGAGGTGACCGACGGGGTCGTGACGCTGAGCGGCAAGGTCCCCAGCGACGGCCAGCGCGGTGTGCCCTACCCGGGCGCGACGGTGCAGCAGAGTATCGGCGCTGTCGTGCGCGCCGTGCCTGGCGTCGAGGAGGTCCGGTTCTCGATACAGATCGAGCCCGTCTCATCGGCCAGGTAGGCGCAATTGCCCGGTTTCGGGAAGCGCGGGAGGACGGCGGTCGGGAGGCATGAGTAGGGAAAAGGTCTCACGGGGCTGGCTCGATTCGCAGCAGCGCCCCGTCGTCCTCGTCCGTCAACAGATACAGCAACCCGTCAGGCCCCTGGCGCACCTCCCGGATGCGCTGTCTGAGCTCTTGCAGCATCGACTCGCGTCGTATCTCTTCGGTGTTGTCATTGAAGACGATGCGCTGCAGGTGGCCCGTACCCGGTATGCCGCCCTCGCGCAGAGACCCCACGAAGACGTTGTCCTTCCACGCGGGGAAGACGTCGCCGGTGTAGACGGCCATGCCAGCGACCGCGATGGCCGGCAGCCAGACGACCAGCGGCGACTCCATCCCTTCGCGGGTCGGATGCTCGGACACACGCGCGCCTGGATATAACCGTCCGAAGCTGACCACGGGCCAGCCGTAATTGCGACCCGGCAAGATGATGTTGATTTCGTCGCCGCCGTTCGGCCCGTTCTCGTGGTTCCACAGCATCCCGGTCTCGGGATGCACCATGAGACCCAGCTGGTTGCGGTGGCCCAGCGTGTAGATCTCCGGCCGATAGTTCGCCTGGCCCACGAACGGGTTGTCGCTCGGCACGGACCCATCGTCGTTCAGCCGCAGGATCTTGCCGCGTAGGCTCATCGGGTCCTGCGCTCCGCGGCCGACCGCCCCTACTGCTCCGATCCGGCCGCCGGTGGACATGTAGACCTTGCCGTCACGCCCTATCGCGACCCGCCCGTTGAGCCCGGAGTTGCCGTCGTACGCCTCGGTGACCATTAGGTCCCGGACGTCGGTCAGTGTGCCATCCTCGAGCCGGCCGCGCGCCAGCGCAGGCGAGCCCCTGCCGTCCCCTGCGCGCTTCGTGTAGGTAAGGTAGATGAGGCGATTGTCAGCAAACCGGGGGTGGACTGCGACGTCCATCAGGCCCCCGTTGCCGTCGGTTCTAACCTCCGGCACGCCGGAAATGGGTTTCGGATCGAGCACGCCATCCCGAACGACCCGCAGACGACCTGCCCGTTCGGTGACGAGCATCCCGCCGTCGGGGAGGAAGGCAATTGCCCAGGGATGCTCGAGCCCTCTGGCCACGACGCTGATTCGGATCTTGTGCTGCTCGGCCGTGTCGAATACCCAGGGGCCCGCACCCAGCGGCGGCGCCGGTACGCCAAGGGACGGCGGCTCTTGGGCGTGCCCGAGTGCGACCATGCCGAGCACCAACGGCAAGGCCCGGCAGACCGTGTGTCTGACCCTCATGTGAACCTCCCCCGTGAGTCGACCAGTATAGAGCGACCACGCGCACTCTCTATGCCCAGACAACTATAGTCAGACTTTCTCTGGTCTGTCCCTGTCAGGCCAACCGGGGCAGCTCCACCCGGCGAAATTCGGGCCGACCCTGCATCGGAATTCGGCGTCCTAGCTGATGATGCCGGCTCACATCAGCAGCTGACGGGAGATTGCGACAATGCGAGACAAGCGACACCGAGTGTTCGGAAGGCTCAGGGGTGTGGTCACGGCTGCGCTCGGTGCAGCCGTGGTTAGTTCCGCGCTGGTGCTGGCGCAAACACCGACGCAGCAGCTGGTCCTCACCGACGTCCGGGTGCGCGATCAGAATGGGGTCTTCCTGTCCGATTTACGACGAGAGGACTTTCGCGTTCTCGAGGACGGGATCGAGCAGGACATTGTGGCGCTGGTCCTCGACGCCGACGAGACCAGCGCCTACTATGTCGTCGCCTTCTATACTGGCAATCCCGACCCGAGGGTCGGAACTCGGCGAATGCGTATCGAGATGGTGGGGCGGGAGGGCGATGACATCGACGTCCAGTTCAGAGTTACCTGCCGAGCTGAAGGTGAAGTGGTGAGTGCCGAGCAATTCAGGGTTTTCCGGTCCCGTTGTGGGACAGGGTAACTTTGAGCGTCTATCTTCGTGTCTAGGCACGACGGGCCGGGCGAAGACACCGACGGCTCACCTTGACAATGCTGGAAATCTCAACGAGAGTTCGAGTCGACATGCGCAAGATTCAGCTTGGATTAGTCGTCGCACTGGCCGTTGCGGTCGCGGCCCTGACCGGAGTCGTGCAGGCGCAGACCCCCGAGCCTGGGAGCCGCTTCTCGGCCGACGACTGGCCGCTTGCGGGAGGGGACTGGACCAGCTCGCGCTACTCGACGCTGGACGAGGTCTCGACCGAGACGATCGACCGGCTCGGCGGCGCCTGGGTGACCAGGCTCGAGGGCGGGGGCTCGTCGCGGTCGACCCCGGTGGTGAAGGGCGGCGTGCTCTACCTGACGGCGGGGCCGAGAGTACTGGCGGTCGACGGCGCGACCGGCGACACGCGCTGGAGCTGGCAGGCCGAGGACCCGGTGTCGCAGATGGCGCCGTCCTGGCAGGGGGTCGGTCTAAGCGACGACCTGGTGTTCGTCGGATTGCGGAGCGTGCAAGTGGCGGCGTTGCGCCAGGACACCGGCGAGCTGGTCTGGGCGACGACAGTCGGCAGTGAGCCGGCGATGGCGGGCGAGACGGTGACCACAGCGCCGATTCATGCCAACGGCAAGGTGTTCGTCGGTATCGCCAACGGCGACAGCGGGGGACAGGGCCGTGTGGTGGCGGTCGACGCGGCCACGGGCAACGTAGCCTGGACGTTCCACGTTGTCCCGCGGCCCGGCGAGTTCGGCCACGACACCTGGCCGCAGGACTCCGACATCTGGGAGGTCGGCGGCGGCGGGGTCTGGCTGGTGGGTACGGTCGACCCGGAGCTGGGCCTGGTCTACTTCGCCACCGGCAACCCGGTGCCGATGTTCGGCGGCGAGATCCGCGAGGGCGACAATCTGTTTACCGCCGCGGTGCTGGCGCTCGACATGGAGACCGGCGAGCGCCGGTGGCACTACCAGGTGGTGCGCCACGACATCTGGGACGCCGACATCGCCACGCCAATGCTGCTCTACGACGTCGAGATGAACGGGCAGACCCGCAAGGGTGTGGCCGCCATCCGGGCCGACGGGTATCTGTTTCTCTTCGACCGAGAGACCGGCGAGCCGCTCATCCCGATCGAGCAGCGGCCGGTGCCGCAGGACCCGGGCCAGCTCACCGCCGACACTCAGCCGTTCCCGGTGGGCGCCGAGCGGATCATTCCCGACTGCTCGTTCTGGCGCGACCGGGTGCCGCCGCCGTTCGAGCTGAGCTGCAGCTTCTTCACGCCCCCCTCGGTCGACCAGCAGTCGGTCGTCGCGCTTGGCTCGCCGATTCCGATGGTGCGGGTCACGCCGATGTCGTTCAGCCCACAGACCGGTTATATCTACGCGCAGGGCCGTGGGCATGTCGGACGCGCCAAGCGGTTCGAAGACCCATGGATCTCAGACAATCGTCCGGGCGGCTATCTGCGGCTCGGGCTGCCGGAGTCAACTGGGGTGCTGGCCGCCGTCGACCCGCGCACGAATACCGTCGCCTGGAAGCAGGAGCTGCTGGGCGGGCGGCTGGCCACGAGCGGTCCGATGTCGACCGCTGGCGGGCTGGTGTTCTGGGGCTCGGCCGACGGGCAGCTCGACGCCTATGACGCCAGCACCGGCGAGCGAGTGTGGGCGTTCCAGGCCACTCCGGCCGGCGCGCGGATGCGGCCCGGCCCGGTGTCTACGTACGCCATCGAAGGGAAACAGTATGTGGCGATGCCGATGGGCGCCGAGCTGTGGGCGTTCGCGCTCGACGGCACGGTGCCGCCGCGCGACGAGCCGGTCGCCGATCCGCCAGACCTGGTCCGGTGGACCGGACCGGCGCCGAGGGAGACAGACGAGATCCAGACCGGCACGCTCCGCGAGAACCCGTCTTGGTCGCTGGGCGGCAGCCGGAGCGCGATAGACGAGCACGCGTTCAACCCCCAGCGTGCCCAGGTGACTGGCGGCACGCGTGTGCGGTTCATCAACAACGGCGAGATCGAGCACACCATCGAGGCGCAAGACGGCAGCTGGACCACCGGAAACATTGAGGTCGGCCTGTTCGAGTACGTTACGTTCGACACGCCCGGCACGTACCAGTTCCACTGCACCGACCACCCGTGGGCGCTCGGCGAAATTACGGTCGTGCCGTAGTGTACCGGGCGGGACGCCCGCCGTGAAACTGGAACTCCAGATACTTGATGGACGCTCCTCGCTCCAGGAATCGCTTTTCGTATCTGGTCTGCCAGGCAGACTGGTCGGTCAGGAGTGGTGAACGGTACAGNTCTGTCGTGTACGCCAGGCCTCGGGCTCCAATACCGTTGCCGAGAAGCGCCAGGGTGTAGTCGAAGAGATCGGCATCGTCGGTCTTGAACCGCACCCAGCCATCGCTGCGCAGCAGTCGCCTGTACGTGTTCAGAAACCGGGGAGAGGTGAGGCGCCGTCTGGCATCCCGATGCCTGGGCCTGGGGTCTGGAAAGGTAATCCAGATCTCACCGATCTCTCCTGGGNCGAAGTAACGGTCCAGTTCCGCGATATCGGCCCTCAGAAACGCCACGTTCACCAGCCCCCGTGTGGTGGCGCAGGAGNTGCCGACCCACATTCGTGCACCCCGCTTGTCGACGCCGATCACGTTCCTGTTCGGGGAGCTCTCGGCGAGCGCGACAGCCAATTCGCCGCTCCCGCATCCAAGCTCGACCACCAGCGGGTGATCGTTCCTGAAGATGTTCCTGTTCCAGTTGCCTCGAACGCTTTCGAAGGCGGGTTTCCCCGGCTCGAGGAGATTGTCCTGGCTCGCGTTGTCCAGGAACCGCTGGAGCTTTCTTCTCACGTTTGGCTCTGTGACGGCTGGACTTGGGCTGCAATGTCTGCGGCCGCGAGTTGCCGGATTATAGCGGCGCTCACCTTGACAATGGCAGGGATCTCAANGAGAGTTCGGACCAACATGCCCAANCTTCAGCGTGGTTTCGTCGTGGCAATCGCCGCCTCGGTCGCCGCCCTGACGGCAGGCGTGCAGGGGCAGGAGTCCGAGAGTGGCCGCGGACTTCCNGCGCAGAACTGGCCGCTGGTCGGTGGCGACTGGTCGAGCGCGCGCCACTCGACCCTGACCGACGTGACGACCGCAACGGTCGACCGGCTCGGCGGGGCCTGGGTGACGTCGCTCGAGGGTGGCGCGGCGTCACGGGCGACCCCGGTGGTCAGGGACGGCGTCATCTACCTGACGGCCGGAGCCAACATCTTTGCAATCGATGCCCGGACCGGGGAAACGGTCTGGCGCTGGCAGCCGCCCAGCGAGGACGAGCAGATGGTCCCGTCGTGGCAGGGTGTTGGTCTGGGCGACGACCTCCTGTTCGTTGGGCTGCGGACTTCGCAGGTGGCGGCGCTCCGCCAAGACACCGGCGAGCTGGTGTGGGCCGCGTCGGTCGGCAGCGTGCCGCAGCAGTTTGGCGAGTCGGTCACCACGGCGCCGATCTACGCGCAGGGCAAGGTCTTCGTGGGCGTGGCCAACGGCGACAGCGGCGGGCAGGGGCGCATCGTCGCCCTCGATGCGTCGACCGGCGACATCGCCTGGACGTTCTTCATCGTGCCGCGGCCGGGTGAGTTCGGCCACGAGACCTGGCCACAGGACTCGAACACCTGGGAGCTTGGTGGCGGCGGGGTCTGGCTGGTCGGGACCGTCGACCCGGATCTGGGGATGGTGTACTTCTCCACAGGGAACCCGGTTCCGATGTTCGGCGGCGAGATCCGCGCGGGCGACAATCTGTTCACCGCCTCGGTGGTCGCGCTCGACATCGAGACCGGCGAGCGGCGGTGGCACTATCAGGTGGTTCGTCATGATGTCTGGGACGCCGATATCGCCACCCCGCTGCTGCTCTATGAACATACCGCGCAGGCCGGGGGGGAGCCCCGCAAGGCGGTGGCGGCGATGCGGGCCGACGGATACCTTTTCTTGTTGGATCGGGAGACCGGCGAGTCGCTCGTGCCGATCGAGGAACGACCGGTGCCACAGGACCAATACCAGCGGACCGCGGCGACCCAGCCGTTTCCGGTGGGCGCCGAGAGCATTCTGCCGGATTGCTCATTCTGGCGCGACAGGGTGCCGCCGCCGTTCCAGCTCAGTTGCAGCGGGTTCACGCCACCCTCGGTCGATCAGCACACCATCGTAGCGCCCGGCGTGCCGATTCCGCGGGTGCGGGTGACGCCGATGTCCTACAGCCCGCAAACCGGCTACATCTACGCGCAAGGTCAGGCGATGGTCGGACTCGCGCGGCGGCCACAGGACCCGTGGCTGTCGAACGCCGGCGGCTTTCAGCTCACGCTTCCAGATGGGGTCGGCATCATCGCCGCCGTCGACACGCGCACCAGTCGCGTGGTCTGGAAGCACGGGTGCCCACGAGGCTGCTCGGCACGAGTGGTCCACTGACGACCGCTGGCGGCCTGATGTTCAGAGGCGCACCGGATGGGCTGGTCGAGGCTTACGATGCGCGCTCAGGTGCCAGGCTCTGGGCGTTTCAAACCGCCCCGGAAGGGGCGCGGATGCGTCCCGGCCCGGCGGTGTCGTATCAGCTCGACGGAGAGCAGTTCATCGCCATCCCGATGGGGCGCGAGCTGTGGGCGTTCACACTCGACGGCACCGTGCCCGCCCGCGGCGTGCCGGTGGAGGACCCTTGGGCAGACGTCCCACCGTCCGGACCCGCTCCGCGTGAGACCAGAGCGATCGAGGTCGCGACGCTGATCGAGAATCCCTCCTGGTCGGTCGGTGGCCGGCGGTTCGCGATCAGGGAACATGCGTTCAACCCGGTGCGCGCCCAGGTCTCCGCCAGTGTTCGCGTGCGGTTCCTCAACAACGGCGAGATGACGCACACCATCGCGGCGCGAGACGGCAGCTGGACCACCGCCACGCTCGAGCCAGCGACGTGGGAGTTCGTCACCTTCGACGAGTCCGGCACGTTTCTCTACCACTGCACGGACCACCCCTGGGCGATCGGCGAAATCACCGTGGTGCCCTGAGGCTGGAAGCCGGATCGCAGGGTTGGTGTCGTGGCGAAGGCCTTCATGCCTGCGAAGCAAGGCGGACAGCCTTACGGCTCTCGGCGTGCTATAAGCATCTAGCTTNTTAGCCCGGCCGCTGGCTGACCTGGTGAGATCACGATGGACACAAGGACGTACACCAGACCGTCACGAGATGCCGCGCTGGATCTCGTGCGCGCGCCCGACCTGCCCAAGCTGATGCAGCGGGCGTCGATGCTGCGCGATGCCGGGTTCGGCAACACCATCAGCTATTCCAGGAAAGTCTTCATCCCGCTCACGAAGCTGTGCCGCGACGTGTGCCACTACTGTACGTTCGCCCAGCCGCCCAGGGCTGGCGAGCGAGCCTATCTGACGCTCGACGAAGTCGTCGATATCGCGCGACGAGGCGCCGATGCCGGCTGCCGGGAGGCGCTCTTCACGCTGGGCGACAAACCGGAGCATCGATACCCGCAGGCCCGGGCCGAGCTGACCGAGCTGGGGCACCCCTCAACCATCTCCTATCTGGTCGCCGCCGCGCGAGCCGTCTTCGATGCCACCGGTCTGCTGCCGCACGCCAATCCCGGCGTCGTCACGCGGAGCGAGCTGCTGGCGCTGCGAGAAGTGTGCCCGTCGCAGGGCCTGATGCTGGAGAGCGTCTCCGGACGTCTGCTCGAGCCCGGCCATGCCCACCATGGCTCGCTCGACAAGGACCCGGACGCGCGGCTCGACACGATCAAAATGGCCGGTGAGCTTGCGATCCCCTACACCTCCGGCATTCTGATCGGCATCGGCGAGACACGGGAAGAGCGCGTCGATTCTTTGCTGGCGCTCCGCGACCTGCACGACACCTATGGGCATCTGCAGGAAATCATCATCCAGAATTTCCGGGCGAAACCGGACACACGGATGGTGGACGCGCCGGAGCCGGACCTGGACGACCTGCTATGGACCATTGCCGCCGCCAGAATCGTCTTTGGTCCAGCCATGGCGATTCAGGCTCCACCCAACCTGACCCCGGACACGTTCGGCACCCTGATCAGAGCCGGCATCAACGACTGGGGCGGGGTTTCGCCGGTCACGCCGGACCATGTCAACCCGGAGGCGCCCTGGCCGCACCTCGAGCGACTGGCCTCTGAATCGGAGCGCGAGGGCAAGGTGCTGACCGAACGGCTGACGGTCTATCCCGCTTACGTGCGNCGGGTCGACACCTGGATAGCCGAAGACCTTCGGCCGGCCGTCTGGCAGAGCTCCGACGCGGAGGGGTTTGCGCGCGACGGTACCTGGTCGCCCGGCGATCGAGACGCGGTGTTGCCGCAGGGCCTGTTGCATCGGCTCCAGAGCACAACCGTGCTCCACCCGAGCTCGCGCACCCGGGAGCTGTGCGACAAGGCGTGTCGCGGCGACGGTCTGGACGAGGCGGAGATCGCCGAGCTCTTCACCGCGCGAAGCGACGACCTGGTGGCGGTCGTGCGAGCGGCCGATGCGCTGCGCCGCGAGGTCAATGGCGACGAGGTCACCTACGTCGTCAATCGCAATATCAACTACACGAACGTTTGCTACTTCCGGTGTCAGTTCTGTGCGTTCTCGAAGGGCAAGCTCAGCGAGAATCTGCGGGGGGCTCCTTATGATCTCGATCTCGACGAGATCGCCCGTCGGACCGTCGAGGCGTGGGAGCGGGGTGCCACCGAAGTGTGCATGCAGGGCGGCATCCATCCCGAGTACACCGGCGCCACCTATCTCGACATCTGTCGCACGGTCAAGATGGCCGTGCCGGGAATGCACGTGCATGCTTTTTCGCCGCTGGAAGTGTGGCAAGGCGCCGCGACACTTCACCTGTCGTTGGAGGAGTTTCTCGGACAGCTGAAGGCCGCCGGACTGGGGACGTTGCCGGGCACTGCCGCGGAAGTGCTGCACGATGACGTTAGACGCGAGCTGTGTCCCGACAAGTTGTCGGCTGCCCACTGGCTGGAGGTGATGGAAACGGCGCATCGAGTCGGCTTCAGGACCACCGCTACGATCATGTATGGTCACATCGACCGTCCCGTGCACTGGGCCCGACATCTGACCAGCATCCGGGAGCTGCAGGCACGCACGGGTGGATTCACCGAATTCGTCCCCTTGCCCTTCGTGCATATGGAGGCGCCGATCTATCTGAAGGGAAGTGCCCGCCGCGGCCCGACGTTCCGGGAGTCGCTGCTCATGCATGCCGTCGCGCGATTGGCGCTCCATCCCCTGGTGCCCAGTATTCAGGCCTCGTGGGTGAAGTTGGGACCGCGGGGCGTGCATGCATGTCTCGATGCCGGGGTGAACGACCTGGGTGGCACGCTGATGAATGAGAGCATCACGCGGGCCGCCGGCGCGGGGTTTGGGCAGGAGCTGTCGCCCGAACAGATGGAGGCATTGATCGCCGGGGCGGGCCGCACACCGAGACAGCGCTCCACCGCGTATGGCGACCCGCCTGACGGTCAGGTCGAACGGTCGTTTCACGCCGCAGACCTGCGCCCCATCGTGAAGACGCCAGCGCCGGCCTGGGGCGGGCCGGGCGCGGCCACCGCACTCGTGAGACCCGGGTTCGAGACCGATTCGGCCGAAGTAGAATTCACCGCACCACTCGACGAGGCTTAGCGAGGACAAGCAGCATGACTGACGCAGATCGTGGTTCGCTGGCGAAGACACTTCGACGACCGATGTTCTTGATCCCCGCTGGTGTAGGGGCGGTTCTGGTGGTGGCGTTTCTGGGTTGGTCCGCCACGTGTCCGTGCGACCGCACGCCGGGGGCGTATCTGTTCGGGACGTCCGCCGACGGGCCGGTCTCCGACTGGGGGTTCGCCAACAGTGTGACCCTGTGCCAGATTCAGATCCGCGCGCGGCTGCGTCCGCACGCCATCAACCTGAATTGCATGGCGGCGTCCAGTGGCCAGCTCTATCTCAGTTGCTCGCAGTGCGACGGCAAGTACTGGTCGGGCCATGCGGTGAACAACAGCCGGGCGCGGTTGCGTCTGGACGGCACCGTCTATCCCGTTACCGTGACGCGAGTGATGGACCCAGGTGAGCTGGACCAGGCGTGGGGCGCGAGGGTCGAGAAGCTCAACACGCTCCCCGAGCCAGCCAGTCCGGCCCCGCCGCCTGGTACGCCACGACCGGATGATTGGTGGACATTCCGCGTCGAGTGGCGCAGTTAGGTTTCCTGGCGAGGTGTCCGTCTGGCGGCGTTGCTTCGTCAGTCACAGCCCGCCTGGCTGCTCCTTCCTCGCGCCTGGCCAGACGAACGCCTCGCCAGGAAACCGCCGCGTCCGTCTGGCGGCGTTGCTTCGTCAGTCACAGCCCGCTTGGCTGCTCCTTCCTCGCGCCTGGCCAGACGAACGCCTCGCCAGGAAACCGCCGCGTCCGTCTGGCGGCAATCGGAGGCCTGAAGGACTGCGTCACCGAATCAACCGAGGCGGCGACCTGTGGAAGGCTGCGTTATCGCTCTGGGCGGTGATGGGCAGCAGTGCCGCGGTCGATGATCGACACGATCGTCGATACGACCAGCGCGTAGCTCAGCCCGCGGGCTGTCAGGTTGAGCACAGACGTCATGTCAGACCCCACCCCGAGCCGAGCAACCGCCAGCAGCACCAGCGGCACGAAGTACAGCACGCCGTTCCATCGCCCTATCCCGCTCATGCGAAGCCGCTTCTGGCGGTAGATCATGTAGGAATCGAACACATACTGGCTGAAGGCGACCGCGATCAGGACGGGCAGCAGCAGCGGAGTCAGCCCGGCCAGCGCCGCCCCGGTCAGGCCAGTGGTCACAAACAGGAAGTCGGTGCCGTGGTCGAAGAGTTGCCCGCCCGGCGAGGCGGTGCCCCGCCAGCGCGCGACCTTCCCATCGACATAGTCGGTGGCAATGGCCACACCGACCAGCACCGCAAGCAGCCCCGCGCTCAGAACGTCTGGCCTGGCGAAGGCGACTGCCACCGGCAGCACCAGTATCAGCCGGACGCCAGTGAGCAGGTTGGCAGTATTCACCCGAGCAACTCGCGCTGCGCCCGCCGCCAGAACGCCACCCCGAACAACGCGTTGAACAGGATGAAGAAGTTGTGCTGGACGAACCCGAACGCCGCCATCTGGCCTTCGTTCTCCGGAAACAGGATGACCCAGAACGTGATGGCGGCCGCGCGCATCGGGGTCGGCACCGCCGCCGCGAAGAAGATGACCGGCAGGTAGCCGAGCAGCGAGAGGAGTGTCACCTCGACGCCGAACAGGTTCAGCGCAATCGTGTAGACCACCACGGCCGCCAGGAGCGCCGGTGAGCGGAGCAGCAGGAACAGTGCGTAATGCTTCAGGTTCGCCGCCTTGAAGGCGTGGAAGATCGGCTTGTCTCGCAGGCTGTTCCCGGGCAGGAGCGTGCCCCGGAAGTACAGGACCCAAGCGACGAAGACGAGCGCCGCCCCAGCCGAGATGTAGGGAATGAGCCCGAACGCCTCGGGTAGCGAGGCGCCGCTGAACGCGAAGCCGATGGTTGCCCAGGTCAGCAGGTAGAACACCTCGCAGAACATGATGAACAGCATCACCGAGCCGACCTCCCACCCGGGCACCTGATGCCGCTTGTTCAGGTAGTAGGCCATGGCGCCCTTGCCGATCTGCTCGTTGAAGATCGAGATGATGTAGGCGCTGGCTCGAATGGGCAGGATGTCGCGGTAACGAATGGGCGTGATGAACCAGTTGAGCGCCCGGGTCGTCACCAGCGTGTCGATGACGAAGTAGAAGCCCGAGTAGGCGATCATCAGCAGAATCCAGGACACCCACTGGACGTCGGCGAACACGCCCACCATGTAGTCGATCAGCGAGAGCCCTTCGCGCGCCGCCGCGCCGTTCAGGCGGTAATACAGGTAGGCGAAGCAGGCCAGACTGATGGCGGCGAAGACGATGCGACCCGGGCCCTTGCCTCGGGTAGGGGCCTTGGGTCTGCCGGGTGTGGACTGCTCGGTCTCAGGTTCGGTCATGTCGTTGTGTCGCCCTCTCCTGGCACGAGCTTGGCCAACGTGTCCGGCAGCGGCGTCAGGCTGATGCCCAGGTCGCCGTCGGCATTGCGGTCGACCGCTTCAGCAGACGTGATGACGTCGATGACCGCCGAAGTCATGCCGCCGGTGCGAAACAGGCCTGCCAGCGCGGCGCCCAGCTTGGCCAGCCAGACCGGCGTCGCGCCGACCGACAAATCGTGCCCCAGAAGGGTCGCGGTCTGCTCGAGCAGCTCGCGATAGGTGAGGGGCGTCGGGCCAACCAGGTCGTGGACGGTCGCGCCGGTTGCCGGCCGCCGGCAGCATCCGAGGATGGCGCGGCAGAGATCGTCTATGTCTAGCGGCCGCAGCACGTGCGCGCCACCACCGAGTACCTTGACCGACGGCTGAGACGCGGTGCGGACCAGGGCTCGACCACCGGCGGTGTCGGGTCCCAAGAGGAGCGGCGTCCGGATGACGGTGGCCGCCAGCCCAGAGTCGGCCACGACGCGTTCTGCTTCCCCCTTGGACCGAAAGTAGCCGTTGGGCGAGCTCGGGTCGGCGCCGAGCGAGCTGATAAAGACGATGTGGTTCGCTCCCGCGGCCACAGCCGCCTCGGTGAGCGCCTGTGTGGTATCGACGTTGGCAGACTGGTAGGTGGTCGACTTGCTCTCGAAGAGAATGCCGGCGAGGTGCACGACGCAGTCCATGTCAGTGAGCGATGCGCCCAGGCTGTCCGGATCCTCGTAGCTGATGACCGCCGGCGTGATGCGCGGCGACTTGGGCAGCGTGGCCAGCGCCTCCCGGCGCCGCACCCCGGCGACGGCGTGCAGGTCGTTCTCGGCGGCGAGCTGCGTCAGCAGCGCCTTGCCGACAGCGCTATTGGCGCCGGTAATCGCGATCTTCGTGTTGTCCACCAATGGAACCGGTCTTCGCCGGCCAGGGCCATAGCCCTCGAAGCGGTCGGTGGATTATATCGGCAGATCCTCGTCCCTGGCCTGATCGCAGGACCGGCGCGTGCGTCTCGTCTCTCTGTGCAATAGAGTGTGTAGCAGGAGAAAGACATGAAGCGGGACTGGGGGTTCACGGCAGCCAAGATGGCCCTCTTGGGCGTCGCCATCATTCTGGTCACCGGTGTTGTCGTGATGTTTCTCTGGAATGCGCTGGTCCCTGAGATCTTCGGCGGACCGCAACTCACTTGGATCCAGGCCGTGGGTCTGCTGATTCTCGTCCGCATCCTTGCGGGTGGTCGGGGCCACGGCGGATTCGGAGGGCGCCGACGTTGGCGCGAGCGCTGGAAGCACAAGGTCGCGAACATGAGTCCGGAGCAGCGAGAAAAGTGGAGAGCAGAGTTCGACCGCCATTGTCGGGGAGAAGGCGACGGCGACGGCGAGCGGCAGACACGATAGTAGGCCGCTAAACAGCCTCATGCTATCTTAGCGGGTACTTTTGAATCCTGACGGGGGAGGTCTTCTGATGATAGGTGGACGAATGACGATGAAGCCGTTGATTCTTGCGTTTGTCGTGTTCGTGGCATTGCCTGCGTTGACCATGGCGCAGGGTGTTCCGCAGACCGGGTGGGGTGCGCCGGACCTTCAAGGCAACTGGGATTTTCGGACCATCACGCCGCTGCAGCGTCCCGAAGACCTGGGGGATAAGGCGTTCCTGACCGAAGAGGAAGCGGCCCAGCGCGAGCAAGGTGCTGTCGACCGTGCCGCCCGCTTGTGGAACAGGGATGCCCAGCGAACCGAGGTCGGCGGAAACGTCGGCGGCTACAACAATTTCTGGATGGATCAGGGTACCAACATCATCGGCACCCGGCGCACGTCGCTCATCATCGATCCGCCGAACGGCCGGTTGCCGGCCATGACGGAGCCCGGAGAGGAGCGGGCCAGTATCGACCGCGGGTCCTTCACCGTTGAGTTGCCCACGACGTATTCGGACCTCAACACCTACGATCGATGCATCCAAGGTTTCAACGCGGGCCCACCGATTGCCCCGGGCGGCTACAACCAGAACGTGCAGATCTTCCAGACCCCCGACCATCTGGTGATGCTGACCGAGATGGTGCACACGGTTCGCGTCATCCCGCTCGATGGACGTCCGCATCTCGACGACGGTGTTCGGCAGTGGTCCGGCGATTCTCGCGGGCGCTGGGAAGGCGACACCCTGGTTGTGGAGACGGCCAATTTCGCTCAGAAACGGGCCTGGCGTGGATCGACCGAGGGGATGACGCTGGTCGAGCGCTTCAGGCGCGTGGATGACGGCACCCTCGAGTACGAGTACACCGTGACCGATCCGGCCACGTGGACGGCGCCGTGGACGGTCAACCTGCCGATGCAGCGGAACGAGCTGCCGATGTTTGAGTACGCGTGTCACGAAGGCAACTACGCGATGGACGCGATGCTCGGCGGCGCGCGGGCCGCCGAGAAGGCGGAGGGCGGCCAGTAGGCGGGCACCCGGAACGGCTCCAGTTCGCGATCAGTGCGTGCTGTCGACCCAAGGCACGCACTTCGTGTCAGCGCAACGCCAGGCAAGGATAGCGGCGCCAGGACCGACCCGACGACGTCGGGCTGCTGTTACGAGCACGTCCACGACCCATCGAGGAGAGCGCCGCATGTCCGATGCCAACAAAGCCACAGTGCAACGTTTCGTCGGCGAACTATTTGTGAAGGGAAATCTCGACGTAGTCGACGAGCTGGTGGCCGATGATTACGTCGAACACTCGCCGCTGCCGGGTCTACCGACCGGGAAGGCCGGTCTCAAGCAACTCGCAACCATGTTTCGGACTGGTTTCCCCGATCTGGCGATCAGCGATGAGGACCTGATCGCGGAAGGCGACAAGGTCGTGATGCGCCAGGTAACCACTGGCACGCATCAAGGCGAGTTCATGGGCATCGCCGCCACCGGCCGGAAGATCACGGTCAATGAAATCCACGTCGTGCGCCTGACGAACGGCCAGATCGTGGAACATTGGGGGGTCGAGGACAGTCTCGGGATGATGCAGCAGCTGGGGGTCATCGAGAACCCCTAATCGCGGCTGCCGCAGCCACTACCGCGACCCTTGGTTCGTGGCTCGTTCGGCGGCCTTTTCTTCTGCCCGCGCTCCAGCGAGGATGCCCTCCATCGAGTAGTTCCCTTCGTGACACGCGTACTCGAAGAGCGACACGTCGGTCCGCTGCATCGGCATCGACGCCGTCCACGGGCTCGTCCACGTCTCCGGATCAGTCACGGTAAAGGTGTACTCGAGCGTGTCCGCGTCCACGCGGGTGAAGCGCTCGACCAGCGTCATGTTCGCGGTCGAGACCAACCCCGGCGCTGCGGAGCCGAGGGGAATCCACCGCCGCGTGTCGCTGAAGTTCGCGGTCTCGACGACCAGGCTGTCGCCCTCCCAATGGCCGCGGGAGTCCCCCGACCACAAACGGATACCCTCGGTGAGCGCAGGACGGCCATCGAGTGGCACGATGCGAGCCGTGTGGACCATTTCGGTGAACACCACGACGAGGTCCGGCGTCTGCAGGAGCTGCATGTTCTGGTTGTAGGCGAGCGGTGTGATGGGAGGGCCGGCGTTGAACCCCACGATGCACCGATCGGAGGTGTTCAGGTCCACGTATGAATCAGCGGCATGCTCCTCCAGATACGCTCGGCGCTCGTCGGTTCGCCGCTGACCGACCGGTGACAGCTCCGGAAATCTCCCGTTCGGCGGGTTCACGATCAGCGACGTGCGGCGAGTTTCGATCGTCGTTGTTCCCCGGTCCATCCAGAAATTGTTGTAGCCGCCGACGTTGCCACCAGCCTCCGTTCGCCGGGCGTCCTGCTCCCACAGGCGGATATCACGATCGACCGCTTCTTGTTGGAGGTTCGCCGCTTCCTCGGCGGTCAGGAACTCTTTGTCGCCCAAGTCCTCGGGTCGTTCCAAGGGAGTGATGGTGCGAAAGTCCCAGATGCCTTGCAGATCCGGTTGCCCCCATGATGTACGGGGGGCGGTCTGGGCCGCAGCGGGTATGGCCGCCAGCGCCACGACCACGATCGCTGAGAACGGCACCGCTGGACATCGATGGCTCATCTCACCCTCCTCCTCGCGCTTACGACCCTGGTCCGTGCACACCAATGATGGACCTGCACACGGCTGCGCGCAAGATCTTCAGGGCGCGATGCGCCGACCGTGCTTTACGGCGGTGTGACGTCCCGGTACTTCGACACACTCAATGTCCCGCTGCTGCGCGGGCGCAACTTCACGGTCGCCGAAGGGCGTACGCGCTCGGCGGTGGCGATTGTCAACCGGCGCATGGCCGACCGGCTGTGGCCGGACGAGGACGCCCTTGGAAGGCGATTCCGACTCGCCGACGGCACTGACGGCGTGTGGCATACGGTGATCGGTGTCTCGCGCGACATCTCCAACTGGGATCTCAGCAATCGACCGCTACCGACTGCGTACTTGCCGTTCCCGCACGTGGTCGCCAGGGTCCCCACGGTGCTGATCCGAGCCCTTGGCGACCCAGCCCTTGCCGCTGGGCCGGCGCGCGAGGCCGTCAGCGCGATAGACGCCGCCCTCTCGGTGTTCGACGTCCAGTTGATGGATGACGTGCACCGACTCACGTTTTGGCGGCAACGTCTCTTTGGGCAGGTCTTCGTGGTCTTCGGTGCAATCGCCGTCCTACTGGCGGCGACCAGGGTCTACGAGGTGCTGTCGTACTTCGTGTCTCAGCGGACTCGTGAGATCGGCCTGCGAATCGCCATCGGCGCCGAGCATCGCGATATCGTGCGGCTGATTGTTCGCCAAGGGATGATGATGACCGCTGGGGGCATCGGCGTCGGCCTCGTGGGGGCCTTCGCCGTGACGCGCGTCGCCCGGCGTCAGCTCTACGAAGTGAGCGCGACAGATCCGGTGAGCTTCGCGGGCGTTGCGCTGCTCCTGGCCGTCGTTGGTTGGTTCGCCAGTTATGCTCCGGCCCGGCGAGCCGCGGCGTTGGACCCGAGTGTCTTGCTCCGGGAGTAGGTAATCGGTCCGAGGCCTCGAGTCTGATGGTTTGATAAGGAGCGGCCGCGTGAGCACCGACACAGGCGTGCCTGTCGCTGCGCTACACTGAGGGTCCCATGAAACTGACCGGCAAGATCGCGCTCGTGACGGGTGGAAGCAGAGGTATCGGCCGAGCGATCTCCGAATCGCTCATCCGAGCCGGGGCCAAGGTGGCGATTACAGGACGTGACCGGCAGACGCTCGAGAACACGGCCGGCACGATCGGGGCCCACGCGATTGAGGCCGACGTGTCGAAGGAGCAGGATGTCGAGCGAACCTACAAAGAGACGCTGGACACGTTCGGTGACCTCGACGTGCTGATCAACAACGCCGGTGTGGGCGTCTTCAAGCCCCTCGTCGAGATGGATCTGGCGAGCTTTGAACGGATCGTCGCCACGAACGTGACGGGCGCGATGCTGATGGGGCGCGAGGCAGCAAAGATTTTCGTCGCGCGAAACGCAGGACACATCGTGAACATCGCCTCGACTGCCTCTCTTCGCGGCGCGGCTCAGGGTACTGCCTACATGACGAGCAAGTTCGCCCTTCGAGGCATGACCGAGTGCTGGCGAGCCGAGCTGCGAAAGCACAATGTGCGCGTCATGCAGATCAATCCGAGCGAGGTCATCACCGACTTCGCTGCCACCGCCGGCTTCGAGCAGGTTGACCATCCCTCAAAGCTCCAAGCCGAAGACATCGCCCACATGGTGAAGGCGGTGCTCGAGATGCACGATCGGGGCTTCACCACAGAGCTGACCGTGTTCGCCACCAACCCGGTCGACTGACCGTTGGGCGTGCGGGTTTCATCGCTGGTCGACTCGCAGGACTTGACGTCGAGCAACGCCTGTGCAAGATTCTTGTATTCAGATCCGCGCGTTACGGGCTAGCTTGGAACCGCGGTCTCCAAGGAGGATTCAGATGAGCTTTCGTCAGCTCCGTTTATTTGCCGTTCCCCTCATCGCGATCGTCACCCTGGCTCTGGCAGCCACGTCGGCCACAGCGCAGTCCGCCCCCAAGACGGGGTGGGGAGATCCGGACCTGCAGGGGATCTGGACGTCCTCGGGGGCCACGCCGTTTGAGCGGCCCACCGCGCAAGCGGGGCGGGAGACGCTGACTGACGAGGAGGTCGCGTCGATCCGCGCCTCCACGGCAGCGCGCGACGAAGAGCTGGCGAACAGGGCCGCCCAGCGGACCGAGGCAGGCGGCAACGTCGGCGCGTACAACAATTTCTGGATGGACCGGGGCCAGCGCACGAACCGGACGTCGATGGTCGTCGACCCGCCGGACGGTCGTCTGCCGCCGAAGACGGCCGCTGGTGAGTACGCCAGCAAGACCCGGCTCAAGTCTCCCGGGGGCGCGGAGCGGGGCGATACCTGGGAAGACCGCCACATCTGGGAGCGGTGTGTCACGCGCGGCGGCATGCCGAATGCGATGTTCCCGCGCTCCTACAACAACAACATGCAGGTGTTCCAGACGCCCGATCACGTGGTGATGCTGATCGAGCAGGTCCACGAGGTGCGCGTGGTGGCACTGGACGGTCGCGACCATCCGTCGGACAAGATCGGCCAGTGGAACGGCATTTCCACCGGGCACTTCGAGGGCGACACGTTGGTGGTCGTGACCTCGAACCTCGAGTCCCGCGTCAGCGCGTTGCAGCCCTGGTCCCTGTTCGACTCGAGTGAAGGCTCCGGCGAGGACATAACCCTGATCGAGCGGTTCACCCGGACCGGTCCGGACTCCCTCGAGTACGAGGTCGAGGTCTTCGACCCGCAGATGTACACGCAGTCGTGGACCGTCGCCTATCCGTTCTGGAGCCTGAACGACCTGATGTACGAGTATGCCTGCCACGAGGGCAATGAGGGCATGATCGGCATGCTCGCCGGCAGGCGGGCCGAAGACGACGCCGCGAAGTAGAGGAGGCGATTGACTCTGTGGCGCAGGCCTTCAGGCCTGCGATCGCACGGCTGAAGCCGTGCGCCACGACTGTTCGGGGGTGCGCACGTCCCGGCGATAGTTCTGGTCATCCGGGCGTACTGCGCCCCCTACCCTGGTAGCTCTCGAGCAGCGCCGTCAGCCGCTCCACCACGTCCGGATACAGGTCGTAGACGTTCCGCGTTTCGGCGATGTCCGCCTCCAGGTCATAGAGCTGGATGGGGGGCAGGTTCCGCTGCCGCACCTCCTCGTCGTTCAGGTTCCCGTAGCCCCCGGAGCTGGGCGTTAGCTCCAATTTCCAGCGCCTTTGGCGGATCGAGAACGACCCGTCGCCGGCGTGGTGGACGGTCGCTTCCCGGATCGGCTGAGACAGCCGCTGTCCCAGCAACGCGGGGAGGATGTCGTAGCTGTCTTCGCCGGCATCGCGGGGTAGCTCGGTGCCGAGAATGCTGGCGCAGGTGGCGAGCAGATCGGTCAGGCAGACGGTCTCGTCCGAACTGGAGCCGGCCGCGACGCGGCCCGGCCAGCGGGCGAGAAACGGGATGCGATGGCCGCCTTCCCAGATGTCTGACTTGTAGCCGCGGTAGATGTAGCTCGGGTAGTGTCCCAGCTCGTTCATCTCCTCGACGCCGATGTAGGGGGCGCACCCGTTGTCGGCGGCAAAGACCACCAGTGTGTTCTCGGCCAGCCCTTGTCGGTCGAGCGCGTCCAGCACCCGTCCCACCGACTCGTCCACCTCGATGCAGAAGTCGCCGTAGGCACCAAGCTGGCTCCGCCCCTGGTACTCGGCGGACGGCACGATCGGGATGTGCGGCGCCGTCAGCGACATACACATGAAGAACGGCGTATCCGCGCTCTGTCGCTCGATGTAGTCGACTGTCCGGCGGGTGATGATCGGCAGCACCTCTTCGGCGACGAAGTCGGCGTGCGAGGGGCCGGTGTTGTCGGCATAGCGCGCCGGCCGGTAGTCGCGCGTGACAAACAGCAGGTCCTGCGTGGTGGTGCACTCCCCGACGAACCGGTCGTCGTCGATGTAGATGTAGGGGTGCATGTCGAGCGAGGCGGAGATGCCATAGAAGTGGTCGAAGCCGACCGCGCGCGGCCCGTTTTGAATGGTGCCGGTCCAGTCGACATCGGCGGTGTAGGCGCGCCGGTCCGCACCGGCGTGGGGCAGCCGCGTGCCTTGGCCGTCGGTGGTCGGCATGTCCATGCCGAGATGCCATTTGCCGATGTGCGCGGTGTTGTATCCGTGCTGCTTCAGCAGCGACGGCACGGTCAGCCGCTCCGGTTCGATCAGGTGACGGCTGTAGCCCCAGAGCACGCCCCTCTGCACTCTGGTCCGCCAGCAGTACCGGCCGGTCAGGATGCCGTAGCGCGTCGGCGTGCACAGCGCCGATGGCGAGTGTGCGTCCGAGAAGTAGGTTCCCTCGCGCCCGATGCGGTCGATGTTCGTGGTCGGGATCTGGGAATCGGCGTTCAGATACGACAGGTCGCCGACGCCCATGTCGTCAGCCAGCACGAACACGATGTTCGGTCTATCCCGGCGTTCCTGGGCCGCTCCCAGCCGCTGGGGCAGGGCGGCCGAGGCCGTGGCCACACCGACCGTCTTCAGAAAATCGCGTCGTCGCATGATGAGCGCCGGGACTAGGGGAGGGGCATCTCCGGGCTGTCTTCGGTGCGGGCTCGCTCGAACGCGGGGCGTGGTGTGTTGGAGCGCACCTGTTCCAGCCAGTACACGCCGTCATATGGGGCGCTGTTGCCACGCGTGCCGAAGAAGTCGACGTCGCCGTCGCCATCGGCGTCCCGGGCGATAAATTTATCGTACATGCCGCGCTTGCGCCGCGAGACGTCGTGCCTGGTCCAGGTGCCGGTTCCGTCGCCGCCGGGATGCTCGAACCAGCCAATGCGCCCCAGGGCATCGTCCTTGTCGACGTCACCGTCCCCTTCGCGGGGCCCGCGGCTGTAGCTGCCGGCCATCACGTCCAGGTCGCCGTCGCCGTCGATGTCCGCCATCTCCAAGCCGGTCATGCTATCGGGCGCGAAGGTGCCGATGCGGTGCGCGTTCCAGGCATCGTCGATGCGTTCCGGTTGCTCGAGCCAGGCGAGGCCTCCGGTGGCGGCGCCGACCATGTCCAGACGGCCATCCTGATTGAGGTCGACATACTCGAGATTGAAGCCGGCCGCCCGCGCCCCGTAGATGCCGATTGCGTGCTCGCGAAAACTGAGGCTCCCGCGGCTCGTGTTCTCGAAGAACAGCAGCCGATTCTCGCCGCGCGTTCCGACGACGATGTCCAGGTCGCCATCGCCATCCAGATCGACCGGCTCGGCGTTCTGCGGCACGCTGTAGTGTCCCAGCTCGGTTTCGGTCCAGTTGTCGCCGTTCAGCGGATCCCCGGTCACTTCGTAGAGCGAGACAGAGGTCGACCGCGCGAAGTCGTCCGGCGCCGGCCGCTGCGAGCCCTTGTTCGGTGCCGTCACTTCGGGGACGCCGTTGCCATCGAAGTCGGCAAAGAACACGCGGATGTAGGACCCGCGGTCTTTGGTCATCGGCAGAATGAGACGCGGCCACGGTTCAGTGCGCGCCGTGGCGCCGGGGTTCTGCAGATAGATGAGATGCGCCAGCTCGGCCGCGACGATCACGTCGAGATGCCCATCGCCGTTCACGTCGGCAATCGCGGCATCCTCCGGGGCCGGTGCGTCGGTGCCTTCAGCCAGGGTGATGTTGGTCCAGCGGTTCGGGTCGGCCGACCCGAAGGCAATACGCACGTGGCCATCGGTGCCGACGTCGTAGTCCGGGTCCGGTACGCTCGAGTCGTACTCACTGTCGGATTCATGGACCGAGACGATGTCCTCATACCCATCGCCATCGAGGTCCGCCATCACCAGGCCATCGCTGCCGCTCAGGTTGAACCCGGCGGTCGCCGGTTCGTCGATGATGTGCTCGCGCCAACTGATGTAGCTGCCATCTTGGGCTCGCGCGGTCGTCAAGGTGTCGCCGACCGTCGTTTGTGCGTGAGCCGGATGAGCCCAGAGAGTCGTAACACACAGGGCCAGGAGCGTGCTGTTTTTCATGATGTCACCAGAAGACTGCCCGCGGCGCCGACTGTCAGCTCTATGGGGCCGGGAAACGCGCGATTCTGTCGCCGTCGGCGACGCCGCCAACCCAAATCTCGTCTCCAACCTGAATTGCGACCGTCCCAAGGATCAGCAAGTTGTTCGACGGGTAACGGACGATTTCCTCGGCTGTGAACGTCGCCAGATCGATCTGCGCAACCCGCGATGTCACCCCGTCGCATTGCCGCTGCCGGATGCACTCGCCAATCGCGGCCCGCGTTGGTCCGAGATGTCCGGCGGCAAACAGCGTCTCGCCAGGCCCCCAGCGGACGTTGTCGATATGAAACCCAACCGCGACCGCCTCTTTCTGGATCGGTGTACGTCCACGCGACAAGCGGATCAACGCCTGGTCTCCGTATCCACCCACGTAGAACCATTGACCGTCTCGAGAGATTTCCAGTCCGTTCGGGCCGATGTCTTCGCTGCCCGGAACGCGGCTCCACCCCGAGTCGGAGCTCCATTCCCACACGTCGCCGGTCTGGGGGCTCGTCGCCGCAAAGCCACCCTCCGGAAGCGCGACCACGGAATTGAGCCCGAGCTCCTCCGGCGCCACCGCGCATCCCACCCAGGTCAGGGTCGGTGCGGCGCCGTCCATATCGACCTCGAAGACCTCGATTGCTTCCCGTTCTCCGTGGCCAACGACATACAGGGTGTGGCGTCCGCTGTCCCCGGGGTGCAAATTGAGGCCGTGCGGTCTGAACTGCCTCGACACCGGTCCGGGGCACGCGCCGTAGCGGGTGATGTCGTGTCGCGGTCGTGAGGTGTCGGTAGGAAAAATCACGGTCGAGCGGTGGTCACGGATGTCAGCCAGATAGAGGTGTCCTTCGTCCACCATGCTGGAGACGATGACCCAGGGAGACTGGGGAACGGGCGCGAGGTCCTCCGGACTCACCGGTCCGCACAAGAACTGGACCTCGCCATCCGGCTGGCAGGTCTGCGCCTCTGCACCGGTTGCACCCTGCCACAACATGCCGATCGTGATCAGGCCGATTGCAGTCGCTGTTCTCATGACAAGACTCCTCACTCAGTTCCGGTCCGGCAAGGCGAACACGAAGAGGTTGTTGCCGGTGCTCGGGCGCAACTCCGGCGTCAAGTTAAGGAAGCGAGGCGTGCCGGTGCTCACCGCAACGTACTGCCGTCCGTCGACCGCGTAGGTAATCGGAAAACCGGAGACGGCCGAGCCGAGGTTAATCTCCCACAGGATCTCTCCGGTTTCGTGGTCGAAGGCCCGGAACCGGCCGTTGACATCGCCCCCGAAAACGAGTCCGCCCCCGGTCGCGACGAGCGACATGGTGGCGGCCCGCTGGTCGTATCGCCAGGTGGTCTCACCGGTCTCGGCGGAGATCGCCTGCACGGTGCCGACCTGGTCGGTGCCCGGCGCGATCTGGCCCCGCCAGGCAATCGCGTAGAGCGGGTTGGTCGGGTCGTCGGGGGTGGTGGCGCGCATCCGTGCGCAGACGTTGCGCAGCGGGAAATACATTGTATTCGTCAGCGGGCTGTAGGCGCCCGCCTCCCAGTCTTTGCCGCCACTTGCGTGCGGGCAGACCAGCACCTCCTGACCGACACTGTTGAACACGAGCTCCGAGTTTTCCGTCACCGCCCCGGTCGCACCGTCAATGCTGCTGATCACGTTCTGCGTGATGGTCGGGGTCGCCCACAGAAACTCTCCCGTGGCCCGGTCCAGGGTGTACACCACGCCCGTCTTGCCTGGGATGCCCGTTATCACGCGGCGCGTCTCGCTCGGCTGCAGCCGCGGGTTGATCCAGCTGACCGCGGTCGGGTCCGGTCTGACGGCCGTGTCGACGAGAAGCCGCTCGAAGGGGTGGTCAAGATCCCAATTGTCGTTCAGATGCTGGTAGTACCAGACGATGTCGCCGGTGTCGGCATCCAGCGCGAGCGTCGAGTTGTGATAGAGGTGCGCGTTCTCGCTCCCGCCGAGCAGAAACTTCGGGGCGGGCGAGGTCACCGAGGTGCCGACGTAGATCAGATTCAGCTCGGGGTCGAAGCTTGGCACCATCCAGGCGCCGACGTGGTGGCGCTCTTCAAACGGGACGTCTCCCCAGGTTTCGTCACCCGGCTCGCCCGGTGCAGGTATCAGACGGCGACGCCACAGCTCTGCTCCGGTGGTCGCGTCATGAGCCGTGACGACGCAGGCGTCGGGTCCGCCACGCGGCGTGCAACTTCGCCCCGAGATCACTTTGCCGTCGGCGATGATCGGTCCAGACGTCTGGTTGGCCGGGTTCAGGTGATAGTCGAGGATCTCGGTGTCCCAGGCCAGCTCGCCGGTGGTGGCATCGAGTGCGAAGACGTGGTCGTCGCCGCTGGTGTCGATGATGTAGTTGCCCCAAATCGCCAGATTGCGGTTGGTGGAGGCAAGGCTCGCGATCAGATACTCGCTGAGGTCCTCAGGGCGATCGCGGCGGTGTTCCCACAGCAGGTCGCCGGTCACCCCGTCAATCGCCTGGATGACGTCGTTCGGGTTCGGCATGTAGAGCACGCCGTCGTGGACGAGCGGAGTGCCCTGCTGCCGGCCTTCCCGGTCCATGGCCCGCGTCCACACCATCCGCAACGTGCCGACGTTGTCACGGTCGATCTGGTCGAGCGGGCTGTAGCCCCAGCCATCGAGCGTCCGCCGCCACATCAGCCAGTCGGCCGGCTCGGGGTTCTGCAGCTCTTCGTCGGTGACTGGCGCGAAGCCGGAATCTTGTGCCTGGCTGGGATGGGTGATGCCGATGGTGAGCACCGCACACGTCAGTATCGTGATCCACGCACGGAAGAACGGCGAGCTAGCCTGACGCATGACCCCTCCCGTGCGTTGGAAACGTTGGCTGATTATGTCACGCGACCGAGGCGCTGCGCGACGATCCGCCCGAGAGTGGTCAGTGTGCGGCGAGGTAGCCAGCGAGATGCTCGGTCAGGTCGCGGGCATCGTCTTCGGCTCCGTTGATGAAGCTGGACTTGCGCCGTCTGAGCACGGGCAGACCGGTGACGTAGAGACCTGGTGCGTCGACCACCCCGCCGTCGTGCCGCAGGTATCCCTTGCGATCGAGGACCGGTACGTCGAGCCAGCTGTAGTCGGGACGAAACCCGGTGGCCCAGACGATCGATCGGATCTCACCACTCGTGAGGTCGAGCTCGAGACGGGGCGATTCCGGCACTCGGGTCGGCTCGAAGCGCTCCGGGGGTGCGGTATCGGCATCGCGACCGTGTGCGCTCGCCCACCCATCGCATGTGTCCAGGAGGCGGTTCATCTTCAGGTCGGCCAGGGCGAACTGGTTGCGCATTCCTCCCGAGAACAGCGCCTTGCCGTCTCGCACTGCGGCCCAGCGACCCACCAGCTCGACGCTCGCGTCTGCCAGGACATTGAAGTCGAGTGTGGCGTGCTCCGGTGTTCCGACCAGTTGCGGCGACGGCAGCCGTCGAGCGCGCGTGAGGTCGTCGATCTCATCGTAGCGCTCGTTCCAGATACCGGACGCGTCCATCCACCACAGGATGTCGCGTCCGCGATAGGTTCGTGGCAGCCGCACATGCTCGCCCACCGCCAGCGTCACCGGCCGACCGGAGCGATGAATCTCGTCAGCCAGCTGTGCGCCGGTTGCCGAGGCGCCCACGACCAGCACACCGCCCTCGGGCAACGTGTCCGGCTGATGGTAGTCGATCGGAGTGCGACACTCGATGGATGACGGCAACGCTTCGTGCAAGGCCGGCACCGAGGGAACGTTGTAGGCTCCGCTCGCCAGGACCAGGCACCGGCACCCGAGGTCGCCCGTGTCGGTGGCGATGTGGTACCCGTCGTCGGTCTGCCGGACCGATGTGACCGTGGTGTGCGTGCGCACTGGCGCCGCCGTCGCCGCGGCGAAGTGGTCGACGAACGCGATGACCTCGGGCATCGCCATGTAGCCGTCGGGGTCGCTGCCGTCATAACAATGGCCGGGCAATCGGGTCAGCCAGTTCGGCGTCAGCAGCTGTAGCGAATTCCAGCGCTCGCGACGCCAGGTGTTGGCAATCTCCCCGCGCCCGAGCACCACGTGGTCGATCGAGTGCTCACTGAGGAAATAGCTCGTCGCCAAGCCCGCGTGGCCGGCCCCGATAACGACGGTGGCTATCTGTTCGATGACTCGTCTCCGCAGTCTAGACGCAGGCGCGCACGTGCGCGCCTCGCGGGTGCGGCGTATGGCCCCCACAAGCGCCCGCGTCGGGTTCGGGGCGTAGCCCCGTCTAGGTGCTTGTTCACGGCGACGGTCACATTCGTCGGGTTGGTCACGACGTCGTACACCGCCGAGCGCTTCTGCGATTGTGCCACCAGGGCCTCGATGTCCTGCTGCGACGCATCCGCGTCGATATCGAAGGTGACCTTGATGTCGTCATAGCCGTTGCGCACGTCGCTGTCGATGCCGAGGATGCCCTGAATGTCCATCGACCCCTCGAGCTTGGCCTCGACCGAGCGCAGCTGGATTTCGCGATNTTGCGCCACCGACGCCACGCCGGCTGTCAAGCAGCTGGCCAGACCGACGAGGACGTATTCGATCGGCGTCGCACCGAGGTCCTCCGAGGCGAAAGCCTCGGGGTGGTCGGCGTCGAACGAGAACTCGGTCTTGTGCTGCTGCTCCTCGCCAAGACCGTGGAATCCCTGTGTGGTCGATTTGCTGTGCGTGCCGTGTTGCCACTTGCACGACGCACGCCAGTTGAATTTGGCAGCCTCGGGCGCTTCGGTCAGCGCCTTGCGTGCATCCAGCAGTGCCTGGACGTTGACTCCATTGTTGACGCTGGACTCACCCATTGCGCTCTCCTCCTTGCCCTCGAGAATCGCGGCTCGAATTGGGACCGAGCCCGACTGAAACGCGGAAGCACAACATCGGATGGGACGATCGTTGCCCCTTATGACGACTAGCCGGAAATCCGCCGCCTCGAATCTCGACAGCTGGGCCCGGGTGACTGCAGGCAACGATATGATGCACCGATGGCGAATCCGGAGCCGACGTCGCAGACNGGGTCCGGCGAGGGCTCGGTGGGCGTCGTCGAGACCCAGTTCATCGACCTGCCGCGTCCGCTCCCGCTCGACGGCGGGGGCGAGCTGCATCCGGTGCGCATCGCCTACGAGACCTACGGCACGCTGTCGCCGGCGCGCGACAACGTCATTCTCGTCTGCCATGCGCTGAGCGGCGACGCCCATGCGGCGGGCGAGGCGGCGGCGCCGTCCGGGGAGAGCACGCGCGACGGCTTTCGGGCCCAGGAGCGCGATGCCGGCCGTGGCAAGGGTCTCGGCTGGTGGGACGGCATGATCGGCCCGGGCAAGGCGTTCGACACCGATCGGTTCTTCGTTGTCAGCTCGAATCTGCTCGGGGGCTGCCGGGGCACGACGGGGCCGTCGTCGCTGGACCCGGACACGGGCCGGCCGTACGGCTCGGATTTTCCGGTCATCACAGTGGCCGACATGGTCCGCGCCGAGCGTGCGCTGCTCGAGGAGCTGGGCATCCCACTGCTCTATGGCCGCGGCTTCAATTCGGGTGATGGTGACGACACCACCGAGGTGGTCGTCGTCAACCAGACGTTTGCCGAGCGTTTCTGGCCTGGAGAGAACCCGGTGGGCCGGCGCATCGTGGCCAACAACGCGCCGCTCGAGATCATCGGTGTCGCCGGGAACGTGAAGCATCGATCACTGGGCGAGGACAGCGGGTTCTTCCTCTACGGGACACTGCAGCAGGTCTATCGATCAGACTCGACCTTGATTGCCCGGGCGGCGAGCCCACCGAGTCAGCTGATGGCGGCGGCGAGGGCGGAAATTCGTAACCTGGACCCGAACCTCCCGGTGTTCGGCATCATGTCGATGGAGGAGCACGTGGGGGCGTCGATGCTGACTCAGCGCATGGCGGCACTGGGGGCCGGTGTGTTCGGCCTGCTGGCGCTCGCGTTGGCGGCCCTGGGCGTCTACGGGGTCGTGTTCTATTCGGCTGGGCTCCGCCGGCGCGAGATCGGTGTGCGCGTCGCGCTGGGCGCGAAGACGGCCGATGTCGTCAGCCTGATCGTGAAGATGGGGCTCGCTCCGACGCTGGCAGGGATCGGGCTCGGGCTGGTCGCCGCCTTTGCCGTCACCCGCTTCCTGGAGAGCCTGCTGTTCGGCGTCTCGCCGACCGACCCGGCGACGTTCGCCGTCATCTGCGTGCTGCTGATCGGCGTGGCGGCCGTGGCTTCGTTTGTCCCGGCGCTGCGCGCGTCGAGAGTCGACCCGCAGATCGCATTGCGATACGAATAGCCGCGTTCGCGGCCCGTCGTGGGCAGCTTACCTGTGGGCCACAGCTCCGGCGCTGAGTCCCGACCGAGGTGAGCCCGGGTGAGCAGTCCGCACGGGCCCCAGGCGCGCACGTGCGCGCCCCGCGGGGCGGCGTGGGGCGATGGGCCCCACTAGCCCCGCGTGGGGTGGTTTCCGGGCGGGGCATCCCGTCTGGCGGCGTTGCTCCCCGGTCGAATATGCCCATATTCTCCCTCGTCGCGCGTTGCCAGTTCGGGCGCTGCGCCACGGACTTTGTCTACGAACTACTGGTACAGAACAATAG
>PBRZ01000099.1 GCA_002726085.1 Acidobacteriota bacterium
AACCGTCGACGACCACATGCCAGCTTGGACTATCACGCACCGTGGTCCCGGCTCCCGAGTGCTGCGTGATGAACAACGTACTTGCACCCAACAGCTAGCGGCTGCTTCATGTCGGGTCTCCTAACGAAGAAAGTTGAAAAGCGAAGATAAAGCGCAACTACAAATAATGTCAACCTGGGCTGTCTGGTCTAGATTGACGGCTGCAACATACCTGCTCAGACGATGACGCTCGACGATGATTCCCGAATTGGACCGTACGAAGTAGCCGCCAAGATCGGCGAGGGCGGGATGGATGAGGTCTACCGCGCCCGCGACACCAAGCTCGACCGGGTTGAAGGTATCCATTGTCGGTGGCGCAAGTCCTCGCAGGAGCGCAGACGGGAGCGAGCTCTTCTATGCCGACGGTGATCGACTCATGGCGGTGACCGTGACGACTGCGCCGTCGGTGACCGCTGGTACGCCAGAGGAGCTGTTCCGGCTGGACGACACCCTTGTCCTGAGCGATGCGGCCCGTTCGCTCGCCGCTGAAGTAGAATCGCTGACACCGATGGCAGAAGTGGCTGCGATCCAGCCCACCCAGGAGATACACGACGTGGTCGTCGTCGGCTCGGGCGCCGGCGGGGGCACGGTGGCGCACGTGCTGACCGGGCTCGGGTTGCGCGTCACGCTGCTCGAAGCGGGGCCGATGCTCGACCCGATGCGCGATTTCAAGGAGCATCAGTGGCCGCATGATTACGACCACCGCGGCGCCGAAGTGGGCGGGCGGCGCTACTTCGGTCGTGGCGAGGCCTTCGGGTTCTTCAGTACGACGAGCGGCGGCTGGGAGCTCGAGGGAGAACCGTACACGGTCGGCGACGACAGCGAGTTCCAGTGGTTTCGGTCGCGCATCATCGGTGGACGCACCAACCACTATGGTCGGCTGACGTTTCGGTTCTCCGATTACGACTTCAAGCCGTTCGACCGTGACGGCCTCGGTGTGAACTGGCCGATCGGCTACGACGACATCGCGCCGTACTACGACAAGGCGGAGACGCTCATCGGGGTGACCGGGAGCCACGAAGGCATCCGCAGCGCGCCCGACGGCGTCTTTCTCGATCCACCCCAGCCGAAGGCGCACGAGCTGCTGATCAGGGCGGCGAGCCAGCGGCTCGGTATTCCCTGCATTCCGAACCGTCGCTCGGTGCTGACGCGCCCTCTCAACGGGCGTCCGGCGTGTCACTACCGCGGGCAGTGCGGGCGCGGCTGCCTGAGCGCGTCGAACTACTCGTCCAGCCAGGTGCAGATCTTTCCGGCGCTCGAGACCGGGCGGCTCCAGATCATCGACCAGGCGATGGCCCGCGAGATCGCGACCGATGGCAACGGCAAGGCGACCGACCTCATCTACATCGACAAGCGCACGCGGCAGGAGCAGCGGCTGCGGTGCCGGGTGCTCGTGCTCGCGGCGAGCGCCTGCGAATCGGCGCGCATTCTGCTCAACTCGAAGACCTCGGAGTTCCCGAACGGTGTCGCCAACAGCTCCGGCGTGGTCGGCCGCTACCTGATGGATACGGTCGGCTACGGGCTGTCGGGCCGGATTCCCTCCTTCAAGGGGATGCCGCGCTACAACAGCGACGGCGCCGGCGGCGCGGCCGCCCAGACGGCTCGCAGCGGCGAGCAGATCTACACGCAGATCTGCGTCCGGTGCCACGAGAACATGGTGCCCATCCTCACGCAGGCGCCGATTCAGGAATACCCGGCCGACCGGATCTACGAGGCGCTGAACTTCGGTTTCATGGTGCGCCAGGCGGCAGGCCTGACCCAGGACGAGAAACGCGCCGTCGCCGAGTATGTCTCCAGCAGTCCGGCGGGGTCGTTGACGCCGCCGCTCGACCAGATTCCGCAGTCGGCCTACTGCAGCGCCGGGGGAGGGCCGACCGGTGACCCGCTCGCCGGGCAGACCTGGAACGGCTGGAGCCCCGACCACGACAACGCGCGGTTCCAGACGGTCGCGGCAGCCGGGGTGACGGCGGCCGAGGTGCCGAACCTCTCGCTCAAGTGGGCGTTCGGGTTCCCGGGCGTTTCCGTTGCCTCGCTCCAGGCCAGCATCGCCGGGGGGCAGGCGCTGGTGGGCACGAGCGTCGGGCTCGTGTATGCACTCGATGCCGACACCGGATGCATCCGGTGGGTCACCGAGGCTGACGTCGGTGTCCGGTCGGCAATCTCGGTCGGGTCTGATGCCGACGGTCGCGCCACCGCGTACTTCGGGGATCTGGCGGGGACCGTATACGGGGTCGACTTCGCCACCGGGGAACAGCGCTGGAAGGTGAAGGTGGACGAGCATCCCGACGCGCGGATCACCGGTGCACCGGCGCTCCACGAGGGTCGGCTGTATGTGCCGGTTGCGTCGTTCGAGGAGGGGACCGCGGCGGTGGCGACGTATCAGTGCTGCACCTTCCGCGGGAGCATCGTGGCGCTCGACGCCTCCACCGGACGTGAGCTCTGGAAGACCTACCCGATCACCGACGAGCCGCGGCGCACCGACACTACCAGTACGGGGGTGCAGCGGTGGGGGCCGTCCGGGGCCGGCATCTGGGCTGCCCCGACACTCGACCCCGACCGCAACGTCATGTACGTGGCGACCGGCGACTCCTATTCCCAGCCGGTCGACCCGGGGAGTGACGCGCTGATGGCGGTGGCGATGGACACCGGTCGCGTCCTGTGGACGACGCAGACGTTCCCGGGCGACGCCTGGACGGTCGCCTGCATGGCGGAAGATCCGGCGGTGCGCGCCAATTGCCCGGACGATGCCGGTCCGGATGTCGACTTTGGCAGCGCGATGATTCTGACCACACGTGCCGACGGCCGGCGCGTGCTGCTGGCCGGTCAGAAGTCGGGTGTGATGTATGCCCTCGACCCGGAGAACGGCGAGATTCTGTGGGAGAGCCGAGTCGCGAACGGCGGCGTGCTCGGCGGTATCGAGTGGGGCTTCGCCACCGATGGCACGGCGGTGTTCGCTTCTACCTCTGACGCGTTCGAGGAGGCCCCGGGCGAGGCGGGCGGGTTGACGTCGTTGCAGGTCGCTGACGGCGAGGTCGTCTGGCACGCGCCGCCGGTGCAGGACACCTGCGGCACCAGGGTCGGGTGCCATACCGCGCAGCCGGGTGCGGTGACGGCGATCCCCGGTGTTGTCTTTTCCGGGAGCCTGGATGGCCACATCCGTGCCTATGCGACCGACACCGGCAACGTCATCTGGGATGCCGACACGGTCGGCGAGTACGACACGGTGAACGGCGTGCCGGGACTGGGCGGTGCCCTCAACGGCCCGGGCGCCACCATCGCCGGGGGGATGCTCTATGTCAGCTCTGGTTACAGCAGCTTCGGTTTCATGGCCGGGAACGTGCTGCTCGCATTCTCGGTCGACGGCCAATGACGCTCGAGGTGGAATTCTCGTGAGCCCGGCCAGCCTGTGCAACATCAACGCGTGAGCACACAACGCATCTTGCCGTCGTGTCTCGTCGCGGTGACTGTGGCGCTGGCACCATCGACCGCTGCAGCCCAGGACCAGAGCCAACCGCCGGGAGCGGACCAGTCCGTGACCGCCATCGATTTCGTGTCGACGACCGCGGACAGGACCGTCGGTGCCGTGCGGGTCGAGAGTCCGCCCCTGGTTGACGGCGACGTGCTCGACGACCCGGCCTGGACCGGCGTCGTTCCGGCGACGGGGTTTCGCCAGACGGCGCCCGACGAGGGCCAGCCGGCCTCCGAGCGCACCGAGGTGCGCATCGTGTTCACGGACGAGACCATCTATTTCGGCATCGTCTGTTACGATCGCGATCCGACCTCGATTATCGTGACCGACAGCCGGCGTGATTCGTCGCTCAGCGACAGCGACAGCTTCCAGCTCATCCTCGACACGTTTCTCGACCGGCAAAACGGGTTCGTCTTCGGCACCAGCCCCTCCGGTCAGGAGTACGACGGCCAGGTCGTCAACGAAGGGGCGGGCGGCAGCGGCATGGGCGGCGGCGGCACGTCCCGAGGCGCCGGCGGCGGTTTCAACCTGAACTGGGACGGCGTCTGGCAGGTGCGCACCGCCATTTCGGACATCGGCTGGAGCGCCGAGTTCGCCATTCCGTTTCGTACCATCCGCTTTTCGCCGGGGCGCGCGCAGACCTGGGGCGTGAACTTCCAGCGGAACGTCCGGCGACGGAACGAGCTGGCCTACTGGGCGCCCCTGCCCCGCCAGTTCGATCTGTTTCGTGTGTCGCTGGCCGGCCAGTTGACCGGGGTCGAGGCGCCGGAGGGGTTGTGGCGCACGCTGCGCGTCACCCCGTATGTCGTCGGCGAAGCCGTGCGCCGGCGTGCGGCCTCCAGCAGCACCGATACGGCGCTGGGGGACATCGGTGGCGACCTCAAGTACGGGGTGACCTCGGGTCTCACGCTCGATCTGACCTACAACACCGACTTCGCGCAGGTGGAGGTCGACCAGCAGCAGATCAACCTCGACCGCTTCAACCTGTTCTTCCCGGAGAAGCGGCCGTTCTTTCTGGAGAACGCCGGTGCCTTCACCGTCGCCAACAGCGGGGGCGCCGCGTTCAACGATCCGGGGCAGACCGAGCTTTTCTTCAGTCGTCGCATCGGCATCGGTGCCGGCGGGCAAGCGATTCCGATTCTCGGGGGCGCGCGCCTGTCGGGGAAGGTGTCGGACGGGGTGACGGTCGGTCTGCTCAACATGCAGACGGATGCGACCGGCGGCTCCACGCCAGGCAACAACTTCAGCGTGGCGCGTGTTCGTCAGGACTTACCCAATCGCTCGAGCATCGGCGCGCTGTTCGTCAATCGGCAGGCGATGGGGCGGTTCGCCGACGACAACGACATCAACCGAACCTACGCCATCGACGGCCGGTGGGGGTTCGGTCAGAACGGCCTGGTGTCTGGGTTCGCCGCCCAGACCGAGACCCCGGGGCTAGGGGGCGACGACCAGGCCTACGACCTGGCCGTCGACTACAACACCCAGGCCTGGCGCGTGCGCGCCAACTACATGGAGATGGGCGACAACTTCAACCCAGAGGTGGGGTTCGTGCGGCGCACTGGATTCCGGAAGGCCGAGGGTGGGCTGTTCTACACCTGGCGGCCGGACGATCTCCTGAAGATCCAGGAGATGCAGCCGCACGTCACGTTCAATCGCTTCTGGAACTATGACGACGGCTTCATCGAGAGCTCGTTGCTCCACATTGACAACCGGTGGGAGTTCGACGACAGCTCGACGGCGATCACGACCTGGAACATCCGGAAGGAAGGGGTGGTCAACCAGTTCAGCGTTTCGGGAGTGCCCGTGTTGCCGGGCGCGTACGACTGGCACGAGGTGTCGCTCAACTACAACACGAACGGCTCGGCGCCGGTCACGGCCGGTGTGCGGTTTCTGGCGAGCGGTTTTTTCGGCGGGGACCTGTTGACGTATGGGCCCTCGGTCGGGTTTCGCCGAGGCGAAGCGCTGAACGTCAATCTGAGCTGGAGCCGCAACGAGATCGACCTACCAAATGGCTTTGCCATCACGAACCTGGTGACGACACGCATCGCCTACAACTTTTCGCCACGGCTGTTCGCCCAGAGCCTGCTCCAATACAACGACAGCGCCGATCTCTGGTCGGCGAACTTCCGGTTCGGCTGGCTGCAGGATGCCAACACCGGTCTGTTTCTCGTCTACAACGAGACAGATGGGCTCGGAGACTTTCTGCCCGCCGGCGCGGGACGCAGTGTCATCCTGAAGTACAGCTATCTGTTCGACGTGCTGGATTGAGACGCGTCGGCTCGATGTCGGGAGGGGCCCTCGCAGGGTCGGGTCTCGGGCAGGCCGCGACCTGCACGCCGTTACGGCAGCGTGTACGCCCGCAGCCCAGCCGGGCTGTCGCCGCCACCGACGCCCAGCACCAGATACTGCTTCCCCTCGTGCAGATAGGTCATCGGCGCGCCGCGTGGCGACGTGTCGATCGGCTGCTCCCACACCACCGCTCCGGTCGTCTTGTCGAAGGCGCGCATCACGCCGAGCTGGGTGCTGTCAGGGTCGTCCGGGGTGAAGCCCTGGTTGACGAAGAGCAGCGTCTTCGTCACGAGCGGGGCGTTGCCGTTGACCGCCGACTGCGCCTCCCAGCCGAGCGGGCCGACATCGGTGCCGTCGCCGATGAGGGCGTTTACTTTGGCTCGGGGTCCGTCGCCGTGCGGCACCTGCCAGACAAACTCGCCCCGATTCAGGTCGATCGCGGTCAGCCGCGCGTAGGGTGGCTTGATGAGCGGAAGCCCGCGCGGGCCGGGCGGCTGGCGGCTCCAGGTCTCGAAGCGATAGGCCAGGTCCGATTCGTCGGGGTTGGGTGCTTCCAGCGCGGTCACCCACGGATAGGTCGCCGATTGCACGAAGAGATACCCGGTCTCCGGGTCGACCGATCCGCCGGGCCAGTTCGACCCGCCGATGATGCCAGGCAGCTGGATGACGCCTTGCTTGTCGTCGTGACCGGCGACGATCGGCGGCGTGAAGATCGGGCCGATGACGAAGTCTTCGACGATGTCGAGTGCCTCTTGCCGCAGCTCCGGGGTGAAGTCGATCAGGTCGTCGATGGTGACACCCTGGCGGTCGAAGGCGGGTGGCTTGGTTGGGAACGGCTGGGTGGGGGAGAGCCGCTCGCCCGGCACGGTACTGGGCGGCACCGGGCGTTCCTCAATTGGCCAGACCGGCTCGCCGGTCACCCGGTCGAGCACGTAGGCGAACGCCTGCTTGCTCACCTGGACTACGGCTCGTATCGGGCGGCCGTCGACGACGATGTCGACCAGATTCGGCGCCGTCGGGAAGTCGTAGTCCCAGACGCCGTGGTGCACCGCCTGAAAGTGCCAGATGCGTTCGCCCGTGTCGGCGTCGAGCGCGACCAGGCTTTCGGCGAACAAGTTGTCGCCGAGCCGATGCCCGCCATACCAGTCGTCGCTCGGAGTCCCGAGCGGCAGATAGACGTGGCCGAGGTCTTCGTCGCAGCTCATCCAGGACCAGACGTTGGTATTTCCGGTATAGCGCCACGAGCCGTTCTCCCAGGTCTCGACACCGGGTTCGCCCTCCTGCGGGATGGTGTGAAAGATCCACTTCATGGCGCCGGTACGCACATCGTAGCCGCGCACGTGGCCGGGCGGCATCTGTCGGGTCAGCCCGAGGTCGTTCACGATCGACCCGAGCACGATCGTGTCGCCGCAGATGGTCGGCGGCGACTTCATGTTGTAGTGCTCGCGGGCGATCTCTCGGCCCAGCCCCTTGGTAAGGTCGACGATGCCGTCGTCGCCGAAGTCGCGGTCGAGCGCGCCGGTCTCCGGCTCGAGCGTGAAGAGCTGCATCCCACCGGTGGCAAACACGATGCGGTCGTTGCCGGCACCGTCGCTCCAGTAGGACACGCCGCGACTGCCGAGACCGCCGTGCGTGGGGGTCTCGAAAGCGTACGCTTTCGGGTCGTAGGACCATACAAGAGTGCCGGTGCCAGGGTCGAGTGCCGCCACCTGGTTTAGCGCGGTGCTGACATAGAGGCGGTTCCCAATCTTCAGCGGCGTCGCGCGGAACCCGCGTGGGCGTTCGCCGGTGGCGGCGTCCAGCGCGGCGGCGTCCCAGATCCAACCGGGTCGTAGGTCGCCGACGTTGTCGGCCGAGATCTGGTCGAGGCCGGAATATTTGGTGCTGGCCTGATCGCCCGCGAACACCCGCCACTCGCCGGTCATTTCTTGCCTGTCCTGCGCGTCCGCTGGAGACGCCGTGGAGAGCACGAGCGCGACAGCCGCGGTAGCAAGGCCCTTGAGGGCCGCAATCGGCAGGTGGGGGGCGTTTCGACTCATCCTGACCTCCGTGTCCGGCATTCTGGCATGCCGGTTCCGAAAAGCGTAGACTTGTGCTTGCACGATCGGAGCTTATATCCGCCTGAGGCGGGCGGCAGAGCCAGGAGGGCGCGATGACACTCGGCAAACTCGTCGGCGTCGCAATCGGTGTGATGGTGGTGGTGGTGTTGGGCGGTTTCTTCCTGTGGGCGGCGCCGTCAGGCACCGCGGCGGCGCTGGCAGTTGACGATGCGGGCGAGTGGACGCTGGAGAGGGTACTGGCCCTCTCGCGTGACGAGATCATCGAGCTGTGGAAGGCGGCGCCGGCGGCCGACATGGCCGAGCTGAACGGCCACTACATGGGGCTGGTGCCAAATTCCGGCGACCCGGAGCGGCGCATGGCCACCGACGCGCGGATGTACGACGAGAATTCCGAGATCGGCTTCTGGCTCGGAAAGGCCTACATGCCGAGCACGGNGACCACCGGCGAGGGCTACAACCGCTGGCGGTACCCCGGCGGCAAGGTGGTGCGCAACATGCAGTTCTCCACCGAGATGGGCACCTCGCTCATCGACGGGAAACCGTCGCTGCTGATGTATTACGGCGCCTACAACGCCGAGAGCACCCTCATCGACGAGATCCGCAAGCTCGACGACTACGTGTATCTCGGGGTGGGCACGACCGAGCTCGAGGACGGTGGTCGCAGCGAGCCCGGTCACTTCATGCTGCTCGGCCCCACCGACGAGTGGGTGGGGCCGGACGAGCCGGCCGAGCGGGTCGGCCAATAGAGGCTGACGCTCTTCGTTTCTCGGGGCCGGACCCGTTCAGCTTCACTCGAGCCGCAGGGCGGTCATCGGGTCGATCCTGGATGCCCGTCTGGCCGGCAGGTAGCAGGCCAGCAGGGTGACCGTGACCAGACCGACGGCGACCACCGAGAACGTGACGGGGTCGCTTGGCGTCAGCCCGTAGAGCAGACTGGCCAGCAGGCGCATCATGGCGAACGCTGCCGCCAGACCAAGTCCGATTCCGACCAGCGCAAGCACGGCTCCTTTCCGGAGCACCATCCGGAGCACGTCGCCCGGCTGGGCTCCGAGCGCCATCCGGATGGCCAGCTCTGGCACCTGCTGGGCTGCGACGTAGGCGATCACGCCGTAGAGGCCCATGGTGGCCAGGAGCAGCGCTAGCACACCGAAGGCCGCGGTGAAGGTGGCGGAGCCTCGGTGCAGGATCATCGCGGTGTCCACGGCCCGCTCCATCGGATACACCCCATCGGCCGGCTGATCGGGATCGAGCGCGTGCACCTCGGTTCCGATGGCCGCGGCAAGACCAGTCGTCGGTCCGGATGCACGCGCCACCAGGGTCATCCCGGCGCGGGCAAACTGGTGCAGCGGCAGGTAGGCTGCCGGGTTGGTCTGTTGCGTCAGGTCCGTGTGTTTCACGTCGCCGACCACACCGACGATTTCGCGCCAGAGGTCGTCCGCCGCTACCCCCAGTTTCACGCGCTGGCCCAGCGCCTCGTCGCCAGCGAGCAACCGCTCGGCAAAGGCCTGATTGACAACCACGACCGGGGTCGTCGTGTCCTGATCGCGGGTTTCGAATCCACGGCCGCGCAGCAGGGAGATCCCCATCGTGCCGAAGTAGTCCCGGCTCACGACCCGGTAGTCGGTCCGTGGGGTGTCCCCCGGAGACGCCGGCGGCTGCCCGTCGACGATGACATCGGTCGAGCTGTTGGTCTGGCTCAGCGGGAGGCTGTTGACGACCNCGGCCGTCTCGATACCCGGCAACACCTGTACCCGGTCGACAAGCTGGGTCAGAAACGTCGCCCGGCGAGTCACGTCGGGGTATGAGCCTATTGGCAGCGTCAAGTCCAGCACCAGGAGGCCACGGGACTCGAAGCCCGAGTCCACCTGCAACACGTTCCACAGACTCCGTGTGGTGAGACCGGCTCCGACCAGCAAGAGCGCCGACAGCGCGACCTCGCCGACCACCAGTAGCGATAACAGCCGATGCCGGCGCCGCCCGCCATCTCCGCCGGACCGGTTGGCAAGCCGTCCGCCTGCCGCCGGCTTCGACAGCATGAGGGCGGGCGCCAGACCGAACAGCACCGTCGCCAACAGCGATACCCCACCAGAGAACGCGAGCACGCGCAGGTCGACGCCCATCTCGCGCACGGCCGGCATGACACTGGCGATCTCGCCCGGGATCCCGGGGCGCAACGCACCGAGTCCCCAGATGCTCAGCACGACGCCGAGCCCACCGCCCAGNCCTGCCAGGATCAGCGCCTCGGTCAACAGTTGCCTGAACAGGCGCAATCGGCCGGCGCCCAGCGCGTTGCGGATCGCCATCTCCCTGGCTCGGGCCGAGGCACGCGCCAGCAGCAGGCTGGCCACGTTGGCGCAGATGATCAGCAGCACCACCGCGACCACCGCCATCAACAGCACGAGCGGCGCGAAGAGCACGTCGGACAGCATCTGTTGCATCGTCCTGATCCGGACGCCGATTCCGGCGTTGGTGTCCGGACTCGCCGCTTCGAGACGCTGGTAGATTGTGTCCATCTCGGTCTGCGCCTGTTCGAGCGAGACCGACGGACGCAGCCGCGCCACCGATACCATCGAGGCCGACGTTTCCCGGTTGGAGGCCAGCGACGCCACATCGAAGCCGAGCGGCAGCCAGAGGTCGCCGGCCCAGTTGCTCTGTGGAAAGGCGAAACGAGGCGGCATGACCCCGACGACCGTCACAGCGGCGTCGTTGAGGATCAGGTCGCGGCCGACGATGGTCGGGTCCCCGCCAAATCGGTTCCGCCACACGGTATGGCTCAGAATGGTCACGTCGTCCGCGCCGGGGGCGGCATCGCTGTCGCGAAAGTCCCGTCCGAGTAGTGGGTCGACACCGAGTATCGCGAAGCTGTTCGGGGTGATGCGGTAGGCCCGCAGTCGCGCGGGTCGGTCCACGCCGGTCAGGTTGGCGGCCAGGTAACGGTACGCCGAGACCGCCTCGAACGAGCGCGTCGCATCGCGCCACTCGACCCAGTCGGCCGGCCGGACATTGAACAGCATCGAGTCGGTGCGCACGCTCCAGCCAAGCGTGAAGACCACGCGGTCCGCATCCCGGTATGGCAGTGGCCGCACCAACAGTGTGTCCATGGCGCTGAAGATCGTGGTGTTCGCGGCAATGCCGAGCCCGAGCGTGGAAATGCAGATGAGCGCGAACAGTGGATTGCGGCTGAAGCCGAGCACCGCCACGCGGGTGTCTTTCCAGAGGTCTTCGAGCCACCCCATGGGCCGCACCTCGCGGCAGCGTTCTTTGACGGTTTCCACCGCCTGGAGGCTTGCGCCCGCTCGTCGCGCGGCCTCCGCGGGGGACACGCCGTAGCTCTTCTGGTGCGCTGCTTCACGTTCGACGTGGTCGCGGAGTTCCGCGGCCAGCTCGTCCTCGGCCCGGCGGCGATGGATCAGCGTGCCCAACGCGGCCCGGATACGGTAGTACCAGCGCTCGATCTCCATGGCTCAGTCCTCCCCCGGGGTTCAGAGCTCCTCGAGACTGACGACCTGCGAGATGGCGGCGGAGAGCCGCATCCACTGTGCGGTCTCCTGGTCGAGATGGCCCCGGCCGGGCCGGGTCAACTCGTAGAACTTGGCGCGACGGTTGTTCTCGCTGCGCCGCCATTCAGACACAATCAAGCCTTGGTGCTCCAGCTTGTGCAGCGCCGGATACAGCGACCCGTCGCTGACCTGGAGCACGTCGTCCGAGACCTGCTTGAGCCGCTGCCCGATCGCCCAGCCGTTGAGCGGCTCGAGGGCGAGAATCTTGAGTATCAGCAGGTCGAGTGTGCCCTGCACGAGATCAGATGGTTTGCTCATTGTGTGAATCGCTTCATCTCTCGGTTACCGATATGAGTCAGCGTAACACGGCTCCACTCGGTAAGCAAGGGGAATTGAGTGCTACCCAGATTGGTGCCATTCCCGCCTTGGTCTCCCGGCCTGAATCGGTCACCATACGGGGCACTGTCAGATCGGGTCAATTCAGGTCGGTTCGGATCTATTCGGCACGATGTGCTGAAGGGGACGTTGTGATGAGACAGCACCCATTGATGTTGCCCACGATGGTTGCCATGGTGCTGGGCGCGTGTCTGCTGGCGGCGCCGGTCGAGGCGCAGCCGGGCGCCACCGACGGCGAATGGCGCTCGTATGCCGCCGACACGTTCAGCAGCAAGTACTCGCCGCTCGAGCAGATTACCGCCGACAACTTCGGCGACCTCGAAGTGGCCTGGCGGTGGCGCACTGCTGACACCCACCTGGTCTACGAGGGGGAGCACAGCGCCTCGGTGGTGCCGGCGCAGACCCTCTTCGATCTGCTCGAAGCGGAGGAGCCCGCCCGATGGGTGACTCGGCCGGGGCCTGGCCGGTTGGTGGCGACACCGCTGATGGTCGACGGCGTGCTGTATCTGAGCACCCCGCTCTATCAGGCGGCAGCCATCGACGCCCGGACCGGAGAGACGCTGTGGGTGCATGACCCGAGAATCTACGAGGCCGGTACCCCCGCCCCGGCGCCCTGGGCGCACCGTGGCGTGGGCTACTGGGACAACGGGGGCGAGGCCCGCATCGTCTGGGGCACGGGCGACGGCTTCCTGGTAGCGGTAGACGCACAGACCGGGCTGCCGGCTGCCGAGTTCGGCAACGACGGACGGGTCGACCTGACCGAGAACCTGCCGCGGGCCACGCGCGGGCAGCGCGACAATCTCAATCTCCTGCCGCTCTCCTCGCAGTCGGCGCCGCTGGTGGTCGGCGACACGATCATCGTCGGGTCATCCATCAACGACTTCTCGATCACCAAGGAGATGCCACCGGGGTTCGCGCGCGCCTACGATGCCCGAACCGGAAGTCACCGCTGGGATTTCCACAACATTCCGCAGAGCACCGACGAGTTCGGCAGCGACACCTGGCTGGACGAGTCGTGGCGCTATTCGGGCAACGCCAACAGCTGGTCGAACATGAGCGTGGACCCGGAGCTTGGCTACGTCTATCTGCCGACCAGCACACCGACCTCCGATTACTACGGCGGACACCGCCCGGGAAACAACCTGTTTGCCGAGAGCCTGGTGGCGGTCGACCTCGAGACCGGCCAGCGGGTGTGGCATTTCCAGATGGTGCACCACGGGGTCTGGGACTACGACAACCCGACCGCGCCGAATCTGCTCGACATTACAGTCGACGGTCGCGCCATCAAGGCGGTCGCGCAAGTCACCAAGCAGGGATTCGTCTATGCGTTCGACCGGGTGACAGGCGAGCCGATCTGGCCGATCGAAGAGCGCGAGGTGAACACCGAGACCGACCTCGAGGGGGAGGTGCTGTCGCCGACGCAGCCGTTCCCGACCCGGCCGGCGCCGTTCGACACCCAGGGGGCGACCATCGACGATCTAGTCGACTTCACCCCCGAGGTGCGCCAGATGGCGATCGAGGCGGTCGACGGGTTCCGGCTCGGGCCTCTCTTCACGCCGCTCTCGCTTCGAGGCACCATCTTCCGGCCGAGCGCCGGGGGCGGCGCCAACTGGTCCGGGGCGGCGGTGGACCCGGAGACCGGCATTCTCTACGTGCCGTCGCGCAACGTGCACTCAGTCATGCGGTTTCGCCGTCCTGAGCCCGGTGAGCCCTCGACGCTGGACTACATCCTCAGCCGGGGCGGCGCCTCATTCATCGAAGCGGGGAACCCCGACCGCCGGCCCCGGATGCCGCAGGGGCTGCCGCTCTGGAAGCCGCCCTACTCGCGCATGACGGCCATCGACATGAGCACGGGCGACCACCTCTGGATGACGCCGCTCGGCAATGGCGATCGGTTCCGCAATCATCCGATGCTGAGTGACCTCGACCTGCCGCCGCTGGGAGGAGATGACAGCCGAAGTGGTCCGGTGCTGACAAGGACCTTGCTCATCCATGCTTTGACGGCTGGTGGCACCGATGGTGGACCGCGGCTCGTGGCCTACGACAAGTCCACCGGCGATCCGGTCGCCTCGGTCGATCTGCCGGGCGGCGCCATCGGCACGCCGATGACCTACATGCTGGACGGCACGCAGTACATCGCGCTGACCGTCGGGGGCGAGGGCGCCCCCGGGCTCATTGCACTCCGGCTTCCGTCGTGACCGCTCACGGCCGCCGGTCGCACGCTACGTGAACACGAAGCGATACTTCGGGTTGAGGCTCTTGCCGACCGGGTCGCGCAGCAGCAGCAGCTCCCTTACAAGATAGGGGTTCGTTCGCTGTCGACCGACATGGTTGCGGATCACCTCCATGCCGTGCCTGAAGCCGGTGGCCTCATCGATGTCGATATCTGCAGCGAGCTCGCCGGAATCGATCTTCTGCATGATGGTCACCTGCAGGTTCGCATGGCTGTCTCTGCTCTTGTAGCTGATGTCCACCATGCGAAACCCCGGGAGCGGCTCGTGCAGCGCGCCGGGTGCGGAGATGAAGCGAGCCGAGTTGTTCAGGAACTCTGGCATCGCATCGTCGATCATGCAGAAGCATCGATCCTGGCGTAGCACCAGCGGCGCGCCGATGAAACGCCCGCATCGGTCGGCCGAGGCATGGCCGGCTTTCGCATAGATGTTGAGCAGGCACGCCGTGCGCAGTGGTCCAAGGGCGCTGTACAGCTGTGGGCCAGAGAGTCCGACCAGATCCCCATCTTCCTCCGCGTGAGCCAGCATCGATGCCTCGCCGAGGTCCGTCCGTCTCCTGGCGGGCAGCTTCGAGAACGCCGGCGCCTGGATGTCCTGCACAGCCTTGGGTTTAGCCACCAGTCGGAGTGGAGATTCGTTGGCCCTGTTTGCCCGGTTCTCTCGGATGAGCTGGTTGAACGCAAACCGGCGGAAGTGTTTCGTCGTGACGGCGACGGTGTAGGTGGTCCCGTACCCGGACTGGCAGGGAATGTCCTCGAGCTCCAGGTGAGCTTCGCCGGCCAGCGGAAACGTGGCGGTCACGCCGGCGCCTGCCGACCCGCCTTCGGCCCGCCTCAGATCGAGACGCACGTCGCCGGCTACGCCGTCGTCAACGAGATCGATGACATGAAGCTTCAATGATCCGTGTGGCATGGCAGGCGGCTCCCTTCTCTAGCAGCCTGGTCCTCAGCAATTCGTGACGCGCACTGCACCGACGTCCCCCCGTGGTTCAACGCCTGGCGGCGACGAACCGAACCGTCAATGTCTAGCAAGGAGGATAGGCGACGGTATAATCAGCCGTCCAGTCAACATGTCCCAGAGTCCCGGTAGCGCCGGCGATGGCTGAGGACGCAAGGGGAAGCGATGCCAAGGATGCCGAGTCCGAGTTCATTCCTTGTCTGTGCCGCCTGCTGTTGCGCGGTGCTGCTGTGGCCGGCCCTGGGCCTGGCCCAGTACGGCGCCACGAACGGCGAGTGGCGGAGCTATGGGGGCGATCTGGGTAGCACCAAGTACTCACCGCTGGATCAGATCGACGCGGCGAACTTCGGCGACCTGCGCATGGCCTGGCGCTGGCAGACGGTGGACGCCTCGCTCGACATGGAGGCGATCCGGGAACAGGTGCCGCGTATTCAGTTTCGGATGTTCCAGGCCTCGCCCCTGATGGTCGACGGCGTGCTGTATATCTCGACGGCGCTGCAACAGGTGGCCGCGATCGATGCCGGCACGGGAGAGACGCTCTGGGTCCACAACCCGGAGTACTACCTGGAGGGGCAACCGACACACTTCTACAACTCGCGCGGAGTCGCCTACTGGGAAGACGACGAAGACCCCAATGACGCGCGGATCTTCTTCGGCACGCATGGGGGCTATCTGCTCGCGCTCGATGCCGACACCGGACAACCCGTGCGCGAGTTCGGGATCGACGGTCGTGTCGACCTGATGGAGGGCATTCCCCGCGCCGTGCGCGGAGAGACGAACTACAACGGCCGCAATCTGATCGGTGTGGCCTCGCCGCCGATCGTCGCCCACGACGTCGTCGTCACACCGTCGGTCATCTCGGATAGTGCGATCAAGAAGGAAGCCCCGCCCGGGTGGGTCAGGGGGGTCGACGCGCGCACCGGCGATACGAAGTGGATGTTCCGCACCGTGCCGCAGGCTGACGACTTCGGTGCAGACAGCTGGCAGAACGAGTCGTGGCGCTACTCTGGTAACACCAACGTGTGGTCGTTCCTCAGCGTCGACGACGAGCTCGGCTACGTCTATCTGCCGACCGGGACGCCGACGGGCGACTACTACGGCGGCCACCGTCTGGGCGACAACCTCTTCGCCGAGAGCGTCGTCGCGCTCGACATCGAGACCGGCCAGAGGATGTGGCACTTCCAGGCGGTGCATCACGGGGTCTGGGACTACGACTTCCCCGCCGCGCCCAACCTGGTCGACATCACGGTGGACGGCCGCCCGGTGAAGGCGCTCGCCCAGGTTAGCAAGCAAGGTTTCACCTACGTCTTCGACCGCGTCACCGGCGATCCGGTCTGGCCGATCGAGGAGCGGCCGGTCGCGACCGACAGCGACCTGGAGGGCGAAGTGCTGTCGCCGACCCAGCCGTTCCCGACCAAGCCCCCGCCGTTCGAGTATCAGGGCGTGACCATCGACGACCTGGTCGATTTCACCCCGGAGATCCGGGCGATGGCGGTCGAAGCGGTCAAGGACTTTCGGCTCGGGCCGCTCTTCTCGCCGCCGATGCTGAGCGCCGACGGAGGGCTACACGGGACGATTCAGCGTCCCTATGTCGGCGGCGGCGCGAACTGGAGCGGGGCCGCCGTCGATCCGGAGACCGGTCTCCTGTACGTGCCGTCGCTGAACAGGTTCTCGGTGCTCAAGTACTACACGCCGGACTCGGTCGACGGCGGCAACCTCCGGTACACGTTCCGCGGGCTCGCGGCCGGCGTGCAGCCGCAGATGCCGCAGGGCCTCCCGCTGCTCAAGCCGCCCTACACCCGCATGACCGCCATCGACCTCAATGCCGGTGAGCACGCCTGGATGCAGCCCAACGGCGACGGCAACCGGCTTCGCAACCACCCGCTGCTGCGCGACCTCGACTTGCCGCCCCTCGGCGGCGACGGGCGGGGCGGACCGCTGCTGACCAAGACGCTGCTGGTGAGCGCGCTCACGGCCGGAGGCGCCGACGACGGTCCGCGTCTCGTGGCGCGGGACAAGGCCACCGGCGAGATTCTCGCCTCGGTCGGCCTGCCCGGCGGCGCGATCGGCACGCCGATGACCTACATGCTCGACGGCAGACAGCACATCGCCCTGACAGTGGGCGGCGAGGTTCCGGAATTGATCGCGCTGGCGCTCCCATAGAGGGGACCGCCACTGGAAACAGCTCACGTGGAATGACATCGGTAGGGCAAGGCTTCAGCTCGATGGACGGGGGAGACTTATGACGATCCGACAGTGCCTGGTCTATGCCGTGACCTGGTGCGCGGTTCTGCTCTGTTCGAGCCCGGCGCTGGCCCAGTATGGCGCCACCGACGGCGAATGGCGCTACTACGGCGGCGACAACGGCGGGACGAAATACTCGCCGCTGGATCAGGTCGACGCGACCAACTTCGACGACCTGCGCGTCGCGTGGAGCTGGGAATCGGCCGACGGCGCGCTCGATCTCGAGGCGCTGCGCGAGCAGCGGCAGGGGGTGTCGATCCGGGGCCTCCAGGCGACCCCCCTGATGGTCGACGGCGTGCTCTATCTGTCGACTGCGATGTATCAGGTGGCCGCGATCGACGCCGGCACAGGCCAAACACTCTGGGTATACGACCCGGAAGTCTATAGCGGTGGCGAGCCGACCCACGGCTACGGGTCACGCGGCATCGCTTACTGGTCCGACGACGAGGAGGCGCGCATCTTCTGGGGCACCAGCGAGGGGTACCTGCACGCGGTCGATGCCGCCACCGGGCGACCCGTACCCGGCTTCGGCGACAACGGCCGGGTCGACCTGACCGAGGGCATTCCACGCGCTGCGCGGGGCGAGACGAANTATCAGGGGCGCGTCCTGCTCGGGGTCAAGTCGCCGCCCGTCGTCGTGGGCGACATCGTGGTCACGCCGACGATCATCTCCGACTTCGTCGTCCGCAAGGAGGCGCCGCCGGGATGGATCAAGGGCGTGGACGCCCGCACCGGCGACACGAAGTGGACCTTCCGGACGGTGCCCAGCGGCGACGACTTCGGCGCCGACACCTGGCTGAACGAATCGTGGCGCTACTCGGGCAACGTGAACGTCTGGCCGCCGATGGCCGCAGACGACGAGACCGGCTACGTCTTTCTTCCGACCGGCACGCCCACCAGCGACTACTACGGCGGGCACCGTCTGGGTGACAACCTCTTCGCCGAGAGTCTCGTCGCCGTCGACACCGCGACGGGACAACGTATGTGGCACTTTCAGGCGGTGCACCATGGCGTCTGGGACTACGACTTCCCGGCGGCGCCGAGCCTCATCGACATCACGGTCGACGGTCGCCCCATCAAGGCGATCGCGCAGGTCAGCAAGCAGGCGTTCACCTACGTCTTCGACCGGGTGACGGGCGACCCCGTGTGGCCGATCGAGGAGCGACCGGTGGAGACCGACACCGACCTGGAGGGCGACGTCCTCTCGCCGACGCAGCCGTTTCCGACCAAGCCACCCCCGTTCGACTACCAGGGGGTCACCATCGATGACCTGGTCGACTTCACACCGGAGATCCGGGCGATGGCGGTCGAGGTGGTCAAGAACTTCCGGCTCGGGCCACTGTTCACCCCGCCGATGCTGAGTGTCGACGGCGGCCTGCAGGGAACGATCCAGCGTCCCCAGATCGGCGGTTCCGCGACCTGGGCCGGCTCGGCGGCAGACCCGGAGACGGGCACCTTGTATGTGCCGTCGTCGAACAGCTTCTCGGTCCTGAAGTACTACACGCCCGACCCGGCAGAAGGCGGTAACCTCCGCTTCACGCAGAGCGAGTTCGGCAGCGGGCAGCAGCCGAGGATGCCGCAGGGGCTGCCACTGTTCAAGCCGCCCTACTCCCGGATCACCGCCATCGATCTCAACGAAGGCGAGCACGCCTGGATGCAGCCGAACGGTGACGGCGACCGACTCCGGAACCACCCGGCGTTGCGCGACCTCGACTTGCCGCCGCTGGGCGGCGAGGGACGGGGCGGACCGGTGCTGACGAAGACGCTACTCGTCAGCGCGCTCTCGGCCGGCGGATCGAACGGCGGGCCGCGTCTAGTGGCGCGCGACAAGGCGAGCGGCGAGGTCGTCGGTTCCATCGATCTCACGGCCGGCGCCATCGGTACGCCGATGACCTACATGTACGAGGGCAAGCAGTACATCTCGCTGACGATCGGCGGTGAGGTGCCTGGACTCGTCGCGCTGAGTCTGCCCTAAAGGCTCCAGCAGGCTGCTGAAGAAGCTCAGCCTGCCGTCTTCAGGCTTCGGGCGCTCCGTTGGTAGGCGTCATGACACTGTGGGCGCCAGCAGGGCCTTGATAGCTAGGTGGTCCCGGTCATAAGTACGGTCACGCACCGAGGGCGTCGAAGCGCCCGGCTGGCAAGGCGAGACGACCGGGAATATCTGGCAATACTTGAGGAAGAAACAACGCTGCCAGGCGGAATGCATCGGCGACCGAATGCAACCGTATTTATGACCGGTGCCACTATGGGGGGGACAACAACATGGCTTCATCACGACGACGGTTTTTGATGCGTGCGGCCGCCATGGGCGGCGCGGCGCTGGCGCGACCGGCGACGGCATGGACCGAGCCGGGTACACACGTGCCCTCCGCGCACCTGGACTTGGCAGATTCGGTGTCGCCCCCCGAGCTGCTGTCGCGGCAGGCCGCCCAGGCGCGGACCGCCGCGGCGCCCGCAGTCCAGTCTGGCGAGACCGCCGACTACGCCGCGATGTATCGCGACCGCCGCAATTGGGGCCGCTGGGGCGCCAACGATCAGGTGGGCGCGATTAACCTCATCACGGCCGAGAAGCGCGCGGCGGCGGCCGCGCTGGTGCGCAATGGCCGCACCGTCTCGCTGAGTCGCGTCTTCGAGCCGCCGCAGCACTTCATGACGAAGAGCTCGCTGGGCGGCGGGGGCGGCTACGTCATGGACTACCTCGGCTTCATCTATCACGGCGCGACGGTGACCCACGTCGATGCGCTCTGCCACATCTGGGACCAGGACGGCATGTGGCAAGGACGGGATCCCGACGTCGAAATCGACACACAGGGCGCCCACTTCGGCGACATCACCAACTGGAACAGTGGCATCATCACCAAGGGCGTGCTGCTCGATGTGCCGCGTCATCGTGGCGAACCGCATGTGACGGCCGATCGACCTGTGCGTGGTGCCGAGCTCGAGGAGATCGCGCGCGCACAGGGTGTTTCCGTCGAGTCGGGCGACGCGCTGCTGGTTCACAGCGGCTGGGAGTCGAACAGAGAGAGCGGCGAACGGGGGGGCGCGGGGCTGCATCCGAGCTGTGCCGAGTTCATTCGCGACCACGACGTCGCGCTGCTCGGGTGGGATCTGATGGATGCCCGCGCGGCGGACGTCGATCTGCCGTGGCCGGTGCACGGGGTGCTCTTCAACTTCGGGGTGGCGCTGCTCGACAACGCGCGGCTCGAGCCGGTCGCCGCAGCGTGCGCCGAGGAAGAACGCTACGCGTTCATGTTCATGCTGTTGCCGCTCAACGTCGCGCGCGGGACCGGCAGCCCGGTCAACCCGGTGGCGATGTTCTAGCTGGTCAACGTGTGACGAGGGCTCAGTCCCGCCAGGTCGGGTTGACGAACGCGCCATTGGCGGCGACGTCCCACACGGCTACCCGCGCCCAGTCCCATCCGGCGGCGTCGACCGCCCACTCGAACGTTTCGGCGCCGAAGGGGCGCGTGTCGGCGAGCGGAATCGTCTCGCGGTGGATCTGATCGCCCGCGCCCCAGACGATCTCGGCGAAGCGCAGCGGGAAAGTCCAGTCGACCGCGACTCGCGCCTGAATCCGGTCATCACTGGAGGTCGACAGATCGACCTGCGGAAGCAGCACCTCGCCGGTCGTGGTGAAGAAATCCCCGCGGGCCAGCGGCTCGACCGCCTCGTTCCACCGGTCGAACGGCGGCAGCGCGTCGAGGCGGATGTAGTTGATGTTCATGTGGGCGTAGAGCTCGTGTGTCTCGTCGAACTGGAACACGTCGACCTCGCCGAAGATCTGTTTCCGGATGCCCTGCGCGCTCAAGTCATCGAGCAGCGTCAGCGACCGCTCGCCCAGCCGCGGGGACGAGGGGTCCGACGGCATCGCTTTCCAGCCGGCGCCAAGATACGCCGGATCCTGGAAGTGGTCGGTTTCGGCGATCCGGTCCGGAAAGCCGGTCGAGCCCTTGGTTCGGGGATGCGTCTGATACATGACACCCCCCTCGCGACGCACCAGCTCGAGGAGCTCGGCGGCATCTGCCGTACTGTAGACGGTGCCGTACTTCGGGTGGGTCGTCTCGAATAGGGTGCCCTCTGGACGCCCCATGAACCAGTAGACCGGTTTCGGAAACACCAGCGCCCAGTGCCCGCCGAAGTGGACGTTGGCTTCCTCGCTCGGAATGAGCAGGAAGTCCGGCTCCGATTGTGCCCGCAGCGCCGTGAAGTAGGCGTCGAGCTCGTCGAGCCGCAGGTCGGTCAGGTCTCGCGGATGCCCGTCGCCATGGAAGTCCATGATGATCGACGCGTCGACCCCCATCGCTTTCAGCACCGGCTTGAACGGCGGCGTCCAGTCGAAGCCGTGCTCGAGCGCCTGCACGGTATACGCCAGATGCCAGTGGGTGCTCAGGGTCTTGTACCCGGCGATCGGACGGAACCGGTCGCGATTGGTGAAGGCCAGCACGTCGTCGAGCGTCTCGGTCGACCCCGCGTCTGACAGCAGGAAGAACACCGACATCCGCTGCATCTGGCCTGGCGGCGCGTTCATCCAGGGATAGAAGCGCCAGTTGGTGTCGCGAATCTGCCTGATCCCGAGCGATACGCGGCCCCGCCACGACCGGTGCCAGAGCTGCCCCAGGTTCGAGGTGAAGTCCCGGGGAAAGAAGTACTGGTGCGGGGCGGGAAAGACCGCCACGCTGCCGCGCTCGGTGTCCATCGCCAGCGTGCGGTAGCGCACTTCCACCGGCACGCGCTCCGGGTCGAACCCGGTCGCCGTGTCATGCCGGAGCGATCCGCTGGTGTCGTAGTAGCTGACCCGGGTCTCCATGTTGTTCCCGGGCGTTCGGTCCGCGGCGGCCGTCATGTCCCACCCTGCGTCGTAGTAGTAGGCGACATCGGGCTGGGAGGTGGTGACGACCGCCTCTTGCTGGATCAGGCGGCTGCCGGGGTAGACGGTGTAGGCGATCCCGCCGTCGAACACGCCCATCTGCAACCCGTCGAACAGCAGCTCGACCCGGTCGCCGAGCGTGCGGACCGTCGCCGTGCGCAACTGGAAGCGGCCCTGTGCGGCGCGGGTGCCGTCGGGATGGTCCGGGGGGTAGTCGAAGAAGGCGTTCCAGCCGCGTCGCCGCGTCCCCGTTTCGCCTCGGTAGTACGGGCGGGCGTTGGACACGATCGAGGCGCCGTTCACCGCGATCGACTGAATGAGCGGACGCTCCGGGTCGAGCGAAAATGTTGCTCGCCAGGGGCGCCCCGTCTCGTCGGGCCAGGCGACGACCACGGTGTCGCCCTGTTCGGTGACCGTCACCGGGCCGGGACGCACGCCGCTCGTATCGAGCGGAACGGTGGCCCCGGCGGCGGCGCCGGCAACCAGCAGAACACCACCGAGCGCCCGCCCGGCGGCTGCGAGCGTCGCGGCGGAACGGGTCATTGCTTCAGCTCAGCGTCGCGGGCCGCGACCAGCAGGTTGTCCATGCCATAGTTGCCCTCGTGGCACGCGTACTCGTAGACCGGTGCGTCCGAGCGCTTCATCAAGGTTCGCGCCGACCAGGGGCGCGCGAACGACTCCGGGTCGGTGACTGTGTATTCGTAGACCAACGTGTCGGCGTCGGCCCTGGTGAATCGCTCGACCAGGTGCATGTTCGGGCCTGACCCGCGGAAGCTGGTCTTGTTGGTGAAGTTCTTCGTTTCGACGACCAGCGTGTTGCCGTCCCAGTGCCCCCGTGAGTCACCCATCCACTGCCGGACGCTGTCGGGGAGATGCGCAGACCCATCCAGCGGAATGACACGCGAGTCGTGCACCATTTCGTTCAGGATCGCCACGTGATCGTCGGTCTGAAACAGCTGCATGTTGTTGTTGTAGGCGCTCGGGTTCATCGGGGGGCCCGAGTTGAAGCCCAGGATGCAGCGCTCGAACGCGCCCCGGTCTTCAGGTCCGTGCGCGTCGCGTCCGAGGAGTCTCCCTCGTTCGGCGTTCCGCTCCCGTGCCGCGTCCGTCCGCGCCGGCATCCGTCCGTCGGGTGGGTCGACGACGAGCGAGGTCCGACGCTCCTCACCGATGGACGTGCCACGGTCATACCAGAAGTTGTTGTAGCCTCCGGAGAGCGGGACGCGTCCGTTTTCGTCCCGTCGCAGATCGACGTTGAGCTCGTCGACGCGCTGTTGCTCGAAGGCGGCCGCCTCCTCTTCGGTGAAGGTCTCCTTCCCGGCGAGATCCTCGGGGCGTTCGAACGGCACGACACTTCGGAAATCCCACACACCCTGCAAACCCCGCACATTCTGCTGACCGGCGGCGAGGGTCGGCACCAGCAACAGCCCACCCAACAGGGCCGAACCGATATACTGCGCGCGTCCGTGTCGCGTGCTCATGGCAATCCTCCTTGGCGGCCCTGTGCACCGGCCGTCCTCTGTATGGTCATGATTCTCTCACGGCCGGGCCGCTGGTCGAAATGCGTTCCGTGAGGGCTGGTCTCGGGAGCCGCACGCGATCGTGCTGCGACCAGGCACGGTCGAGTTGACACTGGCACGATGGGAGGTGTTAGCCTCTCCGGCGGGCCGTCACGCCAGCACCAGGCGTCGGGCTACATATGAACTTCGCTCTCTCTTAACAAGTGGAACGGCCGCAGGGGGCGGGTCAACCTCCTCGTCGTCGATAATCAACACGGACGCGTTACGTAGCATAGGCCTTCCCCAAGTCCTAATCCCGAACCTGCTCGCCTCCCCGCACACCCAGCCGCCAGGAACAGGTTCACATCGAATGCCACCAAGGCGGTGGTCGCCAATGCGTGACAGACAGGCTTCGTGCTCAGCCCCAGCCTGGTCCCGGACAACTTGCTCTAACTCGTACTACGCTTATAGCAGGTATATAGCATGAAATCAACTAGTGCCTTGATTCACACACAGCTGCTCATGCAGCACTCGTCGCCAAGCATGGCTCACGCAAGGTGTGAGATATCGCACCCCCGCCCTAGTATGGACGCCGTCATCGCCCCACATCGCGGTGTCACCGGTTGAGTTGAATGGGCGCTTCGAGCAGGCGTGAGGTTGGTTACCCCATGTGGATGGGGTCGGGGGGCGGAGTCGGGGTCATCCACTGGCGTCGGCCAGGTCGGTCGTGGGAGGGAAGCGAGGCGGGGAAGTCCTTACTCGTCTCGTCTTGCCGCGGCCTCCTCGGCGCGCGCGCCACCCAGCACATTGATCATCGAGTAGTTGCGCTCGTGGCAGGCGTACTCCCAGATCTGCCCAGATGTGACACCGCGCGACGCGTGATCGGTCGTCATCGGTGCAGCCGCGGTCCAGGGCTGGGTGAAGACCTGTGGGTCCTCTAGGGTAAAGGTATAGTCGATCGTCTCTGGTCCGACGCGTGTGAAGCGCTCGACGAGACGGAGGCTGGGGCGGGACTTGCGCCACGGCGCGCTCCAGTAGGCATCCGGCCTGTCTGCAAAGTTGACAGTTTCCACAACCAGCGTGTCGCTTTCCCAGTGTCCGCGCGCCTCACCGGTCCATTGGGCGATGCCGGTCAACGGCCGGCCGTCGAGGGGGATGACCCGGAGCTCGTGGTACATCTCGTGAAGCATCACCACTTCACCGGGCGTCTGCAGAACCTGAAGATTCATGTTGTAGGGCTGTAGCGGCACCATATTCGGCAGGCCGTCGGTAAGGCAGCGCTCACCGGTGTCCATGTCGGTCCAGGTGTCGAACGGCCCGACGCCGTAACGCGCCCGCTCGCGGTCGCTCGCCTCCTTCGCCTCCGGCTTCCACGGAATCACGCCCTCCGGGGGGTCGACGATCAGCGATGTGCGCCGGCTCTTGGTAATCACGCTGCCCGCGTCCATCCAGACCTGGTTGTAACCGCCCACACTACCGGGCGCGGACTTCCCGTCGTTCGCCGNACGGTTCTCGATGGTCCGCCGTTCCGCGGCCGCCGCTTCCTCTGCGGTCAGCTCCGCTCTGTCCGACTGCCGTCCCGGCCGCTCCAGCGGTGTGAGGGTGGCCGAGGTCCACACGCCTTGCAGGTCGGGCTCACCCCACGGCGTCTGCGGCGCCGTCCAATCGCCAACGGCGCTCGTCTGGCTCAGCGCAGAGGCTGGGACCAAAGCGAGCAACGCCACCAACGGACCAATCGAGGCCAGCAACCTGTCGCTCATCGGGTCTCTCCTTCCTGTTCGGGCCGATGCGAGAAGGATACGACAAATCTGGCGCGCAGGGAATCATGACACGTGGCACGACGGCAGGGCTTCGTTCGGTGTGTCGGGGTGCTCAGCCGGTCTGTTTGTATTGCATGTCGCACCGGTAGCAGCCGGACCGGTCGCGCCTGGCCTGCGAGAAGCGCTCGTCGAAATGCATCGTCGTCTCGGCCGCACCCAGAAAGAGGCAGCCGTCCGGGCGGAGGAGGTGGGCGACCTTCCCGAGAATGTCACGCTTGCTCTCGAGGTCGAAGTAGATCATGACGTTGCGCATCATGACGATGTCCATCGACGGCAGCGCGGGCCAGGCTTTGTTGAGATTGAGCTCTTCGAACCGCACGGCCTTGCGAATGTAGTCTTTGAGCACCCATTCCAGGCCGTCCCGGTCGAAGTACTTCTCGAGGTAAGTAGCCGGTAGCCCGCGGTTGGTCTCGAACTGCGCATACCGGCCCTGTCTGGCCCGGTCGAGGGCCTCGGTCGAAATGTCGGTCGCCAGATGCGACACGTCCCAGGTCGCCAGCTCCGGGATATGCTCGGCCAGCAGCATCGCCACCGAGTAGGGCTCCTGCCCGGTGGAGGAGGCGGCATACCAGATGTTCAGCCGTTTCTCGCACCGACGTGCCGCGATCAGCTCGGGAATCACGTAGGTCCGCAGGGCCTCGAACGGTGCGTGGTCCCGGAAGAAGCTGGTTTCGTTCGTGGTGAGGACGTCAACAACCTTGCTGTTCCATGGCGAAAAGGAGTTGGTCCGGAGCTCGGCCACCAGCTCGCTCAGGTTCTTGAAGCTGCTTTGCCGCAGGAGCGGTGAGAGACGCGCATCGGCCAGATACTCCTTGCCGGGTTCGAGCACGATTCCGGCCCGGTTGTGGATGAAGGTGCGCACGAAGTTGAAGTCGCTGTCCGAGATGCCCATGCCTTGGTTCCGCGTCGCCGACGGAGTCGACGCCAGAAGTCACGAGGTGTGTGGTGCTACCTGATTCGTGACCCCTCTCCGATGTGCTCCTGTGTTACTTGTTGGCGCCCTACTCAGTGATGCGCGCTGCGCGGCTGGGCGTGGTGCTGCGTATTTAATCGGCCGCCGGGCCGCGGACTTGAACGTCGGAGTGGACCGGTCGCGGTGAGACGTCGAGCGGGCGATCCGGGGTGTCCGAGCGGCGCCGGGCCGGTGCACGTGGTGTCGCACCGCCAGGAGGGTGTACATTTATGCGCTCTCGCCGTAGCTGCTCTCGAAGGGCAGGCGACTTGCTGACAGGAGCTTGCGATGATCGTGTCACTTCGTCTCTTCTTGGTGGGCGCTGTGCTTGCGCTCGTGCTGCAGCCGGCCCCGCCGGGATTCGTCATGTGGAGTGCGTCGGAGCTGGAACAGCGGGATGCTGCGTTGTCTGCGCGGGTGGCCGCGGACCACTCTGCTCGCGAGACCCTCGCCGAGTATGGCAACCCGAGCGGAGCCCATCGATTCCGGTTCATTCATCGGGACGCTGACGGCGTTCCCGAACAGCATGAACAGATCGAGGACGTCGTCTTCATACAGAGCGGGGCAGGGACCTTGCTGGTAGGCGGAGACATGGTCGACCGCACGGGAGACGACGGCGAATACACGGGTACCGGCATCGCGAGTGGAGTGCGATATCGGGTGGGTCCTGGCGATGTCATCCACATCCCGGCCGACACACCGCATCGCTACTTGGTGCCGGACGGAGGCCACATTACCTATGTGCTCGTGCGGCTCCCGGCGCTCGTGGGCGAGCCCGTCATTCCTGCCGACGCGCCGGACCTCGACTTCGACCCGACGGGATTCGCCATGTGGACCGATGCCGATCTCGCGCGTCGCGATGCGTCCCTTGCCACGCGGGTGGGACCAGACCACTCCTCACGCGAGACGCTCGCCGACTACGGCAGTCCGACGCGGTCGCACCGCTTCCGCTTCATTCACCGGGACGCGGACGGGCGCCCCGAGATTCACGACGACATCATCGACGTGGTGTTCATCAAGAGCGGCGAGGGGGAGTTGCTGGTGGGCGGCGAGATGCTCAACCGCACCGGGAGCCTGGGTACGGGTATCTCCGGTGGGACGCGGCATCGGGTGGCCGCAGGCGACGTGCTGCACATTTCCGCCAGGACCCCGCACGGCTACGTGGTGCCCGACGGGGGGCACATTACCTACGTGCTCGTCCGGGTCCCAGCCTTTGTCAGGGAGGTCCGTTAGCGGGATTCGACCTCCGCGACCCGGGCGCCGGTCAGGATGTTCAGCAGACCGTAGTTCCCTTCGTGGCACGCGTACTCGTACATCGGCTCGTCCGACCGACGCATCGGGACCGCGACGGTGAAAGGCCGGGTGAAGATGACCGGGTCGTCTACCGTGTACTCGTAGAGCAGCGTATTCTCGTCCTGCCGGCTGAACCGCTCGGTCAGCGACACCGTCAATCCCGTGCCCAAGGCAGTCGTGGCCGACGGGTCGAAACTCCCGATCTTGTCGGTCAGGTTGGTCGTCTCGACGACCAGGGTGTCACCCTCCCAGTGGCCACGCGAGCTCCCCGCCCATTGGCGGACGTGCTCGGGAAGATGCGGCCGGCCGTCGAGCGGAATAACGCGCAGATCGTGCACCATCTCGTTGAGAATCACGACGGTGTCGGCGGTCTGGAACAGCTGCATGTTGTTGTTGTAGCCGCTCGGCATCATCGGCGGTCCGCTGTTGAACCCGACCAGACACCGCTCGGCGAGCCCGCGGTCTTCTGGGCGGTCGGCCCCTGTCCCGGCGCTACGGACCCGGACGGGCAGCGCGATCGGGAGGTCCTCGACGAGTGAACCGACCTGCCGGAGCGCCTCACCCTCGGATGTCAGCGGTGGAAGACGACCGTCCGGCGGGTCGATGATCAGGGACGTGCGTCGATCGCCGACGATGGTGGTGCCGTAGTCGAGCCAGAAATCGTTGTAGCCGCCAACCGCGCGGCCTCCACCACCGGCCGGCAACGGCTCGGTTCGCACCTCGCTCGGCTCGAGCAGGCGGGCGCGACGCCCTGCGATTTGTGCCTCCTGGGCAGCCGCTTCCTCTTGGGTCAGAAATTCCTTGTCGCCCAGGTCAGTCGGGCGCTGGAGCGGCGTCATGGTGCGGAAGTCCCAGATGCCCTGCAGATCGGGCCGGCCATCGGCCGCCCGAGGCGGCGTCTGACCCGCGACGGATCCTGCAGCGAGCAGCGTAAAAACAAGCGCCGTCAGTGCCAATGCGACAGGTTGTGCTCTCATCAGAAGGCTCCTTTACCGATGTCCTCGCTCGGTTCTGCACCGCCGCATGCGACCCATGGATGCGACCCGGCACAATCAGGTCCGCCGGCTCCACACCGACCCACGCCTATCGCAGGCTCACGTCGGTGGCGGTCGGAAACGTGTCCGGCACTGGCTGGGTGACGTCGCCTGTCGCGGCCCACTCCGCGCCCCGCTGAATCAGCGTGATGAAGCCTTCGCAGTCGATCGCGGGCCATGGCCCCGAACCCACCTCGGCGCCGCCATCGACGTGGCCCATCGCGGTGCCGAACACCCGACCTTGCCCGTAGCCAATGGTGTAGACCATCGGTTCGTGCTCGCCCGTGCCATGCGTCTCCACGCCCCAATGCGCCTCGCGCGCCGGGTCTGAATACGCCGTCGCCAGGATGGTCATGTTCTTTGCCGGCCCGCGCTGGTTGCTATACAGCTCGTCGGTGCCGTGGAGCCAGACCGGCGGCAGCCCGCGCATGATCGGGTGGTCCGTCTCGCGGGTGACCACCGAAAACGCGTGGGCGTCCACGCATTCCCCCGCGTGGCCCGGACGATGGTCGAGCACCATCTGGCCGTCCCGATACTTGACGTAGGGACCGGCCGCCTCGTCCCGCCCGCCCCAGCCGCCGATCCCCATCATCTCGTTGAACGCTACCCAGTTCGTGAACGTGTGGTTGACGGCATGGGCGTAGACCATCCCGCCGCCGTTCTCCATATAGCGCTCGAACGACTTCTGGACACGTCGCGGCCAATCGTCGCCGTTGTACTCGATGACAACCACATCGTATGAGGCAAAGTCGGGGGCAAAGCCGCTCATGTCGGCCCCGCGCGGCGGACTCGTCACCACATCCACCTCGAAGAGCCCTGTTGCCTCGAGCACGGTCTCGTAGTGCGCGCTGAGCACCTGCCATCCGTGGTTGTTCTGACCCGTCAGCACCATCGCCGTGAGCGAGCCTGCTTGCTCGCCCTGAGCCGACGATGCGACTTGCGCCAGAAGGCAGATCGGGAGGGCATAAAGGAGCGCTCGAAGTCTCATGGTCGTTGTCTCCCTGAATCGTGCGCTCGACTGTGGCTACCGTGGAGACGGCAACGAGACACGGGCGATGCGAGTGCCGCCGGCGACCTGGCCCACCCAGAGCTCGTCGCCGACCTCGATCGCCACCGTGCCCAGAATCAGGTTGTCGTCGGTCGGGTAGGTGAAGATCTCCTGGGCGGTGAGCGCCTGCGTGTCGACCCGGGCCACGTGCGTCGTGAGCCCCTCGCACGTGCGCCGCCCGATGCATTCGCCGACCCGGTTCCGCGTCGGCGCGTTGTGACCGGCCGCCAGCAGCGTCCCGTCTGGGGCCCAGTGCACGTTGTCGATGTTGAAGCCGACCTCGACGGTATCCTTTCGAACCGGGGTCTGCCCACGCGACAGCCGGATGACCGACTGGCTGGCATAGCCGGCCACCAGGAACCACCGGCCGTCGGCTGAGATCTCCAATCCGTTGGGACCGATGTCTTCGCTGCCGGGCACCCGTACCCATCCGTCGCCGCTGTGCCATTCCCAGATGTCGCTGGTGCGAGGACTTGTCGCCGCGAATCCGCCGTCGGGCAGCGCGACCACCGCGTTCAGGCCGAGGCCCTCGGGCGCCACGGCNCAGCCAGTCCAGGTCAGGCCCGGCTCGGCCCCACGCGCGTCGATCTCGAACACCTCGACCGCTTCCCGCTCGCCGTGCCGGACCACATAGAGCGTATGGGTGCTATCGCTCCCCGGACGCAGGCTGATGCCGTGTGCCCGGAAGCCGTTTGTCGTCATGCCGGGACACGCGCCATAGGTCCCCTGGTCGTGACGGGCGCGCGAGGCGGCGGTCTGGAACAGCCGGACGGTATGGTGGTCGCGGCTGTCGGCAGCCGAGAGGTAGCCGTCGTCTTCCCAGCTCGCCACGATGACCCAGGGGGTGTTCGGGACCCGCGCCAGATCCTCGGGGCTGATCGGTCCACAGACGAACTGGATGTCGCCGTCCGGCTCGCACTGTGCGGCGGCCGGTGCGGCCAGCGCCAGCAGACACCCCCCCGCGGCGACCGACGCCGCAAGCATCCGGAGCCTCATGGTGCCTCCTTCGTCGACTGTGTCAGACGGGTCACCGGGTCATCGGGTCAGCGGCTCCAGGGCGGCACGATCTGATTGGACCGCGCATACGCGATGAGCTGGCCAAGATGCTCGTGCATGTCGCCACCCACGAACATCACCAGCGCGGGCGTCGACCGCTCCTGCCCGAAGAGATTGCGCGGGGCGACGAGCGTGGCCGGGTCGATTGACTCGAGCTGCGCCGTGGCGTGCGCGAAGCCCTTGGTCAGATGGTCGACCACCTGCGCCTTGTCGGTAATCGACGACAGCGCCCGCGACTCGTCGCGGCTCATCGCCGCCTCACCGCCGAGCGCGGTCGGGGCGAACCCGTAGCCCTCGCTCGCGATGAGCATCAGGACTTCCGAGACCGAGCGTACCCCCTCCATCGGACGCCACGTGTACTTGTCCTGAGGGAACGCGTCGGCCAGCCCCAGGAACTTCTCGCGCATCACCTCGATATCGGCGAGAAAGGCAGCCTTCACCGCGGCGGCCGAGTCGGGTGTCAGGTTCTGCGCGTCGGCCGGGGCCGGCACGGTGGCCAGCGTCAGGCTCCCCACGACCAACGACAGGGTGAGCTGTTTGATGGATGACCGTCGTATCGCTGAAAAACGAATCATTGTGGCTGGTTCCTTTCGGTCTGGCGTGTCACTGCTCGAGTATGTCCGTATTGTAGCCGACCGGGTGCAGTCCGCGGGCTGCCGGCGCGTCTCGGAGGCTGATAGCATNNAAGGATCTGTCGTCGGTCACAGTCGAGTTTCATATGATGCGCTATTCCGGTTTTGCAAGTCTTGCGGCGTCGCCGCTGTTGATGGTCGGTCTCTCTACTCCCGCCGCGGCCCAGCCAGCCGAGCGAGACGGCCAGCCGCTGATGAGCGCCGTGCGGGTCGCCGACGGGCCGGTGGTCGACGGTGAGGTGCTCAACGACCCCGTCTACGCCGACGCCATGCTCGCCACCGGGTTCGTGCAGAGCCGGCCGTTCGAGGGGGAGCCGGCCTCGGAGCGTACCGAGGTGCGCATTGTGTATACGGCCGATACGTTGTATTTCGGCGTCGTCTGCTTCACCGCAGATGTTGGCACCATCATCGCAGCCGACAGCCGTCGCGACTCGGACCTGACCGAGACCGACAGCTTTCGGCTCATCCTCGACACCTATCACGACGGCCTCAACGGCTTCGTGTTCGGGACCAATCCGGCCGGTCTCGAATACGACGGTCAGCTCACCAACGAGGGGCAGGGGAGCGGTGGCGGGACCGGTCGCCCCGGCGGCAGTCAGCAGCAGCGTGGGTCGGGTGGCGGGTTCAATCTGAACTGGGACGGCGCCTGGCAGGTGGTCACCCAGATCACCGACGTCGGCTGGACGGCCGAGATCGCCATACCGTTCCGGACCTTACGCTATCCGTCGTCCGATGACCAGACCTGGGGCATGAACTTTCAGCGCAATATCCGGGTCCGGAACGAGCAGGCCTACTGGTCGCCCCTCCCGCGGCAGTTCAACCTGAACCGGATCTCGCTGGCGGGCGAGCTGCAGGGGCTGACGGTGCCGAGACAGCGCAATCTGCAGTTCATGCCTTACGCGCTCAGCGAGTCGCTGCATCGCAGCGCGAACAGCAGCAATCTGACCACCGGCGAGATCGGCGCCGACCTCAAGTACAGTGTCACGCCCAGCCTGACCCTCGACCTCACCTACAACACCGACTTCGCCCAGGTCGAGGTGGATGACCAGCAGATCAACCTCGACCGGTTCAACTTGTTCTTCCCTGAAAAGCGGCCGTTCTTTCTCGAGAACGCGGGCCTGTTCTCCGTCGGACAGCAGGGGGCGGTCGACATCTTCTTCAGCCGGCGCATCGGTCTGGGCGCCGACGGCGGACAGATCCCGATTCTCGGCGGCGGACGCCTGTCTGGCAAGATCGGCCGAAACACCAACGTCGGCTTCTTGAGCATGCAGCAGGATTCGGTCGGCGCCACCGGCACGCCGCAGCAGAATTTCACCGTCGCGCGTGTCCGCCAGGACCTGGGGAACCGCTCCAACTTCGGTGCCATCGTCGTAAATCGCCAGGCGACCGGCGAGCTGGCGGGCGAGGATGACTTCAACCGCACCTATGCCGTCGATGGGCGGTGGGGCGTCGGCCAAAGTGGCACGATTACCGGCTTTGCGGCCGACACCGAGACGCCCGGCCTGGCATCGGGCGACACGCACGCCTATGCGCTCTCGGGGCAGCACGAGTCGTCGTGGTCACGGGTCGGGCTCGGCTACACCGAGGTCGCGCCGAACTTCAACCCCGAGGTCGGGTTCCTCGCCCGCGAAGGCTACCGACGCATGAATGCCAGCGTCTTCACGACCTTCAGGCCCGATGACCTCCTGGGACTGCACGAGATTCGTCCGCATGTGTTTCACAACACGTTCTTCGACTTCGACACCGGCCGGCACGAGACGCAGTTCACCCATATCGACAACCATCTCGAGTGGCGCAACGGCTACGAGATCCACACCGGGATGAACATCACCCGGGAGGGGGTGTTCGAGGCGTTCGAGATCTTTCCGGGGGTCGTCGTGCCGCCCGGCAGCTACGACCACGCCGAGATGCAGATTGCCGGCAACACCAATCTCGGCGCGCCGATCAGCGCCCAGTTGAATTCCTTCGTCGGAGGACTGTTCGGTGGGGATCGGATCTCGATTCAACCGTCGGTGACCGTTCGCGTCGGGGAGACGTTCAACACCAGCTTCGAATGGAGCTACAACGACCTGCGTCTGCCCGGCGGCGACTTCACCACCAACCTCGCCCGGCTGCGCGCTTCGTACTCGTTCACGACGCGCATGTTCTTTCAGGCGCTCGTCCAGTACAACGACCGGGCCGACCTGTGGTCGTCGAACCTCCGCTTCGGCCTACTCTCGGACGCCAACACCGGGTTGTTCGTCGTCTACAACGACATCCAGGGCATCGGCAGCGGGGTGCCGACGGGGGCCGGGCGCACCTTGACCCTGAAGTACAGCTACCTCTTCGATCTGCTGCGGTAGCGCGACCGGTCTCATCGGCCGACGGCTCGTCGCAGTTCTTCGGTTGGGGCCTCTGAGCCGGACCCGATGCTTACGAACATCCGCACGCCCTGTTCGACCCGGTTCTCCAGGTCGGCGTGGCCGTTTATGGCGACCGGCAGCCCGAACTCCCGTCCCGCCGCGATGACCGTGTCGATGGCAGTGGCGACCGCGGCCCGATCACCGATGTAGGACGCGCTCAGGTCGCCGGACCCGGCCCACAGGATTGCGCCGATGTTGCGCTCGCTCAGCGCCCGGGCGATGTCACGGACGTTCTGGACCCCAATCCTGTTCTCGATGATGAAAATCGGCAGCAGGCTGCCGGCCGGGTCGAGCCGCCAGATGTCGGCGCGTGCACGGTACTCGAACGACGACAGGCCCCAGTAGCGGGCCGCGATCGCCGGGCTCGTGCCCCGGATGCCCTCGGGCTCGAAGTCGGGGCTGTCCGGCGCCTGGGGATAGCGCATCGCCCGCACGGCGTGCAGCGCCTGGTCGACAGTCTCCGTGTGGGGAAACACGAGCCCATGCACCCCCTGGTCGAGGACGTTCTTGATGAGCCATTCGTTGCCCTCACGCGCATTGAACGGCATGCGCACGAACACCGTCTTCGTTGCTGTGAGCCCGGATTCCGCGATGGCGCGGCGGTCCAGAAGCCACTGCAGGTAGGCGGTCAATCGGGGCACGTCGAACGGCACGTGCTCGAGGTCGTAGACGACGAAGTCGAAATCCNCGTTCCCGGCCTGGGCGACCGCCGATTCCCGGTCGCTCCCCACGCCGATGTAGTTGACGAATTGTCCGAAGATCGGTTTGTCGTCGTCGAGCAGCGGCACGACGGTGTTGACGGGCGCCTGCTGGCCGAGCAGCGCGGCGCCGGCGAGGACGACGATGGCCGCCATCATGACGGACGTCCGGATCGTGCTCGATGTCATGTTCCGTTCCCTCCAAAGCTCTGTCGCCCGCATTGTATGGCAGTCCCGCCCGTGACTGGTGACGTGACCGGGACGTCCCGTCGGTTGACCGCCGCGGCGCGCTCCGTGCAGCCGTGATGGCACGGCGTTCTGAGGATCGTGAGCCCCGCATCACACGCTGTCGTCTGTGGGAGATAAGATGTCGGCACCCATGACACTGCGCGTCAACCAGTCGTTCGTGCTCAGCTGGTGGCTTCGGCTTCCGGTGTCAGTTTCATGCCTGGCGGTGATGCTGCTCGGGCCGGCGGCCTCGAAGGCCGGTGCGCAGCCGAATCCTGCGACGTCGATATGCGACCTGCGCGCGTATACGGGGAGGTCCGGTGCTGTGGCACGCGTCTCGGGGGACGAGCTGGTCGTTGAATGGGCCGGCGCGGGGAGCGAGCGGGTCCGTCTGCGGTTCGCGATCAGGCAGGGTGTGCCGGTCATTGACGAGCTGGCGCTGCGGTCGGGCTCTTCGGCGAGGTGGACACCGGTCGCAACGGATCTCAGTATAGATTTCCAGATCGTCGAGGGGTTCCGACGGATCAGCAATCAGCAGCTCGCGCCGCTTCGTGGGTTGGACGTGGAGCTGACCCAGGAGGTCGTGGACCGCTACAAGTGGGACGTGTTCTGGGACGCGCCGCTCGACCTGCGCGCGGAGGTCGGTGGTGGGAATCCCCCGCCAGCCGAAGGTGTCGCCGGTCAGCCGGGTCTGCCCCGTTCGCCAGACGAGATTCGGCGGGGCGCGGCGGGCTATCGCGCAAGCGCGTGTACGGTCCGTTCCGAGGGCCGTCGGCTCAGCGTCTCCTTTTCCGGTTTGACGCTCGGGTCGTTCTCGGGCGCGCTCGTGCTGAGCGTCCACGAGGGCACGAACCTGATTCGCGTCGAGGCGGTCGCATCGACCGAGCGGCCCTCGGTCGCCTACAAGTACGACGTGGGGCTCACCGGTCTCGATATCGGCCCCGACAGCTCGGTGTACTGGCGCGATGTCGCGACCCAGCTGCAGTCGTACTCGCTGAAGGGGCCGGCCAACACCGACGCCGTGACCCTGCGGGCGGCGAACCGCCTCGTCGTGGCGGAAACAAACGGCGCCGCCATTGCAGCCTTCCCGCCGCCGCACACGTTCTTCTGGGCTCGGGAGGTCGAGATCAACGTCGGCTACAACTGGTATCGCAAGGACGACGACGCGTCGTTCAGCATCGGTGTTCGCCAGGGCGAACAGGAGGCGGTCGAGCGGTATCTCGCCAACTGGTCGCTCTACAGCGCGCCGCCGGGTACCGAGCAGCACATGGCGGCCTACTTCTACCCGACGCTGGGCGACCACTCCGGGGCGTTCGAGGCGGCGCTCGCCTTCACGAATGGCGACGTGTACCGCCCGCTGCCCGGCCACCAAGTGATGGGCAGCCACTATCACACCAACCTCGGTCGGTCGTTGATGGCGACCGGGAGCATCGATTCGCGCCTATCGGACTTCGAGGTCATCCGGGCCGCCGGAATCAACATCGCCGGGCCGGTCGACCGGCCCCGGGACGCCACGCAGCTCGAGGAGCAGCGCTGGCTCTTTGAGGGCGCCGAGCGGCATTCCGACGAGACCTTCATGGTCTTGCCCGAGATGGAGAACAGCAATCTCCTCGGCGGTCACTGGGACCTGCTGTTCTCGCATCCGGTCTACTACGTCGACGCGCGCCCGGCGGGGAACCCGCTCGTGACCGAGCACCCCGAGTACGGCCGCATGTACAACATCGGTAGCGTCGCCGACATGATGGCGATGATCGCGGCGGAGGACATGCTGGTCTATATGCCGCATCCGCGCACGAAGGGCTCGACCGGCTACCCGGATGCAATCCGGGAGACGACCCAGTTTCTCGACGACCGGTATCGGGGCGTGGGGTGGCGGTGGGGGATGGGGTCCGACCTGTCGGAGATCCGGTTGTCCGGGAAGCGAGTGATCCCGCTGCTCGACGACATGAACAACTGGGTCGCGGGGACGTCGCAACGCCCCAAGTATCTGCTGGCCATCACCGAGACCTATTTCAAGGCTCCGGGTGACGACGTCTACGCGAACGGGCCGGTGAGCTACCTGCGTCTTGACGAGCTCCCCCCGCCGGGCGCCTATGCGCCGATCATCGACGTGCTCGAGCGCGGCGACTACTTCGTCACCTCGGGCGAGGTGCTCATCCCGTCGCACCGCTACGAGGGAAGTGACGCCGGGATGCGGGTGGTCGCCGAGGTCGAGTGGACCTTCCCACTCGAGTTCGTCGAGGTGGTCTTCGGTGACGGTGAGCGCACGACGACCCACCGCCTCTCGGCCACGGACCATCCGGCGTTCGGCCACGAGACCTTCACGGTTCCGTTCGACGCGACCGGACAGGCCTGGGTCCGCTTCGCCGCCTGGGACTCGGCGGGCAACGGGGCGATGACGATGCCGGTGCGCTTGGGCGAGCCGCGCTGACGGCTCGGAGACCGGGACCGGCCGGGTCGCTCAGGGGTCGGCCTGCTCCGGCGACCGGAGCTGGCTACGGTCGAAGCTGTTCACCTGGTCGATGATCTTCGCATACGAGCGGGTCGTGTTTTCCAGCCCAGACGGGGGGATCGTTTCGAGCGAATCCTGATCGGTGTGGTAGTACATCCCGCCCTCGATAAGCTGCAGTGACGGCGCGAAGCGGAAGATGCGGCCGATCTCGCCGGCCGGCCGCGCGTCCCGGTCGGTGTACCGCGGTACGCCGAAGGCATCCCACGCTTCGAACACCCGCGGCTCGAGCTCGGAACCGACGCCGACGAACCAGTGGAAGGTGACCGGCATGTTCGTCGCCCGGTGCCGTGGGCCGTAGAGGTTCACGTGTGCCGCCGCGGTGTGCTCGAAGTTGATCAGAAGCGCGGTGTTCGCTAGTTCGGTGTCACGGTGTTCGGCGAGCCATTCGATGCCGGCGGCGCCGCCGTTGTGGTGGCCTGGGGTGCCGATGATCTTGATCGTTCGCCGTCGTTCAGCGGCCGGTACGCGCATAAAGTATTCGGCCACGCCGATCGCGCTGGCGACACCGGTGGCGTTGTCGTTGGCCGCCTCGAAGTAACCGTCGCGGTGGGCAATGACCACGACGTCCTCGTCGGTTGTCCCGGGGATGACGCCCCAGACATTGGCGGTCGTCAGCCCGTCGACCATCGTCGTGTCGAGCCGGAGGCTGGCGCGTGCCACCCCGCCCGAGAGCGCGGCACGCTCGATGGTGGCCCGGATGCGCCCCCCGTCTTCCTCGCCCAGCGCGAACCCGGTCATGTCGTCGGGGAGCGCGCCGCGGACACTGGTCTGCGTCTTCCGGTTGCCGGGCATGCCGATGGCGACGAGCACCGCAGCCGCGCCGCCGTCGACGGCCCGCTCGACCGAGCCGTTCCGCTGCGCGCCGTGCTGCCACGCGTTCTGGCGCGCCACGCTGTGGATGAGCACCGCCTTGCCTCGCACGTCCCGCCCGAGATAATCGGCCGGCGTCCCGAGACCGACATACACCAGCTCGAGGTCCAGGCCGTCGTTGGGTGTGGGTGCGGTGCGCGTGAACGGCATGGCCGATTCGAGCGTGACGGTCTCTGGGCCGAGCGAGACCGAGACNTGCCATGACACGGGCCGCCACTGCGGTGGGAGGTCGAGCTCCTGGATCCGCACGTCAGGGACCCCGGCCTCGCGCAGCTTCTCGGCCATCCACGCCGCGGATTCGGCGTCGGCGTCCGACCCGATGATCCGGCCCCACCATTGTTCGCCGCGCTCGCGGCTCCGGTGGGCGATCGCGACCTGGTCGGCGACGAAGCCCTTCAGACGGACCCCGTTGATGGCGGTGTATGGCTCGTCTTCGGCGGCGACCCGCCAGCGCGGATATGTGGCGTCGTCGAGGAAGGTCGGCGGCGTCGGCGCGGCAGTGAGCTCCCCGGCACCGGGAATGTCGCGGGGAGCGCCCGCTTCCTCCTTCGGGGCGCAGCTCGTGGCCAGGGCCGCACAGAGGACGGTGCCTGCGACCGCGAGGCGAGACGTCATCCGCTCGCTCCCATGCCTACTCGGTCGCACCGGTGTCGTGCGTCCGCACGAACTCGACGAGCGCCTCGGTGTACCGCGGGTTGAAGTGTGCCGAGCCGTGGGTCTCACCCGGCAGCACGACGAGCTCGAAGTCGGACAGCTCGCGCGACAGGCGATGCGTCCGGTCGTTCGGGCGGTCGTAGCCCCCGACGATCGCCAGCACCGGAATGTCGACCGTTGTCAAATCGATTGCGCGCTGGTCCGGCTCCCACGGGTAGTTCCTGACGGCGTCGAGCGCGGTGCGGTCGAACCCGGGATACCCCGACCAGTTCTCGCTGCGGGGCGCACGCGGCAGGTCGTCGGGCGTCTCCGGGTCGTCGGGCACGCGCGCCTGCCAGGCCGGATCGACCTCACGCACGCCGGAGCCTCCGTAGATGGCGGTGATGACCCGGTCCGGATGCCGGGCGAGCACCTGGGTGAGAATGCTGCCGCCCATCGAGTAGCCGTGGATATGAGCCCGCTCGATGTCCAGGTGGTCCATCAGCTCGATGACGTCGTCGGCCATCTGCGGCCCGTATTTCATCGGGTCATGCGGCTTTTCGCTCTGGCCGTGCCCTCGCGCGTCGATGGCGACGACGCGGTGACGCTTGGCCAGCGCCTGGGCGATGCCCGGTTTGAACCACTTGCCCTCGGCGTTCGCCGTGTAGCCATGAATGAGGATGACCGGGGTGCCGCTGCCGAGCTCCGCATAATGGATCCGCACGCCGTCGGAGGCGGTCATGAAGGCGTGCGTCGGCCCCTGGGCGGACGTCGACGCGGCTGCAACGAGGAGGACGCCGGCGACGACAATCGTGGCGATGCGCATGACAGGCTCCTTTCACGATGAGCACGGACAGCTGACCGATTGCATCCTATCGCGTCAGCGAGGGGTGAATCGAGGGCGATCGCCCTGGCGTCACCCTGAGCGCACAGGCCGGTTCGCCGTTGCAGGGGCCGCGGTGCGCTACCGCGCCTCGTCGAGGAACCTCGCCCTGAGCGCGTCACGGTCTACTTCCGCGCCCCGCAGATAGACCCGGGAGATCTGTCGGGTGTTGGCGATATCGGCGAGGGGGTTCGCGTCCAGCACCACGAACGAGGCGTTCTTTCCGACGGCCACCGCGCCGAGGTCGTCGAGCCCGAGAATCTGCGCGTTGATCCGCGTCGCCGACTCAATCGCCTCCATCGGACTGAGACCGCACGACACCATGTCGCGCAGCTCGGTGTGCGTGGTCCAGGCGACGCTGGTGCCCGAGTCGGTTCCCATGCCGACGACCATCCCCGCCTCGTGGTTCCGCGCGAGATTCCGGCACTGCAGCTCGAACAGATCGCCTGGCCCCTCGGCGTCGAAGCGTTCGGCCTGTCGGCTGAGGGTGTCGATCTCGAACGGTGGCAGCGTCTCGCTCAGCCAGGCCAGGTCGGTCGCCGTCACCGGCGAGCCGGGCAGGTTGGGCAGCGTCCAGACGTCGGGGTACAGCCTGACCAGCGTCATATATTCGTCGTCGATGTCCCGGTCCCGCACGGTGTGGGCGAACCCGTCGATGCCGGCCCGGAGCAGGTCCTTGGCGTCCTCGAGCGCGCTGGTCGTGCCCACGTGCGCCACCACCCGCATGCCTCGGATATGCGCCTCGTCGATGATTGCCCGGTAAACCTCCGGCCCAAGCTTCGGGACCGCCCCTCCCCGGTCGTCGACCCAGATCTTGACCAGGTCCACTCCGTTTGCCTGAAGCTCCTCGACGGCCGCGCGTCCTTCGACGGCGGAGCGAGCTCCCCGTGGGATCCCCAGCCGATAGTCCTGCTGGGGACCGGCCATCGATGTGGCGGCGATGCCGCGTCCCGAGGTGAGGAAACGCGCCGCATGCGGAATCGTCTGGTCACGCAACTCGAACGCCAGCGCCTCGTCGACCTCGAGCCCGAGGCTCATCGTGGCGGCCACCCCGTGATAGGCGGATCGCTCGAGCTGCTCGATGAGATTCGCCCGCGTGTAATTGTCGTGGTGGCTCGTTCCGTCCTTGACGTTCGTGAGGCCGATGTGCTGATGGGCGTCGATCAGCGCGGGGATCACCGTCTTGCCGGTCAGGTCCACCCGCGTGGCGCCCTCCGGGACGTCTCGTTCTCCCAGCCGGCCCACCCAGGTAAACACGCCCTCCTCGACGCGGAAGCTGGAGCGTTCGATCTGGTCGCCGCCCTCGCCGTCAATGAGCGTGGCGCCCTCGAACCACACCGCGGTGTCTTCTGTCGGGGGCGTCCCGACCGAGGGCACGCATGCGACAGCCAGCAGCAAGAGACCGGACAGCAGTGTCCTGAGGGTCGACCGATGACCTGCCCGCCTACAGACGCGAGATGGGCAGCGCATCTTTCCTGTGAGAGTTTCAAGTTGATGTTGATGACGATGAGGGTCAGGGCTCCACAGCGAGGAAGCTCACGCCGCGCAGCTGATTTGTCCGGCTGGCCATTTCGGTTTCCCCAGCCGGAAAGCCGCTGACCTGAAGCATGTAGGCCAGGATGTCGGCTTTCTCCTGTCGGCTGATGCTGTTGGGATCGGCTTGCGGCATCGAGATCCGCACCCGCTCGAACAGGTCGCCGACCGTCAGTCCATTCCAGTTCCAGACGAACTCGCCGCCGGCCAGTCCCGGAGCCACCTCGATCCCGGTCAAATCGGACCCGTGGCACTCGGCGCACGCTGCCTCGTAGAGCGGCTCGCCACGCTGCGCCTGGGCTTGGGTATACACGCCGTCCCAGACCGACTGGGTCTGTCGTGCCGCCGACCCCCGGCCCGCTGCGACCGACGTTGCCACGCACGCCCAGCAAAGGATGACGCCGGCGGCTGTTGCGATGCGCGCCACCGACCCCGGGCCTCGACCCCTCCGTCCCGCTCGACCGCCTCTGGTGCTCATGCCCGCTAGACTATACTAGACTCTTAGGTAGGATCTTTAGAGCTGCTTTGTTTTAAGAGCTTTACAGTGTTCACCGGGGTCTGGTTGCTAGAATTGGTGTTGCGACGACCACTCAAGCAACGGAGGCCCCCGA
>PBRZ01000100.1 GCA_002726085.1 Acidobacteriota bacterium
CAGCGTCGTCTTCCCGTGGTCAATGTGACCGATCGTCCCAATATTGACGTGCGGTTTCGATCGATCAAATTTTTCCTTCGCCATGTGTGCGCTCGCTCCGTGTGGATGAAGACGTGCATCAGCAACAGGTCTGCGTCGTTGTTCGCGTCGTCGCAATCCCGTCCGCTAGGTGCAACACCTGCCGCGACACCGACTTCCGCCGCAGGCTGCTGGAGCCGATGACCGGACTCGAACCGGTGACCTCGTCCTTACCAAGGACGCGCTCTACCTACTGAGCTACATCGGCTCGCCGTCGCGTTGCCTATCTCCCACAACGCTATGGCGAGCAGGCCCGCCCCTTGCCACCACCGTACGTCCCTCGGCGAACCCGCTCTGTCTGCTGCCACCCCGACTCAACGGTCAGGGTGACTGGCCTGCCAGCCGTAGCTCGCCGTCGCGGCGCCTCAGCGCTCCGAGCGTCTCCGCGGCGAGCGAAGGCTGGAGCGGGAGACGGGGATCGAACCCGCGACCAACAGCTTGGAAGGCTGTGACTCTACCACTGAGTTACTCCCGCCTTCACGAACCCTGGACCCCTCGCTTCGGCGGGCAGACCCGCCTTTCCGCTGTCACACCGTCGCCGACCAACCCGCCTCCGGGCTCTCCCTCCGTCGAGACCCGGTTTGTCTGCCTGCCCCGCTCCAACGATTGGGGTGGCTGGCCTGCCAGCCGAAACCGGCCGCCGACAGCGCTTCTGCCCGCGGCGGCGAGCAAAGGCTGGTGGCGAGGGGAGGATTCGAACCTCCGAAGGCGCTAGGCCGACAGATTTACAGTCTGTTGCGTTTGACCGCTCCGCAACCTCGCCGATGTCATGTGGCCACACGGCCACCAACGACCGGTCAATTCACGTTAAGTGCTCGCTGAAACGTCACCAGGCGGGCCCCACCGCCGCCGCACCGCCGTGCCGTCACCTCGTCCCGCGTGTCCCCTACCGCGGCCGACCCGGTGCCACGCTCGGGACATCTTCAACGAATAGCTTCGGTACACTCCGTGGCGTTGCTGGATGGCGCGTGTTCGACCACCGGGCCCCGGGGCAGACGGCCCGGTCACTCATTCAGGTTACTTGTCGCGTCGTTACCCATGGAGCTGGCGAAGGGATTCGAACCCCCGACCCGCTGATTACAAATCAGCTGCTCTACCGGACTGAGCTACGCCAGCCGGACAAACGGAAATTCTAGCACAACTCGTGCCACAGTGGCAACAAGGCTGGCCTTGCCCGGCAGACCGCTCCCCCGAGCCGCTCCACCGCCCGGTCCCAATCGCCGGTCCCTGACCTGCTCGGCGCATCATGAGGCGCCGTCCTCCGCCGCGATACGACGCTGCCGGACCGCTTCGAATAGCACAACCCCGGCGGCGACGGCGACATTGAGGCTGTTCACGTGTCCGAGCATCGGTATCGACACCACCCGATCGCAGCGCTCGCGGACGAGACGGCGCAACCCTCTTCCCTCGTTGCCCAGCACCAGCGCGGTCGGCAGGGCCAGGTCATGGTCGCCATAGAGGTCATCGCCGCCCGCCTCGAGCCCGACCGTCCAGATACCTGCCGCCTTCAACTCGCTCACCGCACGCGCGATGTTGACCACCGAGGCGAGTCGGACATGCGCCAACGCGCCGGCCGACGACTTGGCCACCCGAGCGAGCGGCGCGGCTCGACGGGTCTGCCTGACGACGCCGTCGACCGCCGCCGCCTCGGCGACCCGCAAGATCGCGCCGAGGTTCTGGGGATCCTCGATGCCATCCAGCACGAGCAGCAACGCTGGGGCGCTGGCCCCCTCGATCAACTCGGCCAGGGTCATCGACGCCGGCTGGGTGACCTCCGCCACCACGCCCTGGTGGACCGCACCGCCGGAAGCGCGATCAAGCACCTCCGTGCGCACCGACGTCACCGGCGTTCCGGCGGCTGCGGCCAGACGGCGGACCTCCGCCGCTCTCGCCGACGATGCCGGCCCGAAACGGATGCCACGCACGCGACCGGCCCGTAGTGCCTCGAGCACAGGGTTCACGCCATACACGATCACGAGGTGCTCCCGGTCGCTTCCAGGAGACAGGAGGCAGGAGGCAGGAGACAGGAGGAAACTGGAGGGCTTCGCCATCCATCAATCAGCGCAACGTCCGCAACTCCGACCAGCGGTCCGGATGACCAGTCACAAGAGCCTCTGAATGCTGNGCCAGCCACCGGCCTTCTCCTGCCTCCTGTCTCCTGTCTCCTGCCTCCTCTGAGCATCAGTCGTCCACCGCCCTCACCATCGCCACCGCATGGGCCGCGATCGCCTCCCCACGACCGGTCGCATCCATGCCCTCGTTGGTCTTGCCCTTGATGCTGACGGCGTCACAGTCGATGCCGACAGCTGGCGCCAGAGCCTCGCGCATCCGGTCCGCATGGGGACCAATCTTGGGCTGCTCGGCCACGACGACCACGTCCAAGTTCACCACGACGAACCCGCGGGATCGGACCAGATCGACGATCTCCCGGAGGAGGTCGATACTCGACACACCCTCCCAACGGGGGTCGGTGTCCGGAAAGTGCCGACCGATATCCCCCGCCGCCGCCGCACCGAGAATGGCATCGGCCGCCGCATGGCAGACAGCATCGGCATCCGAATGACCGGCCAGCCCACGGTCATGCGGAATGTGCACACCACCCAATACCAGCGGCCGCCCCTCGACGAACCGATGCAGGTCATAGCCAAACCCGACGCGTTCGGTCGACATCGTGTCCTCCAACAGCCGCTTGGCGATCGACAAGTCGCCTTCGGTCGTGATCTTGATGTTCCGCGGGTCCCCCTCGACGAGCGCAACTCGGTATCCCGCCCGCTCGGCGAGCACCGCCTCATCGGTGGCTATCTCGCCCTGTCGACCGAACCGGATCGCCTCGGCCAGCACCTCTCGACGAAACGCCTGCGGCGTCTGCGCCAGCACGATGCTCTGGCGCGCCAACGTCCGTCCGACGAACTGATCGTCGCCCGATGCGCGCTGCTTGACTGTGTCGTGCGCCGGCAACGCCGCGATCGCCGCGCCATGCCGGAACGCCGCATCGACCGTCCGGACAATCAGCTCGGGGGAGCACAACGGCCTGGCCGCGTCGTGTATCACGACGATCTCACTCGAGTCAGAAGAGGCGTCGAACCCGATAGCCACCGAGTCCTGCCTCCGCCTCCCCCCTGCCACGACACGGAGCGGCGTCCCCCCAGGAGTGGACACCAACGACGGGTCGGCAGCCAGATCGGGCGGCACGACGAGCATGATCTCGTCGACCCGGTCACATCGGTCGAACGCGGCCACACTGCGTTGCAGTATCGTGGCACCTCCCAGCGACAGGAGCTGCTTGGGACGATCGCCACCCATGCGGGCGCCGCGCCCACCCGCCGCAATGATGGCGGTTACCATCTTGAACATCCCAAGAAGTGAGAAGGCAGAAGGCAGAAGGCAGAAGACGTCATGCGAACAGACCTTCCAAGGCCTCGGCAACGGTGCCCACTCCGATCAGCTCACACCCGGGCTCCGCGATGTCGGGACCACGATTAGTCAACGGCAGGAGGCACCGCGTGAACCCCATTTGCGCCGCCTCGCGTACGCGTAGGCCGGCCTGGGTGACGCCACGAATCTCGCCCGCCAGCCCGACCTCGCCGAACACCGCCACGCGCGGCAGGACCGGCTGATTCCGCATGCTGGATGCGACCGCCGCCACGACCGCCAGGTCGGCCGCCGGCTCGTTGACCAGGACGCCGCCGGGCACGTTGACGAACACGTCTTCACCCGTTGGATGTAGCCCGACCCGTTTCTCGAGCACCGTCAGCAGCAGCGACAGCCGCTGCCGGTCGACCCCGCTCGTCACCCGTTGGGCATTGCCGTAGGCGCCCGTGCCGACCAGCGCCTGGACCTCGACCAAAATCGGGCGCGACCCCTCTATCGAACACAGCACCACCGAGCCCGGTGCGTCCGACTTGCGTTCGGAGAGGAACAGCTGCGAGGGATTGGGCACTGTCTCGAGACCGGTCGCGGTCATCCTGAACACCCCGAGCTCGCTCACCGCTCCGAACCGATTCTTGACCGCGCGGACGACGCGGTGGGCATGGTGACGGTCGCCCTCGAACGAAAGCACCGTGTCCACGACGTGCTCGAGCACCTTCGGGCCCGCGAGATTTCCGTCTTTGGTGACGTGCCCGACGATTAGCACCGTGACGTTGCGCCCCTTGGCCGCGAACAACAGCTGGGTCGCCGCCTCACGCACCTGCCCGATGGTGCCCGGGGCCGACTCCAGCTTCGACGAGAACATGGTCTGAATCGAGTCGACGATCACGAGGCCGGGCGACAGCCGTGTGACTTCCTCGAGCAGCCGCTCCACACAGGTCTCCGCCAGCAGATACAACGGGGCGTCGGTGACACCCAGTCGCTCCCCGCGGGCCCTGACCTGATGTGGAGACTCCTCGCCGGAGCAGTAGAGCACCGACCGACCCGTCTCGGCGACTCGCGCCGCTGCTTGTAACAGGAGTGTCGACTTGCCGATGCCAGGTTCGCCGCCAAGCAACACGAGCGACCCCGGCACCATCCCACCACCGAGAACACGGTCGAGCTCGCTGACACCGGAGGATATCCGCTCCGCGTCCGACGACTCGATATCGGCATACAGCCGCGCACCTTCCCCGGTCAACGCCGAACGCGCATCCGACCGACCATGGGCGGAGGACGAACGCTCTTCAACCAGCGAGTTCCACTCGTCACACTCCGAACACCGACCGAGCCACTTCCGTGACTGCGCGCCGCAACTCTGGCACACGAAGACAGTGTTCTGGCCTTTCATTTCAGTCGGGGATCCGCCCCGAACCCCACGCGGGGCGCTCCGCGGGGACCCCAACGCCCCACGCCGCGCCCGCGAGGCGCGCACGTGCGCGCCTGCCTCCTCAGTCGGGATGCATCGGCGGCCCCAAGTGGGAAGTTACTCTTGCGCGGACCCATAGGTTCGAATGATTCGGCTACCGGTGCGACACAGAATCTCATGAGGCACCGTCCCGATCGCCGCAGCCACCTCGCCGACATCGATACGGGCCCCACCCTGTGAGCCGAGCAGCACCACCTCGTCGCCCGGCGTCACGTCGAGACCGGTCACATCGATCGTGATCGAGTCCATGGAGACCGCGCCCACGACCGGTACGCGGCGGCCACCTACGATGACCGACCCACGCCCGGCAATTCGCACGTCCAGCCCGTCGGCGTACCCGGCCGGCACGACGGCGACCGTGGTCGGACGCGTCACCGGCGACCGGGCCCCGTAACCTGCGGTTTCGCCGACACGCATCCCCTTGACCGCGACCACCCGGCTGCGCAGCGTCATCACCGGTGTCAGCGGTAGCGCATCTGTTGCCCCCGAGGGCGCGACGCCGTAGAGAAGCAGCCCTGGTCTGACCGCCTCGTACCACGTCCCGCGCTCCCGCAGAAGCGCCGCACTGTTCGCCGCGTGTCGCAGACGGGGCCGAACCCCGAGCTCCGCCAGACAGCCCACCGCCTCGTCGAAGCGAGCACGTTGGATGTCAAAGAGCGGGTGCGCCGGGTCCTCGGCTGTGGCGAAGTGCGTGTAGACCGCGTCGATCTCGAGACCGGAACCATCGAGCACCTGCGGCAGGGTCTCGGTGAGATTATCGTAGCGAAACCCCAGCCGGTTCATCCCGGTGTCAATCTTCAGATGGCAGTCGACCCGCGTGCCCCGACTCGTCGCCGCGTCCCGGAGTGCGCGGGCGGCGAACGGCGAGGAGATCGTCGGCGTCAGACCGTGTGTGAACACGCCGTCGAGGTCGCTGACGCTCAGCGCTCCAAACACCAGGATCGGCGCACGCACGCCGCCGCGGCGCAACTCCACGCCCTCCTCGATGTCGGCACACGCAAGCATCTCAGCTCCGGCCGCCTCCAGCGCGCGCGCCACCGGCACCGCGCCGTGCCCATAGCCGTTCGCCTTGACGACCGCAATTACCTGAGGCCGACCGGGGCCACTCCCCACATACGAGACGACCGCCCGGTAGTTGACGCGGACCGCGTCAAGGTCGATGTGCGCGAAGGTGGGTCGGACCACGACGCAATCGCCTCATTCGTAGGCGGACGTCAGGTTGGCGAACCGCGTGCACTGCTTCAGGAAGGCGAGCTTCACGACGCCGGGCGGGCCATTCCGCTGCTTGCCGATGATGATCTCGGCCAGATTCTCGTTCTCCGGACTCTCGTTGTACACCTCGTCACGATAGATGAACANCACGAGGTCGGCGTCTTGCTCGAGCGCGCCCGATTCGCGCAGGTCCGACAGCAACGGCCGCCGGTCCGCGCGGCCCTCCGGCGCGCGACTCAGCTGAGACAACGCCACGACCGGGACATTCAGCTCCTTGGCGAGCCCTTTGAGTGACCGCGAGATCCCGGCCAGCTCCTGAGTCCGGTTGTCAAACCTGCCCCTACCCTGCATCAGCTGGAGATAATCGATGACGAGCAGGTGCAGGCCGTGCTCCGACATCAGCCGGCGCGCCTTGGCCCGCATCTCGAGCACCCCGATCGAGGCGCTGTCGTCGATGAACACCTTCGCCTCAGACAACCGGCCCAGCGCTCCCGACAACTGCCCATAGTCCCGCTCCCCGAGAAACCCGCCGCGGAATTTGTGCGAGTCGACCTCCGCCTCGGTCGTCAGCATCCGCATGAACAGCTGCTCCTTGGACATCTCCAGACTGAAGAAGCCGATCGTCATGTCGGTCTTCACGCCAAGGTGCTGGGCGATGTTCAACACGAACGCCGTCTTGCCCATGGACGGCCTGGCGGCGACGATGATCAGATCCGATGGCTGAAACCCCGACGTCAGCTCGTCGAGACCCACGAACCCGGTCGGAACACCGGTGACCAGCCCCTTGTGCTCCTGCAGCTTCTCGATAGCCTCGAAGCTGCCCTGCACGAGGTCGCGTAGCGGCACGAACCCGGTGTGGATGTTGTCGTCGGCAATGGAAAATATCGACTGCTCGGCTTGGTCCAGTATCGTATCGGCCTCGTCCTCTGCGCTGTACGCCGTTTCGAGGATCCGATTGGCGGAGAAGATCAGGTTGCGAAGCGTCGCCTTCTCCTTGACGATCCGCGCATAGTACTCGACGTGGGTCGAGCGTGGCACTCCGTCCACCAGCCCGGCGATATACGCCGGTCCGCCCACCCCGTCGAGATCTCCAGACCGCCCGAGCTCTTCCTTCAGGGTGACCAAGTCGATGGCCTCACCCCGCTCGTTCAGATCCACCATCTTGTCGAACACGCGCCGATGCGCGTCCCGAAAGAAGTCGTCGGCGTCAATCAGCTCCGCCGCCTGATTGAACGTATCGTTGTGGATCAGAATCGCGCCGAGGACACAGCGCTCTGCCTCGAGATTGTGAGGCAGCGATTTGTCGGCAGCGGCAGGAGGGACCGTCTCGACCATGACAGCAGCTTCGGTGCCAGCTCATGGGCCGGCAGTGAGGGACGTCGGGGCCAAGGATTCGTCGCTAGCAGCCCGGGCGCTAATCCGCGGCCGACGCGGGGCTCTCGTCCGGCGACGCCGTCTCACTCTTTGCATCGCCGGACTCGGCGACGTCATCATCCTCGTTCGAGGCGCCCTCTTTCACGATACGGACGGTGACCGTGGCCGTCACTTCCCGGTGCACCTTCACAGGCACCGAGTGGGCGCCGAGTTGTTTCAACGGCTCATCGAGCTTGATCTTCCGGCGGTCGACCTCGATCGACTGCCCGGCCAGGCACGCCGCCACGTCGGAGCTGGTCACAGATCCATACATGATGTCGTTTTCGCCGACGCGGCGGACGATGACACACACGACACCATTCAGGCGCTCGGCAAACGCCTCTGCCGCCTGCTTCTCTTCGGCATCATGCGCGTCGGCCACGACGCGGTCGCGGTCGACCCGTCGCCGGTTCGCCTCGGTCACCGGCAGCGCGAGTTTACGCGGCAAGAGGTAATTTCGTGCATACCCGTTGGCAACCTTGACGACATCACCGCGCCGCCCGAGGTGCTCGACCGGTTCCCTGAGAATGACCTGCACTGACATCTGTCTCGCTCCGCTTGCAACACCGTGTTCCCATGCCCGTGGTACGGCACCGCGGTTCCGGCCGCCCCGCAACACGAGGCGCAAGTTCAGACCAACGGCTAGTCGGTCACAAATGGAATCAACGCCAGCTGCCGGGCCCGCTTGATGGCCGTTTGCAGCTTGCGTTGATGCCGCGCACAGGTGCCCGAGAGCCGTCGGGGCTGGATCTTGCCCCGCTCGGGAATGCTCGCGATCAGCATCCGGACATCCTTGTAGTCGATGTACGGGACCTTGTCGACGCAGAACCGACAGACCCGCTTGCGTCGAAACATGCCGCGTTTCGGCCGGTCAGTCTTCGGTTTGCGCGCTCCTGAGCGACCACCCTTCATTTCTGCACCTCCGATGTCTCTGCGGTCTCTGCAGCGGCGCTGGTGGCTCCGGCGTCCGTTGCGGGCACTGCAGTATCACCGGTACCCACTCCGTCCCTGCCCGGCGACACACTCGCCGCGGGCGCGCTGTCTGCCTCTGGCAACGGTGGCTTGCCACGAGCGGCGCGGCGTCGCTGTGCTGTGGCCTTCTTCTTTTCGGCCGCTCGCCTGACCTTTCGCAGGTCCTCATCCACCCGCACCGTCAAGTGGCGCAGCACCTGGTCTCGCACCCGCAACCGGCGTCCCAACTCGGCAATCATCTCGCCCGGCCCTTCGAGCAGCTGGACGATGTAGATCCCCTCGTTGTGGTGCCCGATCTCGTATGCCAGCTTCCGGCGCCCCCAGACGTCCGTGTTCTCAACGCTACCGCCAGATTTCTGAACGAGTTCGGAAACCTCCCCCTGGAGAGCCTCCACTTCCGCATCGGTGGCGGTAGGGGCCACGATGTAGACGAGCTCGTATTCTCGATCGCTTGGCATGATGCTCCTTCTGGACTGACGGCCACACGCAGTGGCAAGGAGTTGGCTGGCAGACACGACAGTGTCGCGTCTCGTTATCACTCATGAGCCTAACGGACTCGCTCGGTCGCGGTCAAGACACACGCCGGATGGATGGCCCGATGTCACGCCCCATCAGCACCCTCTTCGCTCTCTTCGGTGTCGGCATCTGTGGCACCGAATCGATTGAACCGGTTCATGACCGGCTCGATGCCGGACGCGACGAAGAGGTCGACCGCGTCGGCCGCACTGCGCACTACGTCATCCATTTCGGGCCGTTCAGCCGGGTCGAATCGGGAGAGCACCCGACCCGACAGGTGATGTCTCGGGTCCCCACGTCCCACGCCGATTCGAAGACGGGAGAACTGCTCGGTGCCTAACAACTCGATCACCGAGCCAAGACCATTGTGCCCCCCGGCCGAGCCCTGACGTCTGGCACGCAGGCGCCCCAGCGGCAAGTTGACGTCTTCGGTGACGACGAGCAGATCGGACAGCGCGATCCGGTAATACCGCTGCAGGGTGCTGACCGCCATCCCGCTGCGGTTCATGAACGTCAGGGGCTTGACGAGTATCGCCCCGTCCCGCTCGCCAGGCACGCCATGTGACTTCGCTTGGACCGCGTCGGCCGGGGCCGACTGAAACACCACATTCCAGCACCGCGCGACCTCGTCCACGACCTCGAAACCGACGTTGTGGCGCGTGCCGTGGTACTCGGCTCCCGGGTTACCGAGCCCAACAATCATCTTCACTTTGTTTTCCTGGCGAGGCGTTCGCCTGGCGGCGTTGCTTCCTCGGTCACAGCCGGCCTGGCTGCTCCCTCGTCGCGCCTGGCCAGGCAAACGCCTCGCCAGGA
>PBRZ01000101.1 GCA_002726085.1 Acidobacteriota bacterium
CCAGCCCCCGCGGCTCACCATCCACGTAGATCATCGCGTCGCGAGCTGCTGTCTCGACCGACACTGCCGCGACCGCCGGGTTCAACTCGAGCGGCGACATCACCTGGTCGCCAGGCGGGTTCGCCACGCTGAACTCCGTCTCGTAGGTCACGAAACAGTCGCGCTCGAGCCGCAGCCGGTGCTGCCCCGGCACGAGCTCGTCGACGAGCAACGCCGTCGACTCGTCTCCGCCGCCAGGTCCGGCCGCAGTGACCCCACGCAACACATCGTCGACGAGCACACGTGTGCCATCGGGTACCGTCACGACGCTGAGGGTACCGCTGATCCGCTCCATCGTCGCGGTCAGCATCGTGAATTCGCCAGGGGTGATCGAGACCTGCTGCGACTCATCCCGGAAACCGGGCTGGCGAATGGCGAACTCGTGCGGCCCCTGAACGAGCTCGATCATCGCCTCGCGCTCCACCTGGTAGGTGCGACCGTCGATCGTCACGATACCGGCCTGCGGCATCGTGATCATCAGGATACCCACGAGACGCTGCTTCACCCCCGTGAAGAGTTCCACGATGCGGGGCGACAGATCGGCGGCAAGCTCGTAGTCGGTCCGAGCCTGCAGCAGCAGCTCGAAATCCAGCGCCGCCTGTTCCTGATCATCCAGATTGAAGTGCGCCTGTCCTCGTATGTCGTATGCCCGCGCCAGCACGTCCAGGTCCGGGTCTGGCGAGGCAACCATCGCCTCGATGGCCGAATCGAGACGACTCACCACCTGGTCGAACTCGAACGCCTCGAGCAGGCGCTGCGCGTCTTCGACGACTGCCTGACCCGGCACTTGCCCCGCGTGCGCCTGAACAACACCGGCGGCGACCAATGTCACGACGATGTCGAGCAGCACGGCGACCCGCGCCAACCGCACCCCGAACGACGGACTCCGTACCGGGCTCCCGCTACATCTGGCCATGCTGTTCCTACTGATACTGAACGATCTGCTCCTCGTCGTCGTCGGCAAAGAAGAGACTGCCGAACCGGTCGAGTGCGAACGCGGTGATCTTCCGCGGCCTGCCCGGCGCGACCTCCGGCGCAAATTGCCGTAGTAGCTGACGGTCACGTCCAAAAATGAACACCTGTCGCTCATCGACCACATAGAGGTGCCCGAAGACGTCGAACGCGACGTCGAGCGGCTCGTCGATCTCGTAGCTTGGCCCCTTGCTGGGAATCTCACCCAGCTCTCGACCCTCCGCCATGAGTCGGATCCGGTTGCCGCGGTCCACGACGGCAATCTGATCATTGGGTCCGATGGCCAGCCGCTTCACTCGACCCGGCACGAAGACGCCGCGATAGTCGCCGAGAGCCGAGAAGCGATGGATCTCCCGCTCGTCCCCGTCCATGATCAGCCAGTCGCCGGCAGCTGTCACACCCGCCGCATCGATCTCGCGCAGCTCTTTCGGTTCCTGACCGGGTCGGGGCAGTGACAGCTGGAGGGGCGGCGTTTCACGTGCCGTCAAGGCACCCCGGATGATCGCCGTTACGACACCGCGACGATCCAGCACCAAACCGCGTGGCCGCCCCCCGGTCGGAGCCCGAGCCGCCGCCGTCGTGTCGGTCGCCGACACCCCGGCATCGGTGGCGAAGAACACCTGTCCCTCCCGGTTGACGAGCAGCTCATCGATGCGGGGCGATCGGGCGGTGCTGAACGGCTCGCCGACAATCGTGAAGGTGCGCTCGGGTGGCCGGATATACAGCCGATAGAGAATGGTGATCCGTTCGAGCGCCGTCTCCGCCTCTGGCGTATCTGGCCAGCGGTCGCGGACCCCCTGGAGCTCGGCCATCGCCGCAATCGGGTCCCCAGTGGCCGCCCGCAGCACCGCGGAACCGAGACTGGCACGTGCCGCCCACAGCGTGGCCGCATATTCGGCCGTAACGCGTCCATATGCGTCGAGCGCCTCGCCGAACCGCCCCGCGTGACGATGCGCCTCGCCGGTGAAGAACAGCGACTGAGGAACGACCCGGGCATCCGGCCACAGCCCGAGCCCCCGCTGCAACTGGGCGATCGCCGCGTCGAGATTCTCGCTCGTGTGGCCACGTGCCACGCTGGCGCGAGCCAGCACGATGTAGGCCTCGGGCGCCGCATCCTGCCGCGAGTAGGCGGCATCGTCGACGATCCGACCGGCGTACTCCGCCGCCCGATCCAGATCCTCGGTGACCTCGAGATGGTAGCGGGCGATCTCGAGGAGCGCATTGTCGGCCACCGGGCTCAACGGATAGAGCTCGACGACCCCCTCGAAATCTGTCAGCGCTTCGGTGTACTGCCCGTCCCTGGCGAAATCCAGACCGGTCTGGAAGCGACGCGCGGCCAGTTCATCCCCTTGCAGCCGGGCCGCCGCAGCGCCACACGGAGCGATGAGCACGCACAGCGCCAGCCCGGCGCCAGACGCCGCGATGCGTGAAACCAGTCGAGCGTCCANTGTCATCACGCAAAGGCTACACTCAACCGCCTATCGCTGTCAGGCGCCGTCAGCGCTCTACCGGTGCAAATGTGACCCGCTCNTCCTGATTGGAGACCACACTCACCTGCTGCTGGCGGTTCTCGCGCTCGTCTGCGCAGCCTCTCGACACGGTGTAGGTGCCCGGCGCGACCTCACGCCTGGTAATCGGCGGATAGTCGATGCTGCGCGAATCGACGAAAATCTCGCAGTTCCCGGGAATGGAGAACACGGTCAGCGACCCCAGCACCGGGGCGATCAACCGTTCGCTCTGCCCCTCGACGACCTCGACATTGAACTGCCGGTCGAGAAAATACCCCGGATTGCGGATACGCAACGACGCCGCACCGGTGGGCAATGTCACATCGTGCTCGGTTGCCGCTTCTCCGATCCGCCGGTCGCCGAACCACACCTCGAATCGATACGGGCCGGACAACACGACGCGCCCAAACGTCTCTTCACGAGTCAAGTCGAACGCCACCGCGACAGACTCCCCCTCAACCGGCGGCACCGGCTGACTGGCGTCTTCGTACCCATCCAGACTCAGTGCGATCGTCTCCGGATACGGAGCCGCCAGTGGGAATGACACCGGCGTCGTCTCGCCCGTGTCCTGATTGTCGAGGCTCACCGCCGCACCGGGCGGACTCGAGGTCACCTCCAGCATCAGCTGAACGGGAGGAACCACGGGCACGTCGGGGTCGCCAGGTCCTCCGTCGATGGACGGCCCGTCCGGCTCCGGTTCGACCGCCGGTGCGCCGTCAGCCCCCTCGTCCACAGCTGCCCGTGCCTCCTCGAGCGGCACGGGCGCCTCGTCCTCACCGAGCATCCGCAAGGCGTAGAATCCTCCGAACGCGGACACCGCGACGAGCGCTACCCCTGCCGCCACGGCGACCAGGCGGTTCCGGGGTCTCGCCGCGTCCGCGTGCGGCGGGCCCACTCTTCCGATCGACACATCGACGGGCGGTTCCTTACCGCCCTTGTCGGACACAACCCTGAGATCGAGGTTCCCAGCGCGGTCGGTCCGGGGCCCGCGCCGACCGCGTCGCGGCGACCGGCCCGTTGCCGCGCTCGCCTGCGTGATCTGCCGGGAGACGGCACGCAGCGCCTCGGCCAACTCCGATGCCGCGCCATACCGCTGGTCCGGCTTCTTCTGCAAGACGCGTGTGACGACCGCTTCGAGCACCTCGGGCAGCCGCGGCGAGATCGACCGTAATGGCGGCGGCTCCTCGTTGAGCACTTGATAGGCGATGGCCGCGCCCGACTCGCCCGTAAACGGCTGCCGCCCGGTCAACAGCTCGTAGGTCAGCACGCCTACAGAAAACAGATCAGACCGCGCATCCACCGGCTCCAGTGACAGTTGCTCCGGCGAGGCATAACCGGCGCTGCCGGCGAACGACCCCGCGGTGGCGTCCGCGTTCTGCACCTTGGCGATACCGAAGTCGAGCAGCTTGACCGTGCCGTCGTCGAGCACACGCACGTTTCCGGGCTTGATGTCCCGATGCACAACACCCTGCTCGTGCGCGAATGCGAGGCCGTCGCACAACTGCGCCACGATGTCGAGCTTCCCGATAAGGCTCAACCCCTGGTCGCTTTTCATGAGCCCCTGGAGGTCGTCACCTCCCAGGAACTCCATGATCAAGTAGGGCGAGTCATCCTTCTCGCCGAACTCGTAGATCGTGACGATGTTCGGATGCTGGAGCCGCGCTGCCGCACGCGCCTCCTGCTGAAATCTGGCGCGAGCGTCCTGGTCGACCCCGAAGTCGACCTGCAGGCTCTTGATCGCCACGTCGCGGTCGAGGACCGGGTCGCGCGCGCGATAGACGATGCCCATGCCGCCCTCACCGACCTGTTCGAGTATCTGATAGCGGTCGATCTGTCTGGGCACGTCCACCGTGTCATCGCTATCGACCGGCTCGTCCGGGTCCACGCCACCCAGTTCCGCCAGCAACTCCTCGACCTTCTGATACCGCTTCAGTGGATCCTTCTCGAGCGAGCGCATGACGATGCGAGCAAGTGAGGGCGGCGCCTCGGCGTGCGTCAGCGCTGCCGGCTCGTCGGTGAGCACCTTGCGCATCACCTCTGGCAACGCCTTGGCGGCGAACGGCTTGCGCCCGCTGAGCACCTGATAGAACACGGCACCAAGCGAGAAGATGTCTGACCGTTCGTCGACCACCTTCCCGCGCACCTGCTCCGGCGACATGTAGTCTGGGGTGCCGAAGACGAGGCCGCTACGTGTGAGATTGGACGACGAGATCCGCGCCAAACCGAAGTCCAGCACCTTGACCTGACCGTCCTTGGTGACGAACAAGTTGGCCGGCTTGAGGTCTCGATGCACGATAGACCGCGAGTGCGAGAAAGCCAGCCCATCGCACACCTCGGTCATGATCTGCAGCTTGCGGTCGAGCGAGAGATCCGGGTGCTTCTCGAGAAACTCTTTGAGGCTCACACCTTCGAGCAACTCCATGACGATAAACGCCCGGCCGCCGTCTTCACCAAAGTCGTAGACCTTGATGATGTTGCGATGGCTCAGCTCGCCCGCCGCCCGCGCCTCCCGAAGAAACCGCTCTCGCGTCTCGCTGTCCCCTTCGAGATCGGTCAACAACAGCTTCACCGCGACCGGCCGATCCAGCTTTGTGTCCCGCGCTCGATAGACGATGCCCATGCCGCCCTTACCGAGCCGCTCCAGCAACTCGTAACGCCCGAGCCGCTTGCCCTGGGACGCCGGCGACTTCTGCACCGGCATGGTGACGTCGTCGTCGTTCTTGGTCATACGGTGCGTCTCATCAGCAAGGCCGTGATGTTGTCCTTCCCACCCTGATCGAGCGCCGCACCGAGCAACTGCTCGACGGCCCCCTCCACCTGCGTGCCGCTGCCCATGCTGCCCATCACGCCAGCGAGCGTCTCGTCGTCCAGGCCGCCATACAGTCCGTCGCTGCACAGCAACAGCACGTCACCCACCGCGAAGGTCCGCTCCCCGACCTCCACCTCGGTCTCCTCGCGGGCGCCGATAGCGTTGGTCAGCACGTGCCGCATCGGATGCGTGGCGAGGGTCGTCTGGTCGACCTCGGGGTCGCGAGCGAGCACAGTGGCAACCCAGGAATCGTCGGTCGTGAGCTGGCTGAAACCGGCCTCCGTGTAGGCGTAGATCCGGCTATCGCCAACGCCGGCGAACGCCATCCGGTCGTCCTCAACGAGCACCGCAACCACTGTGCTACCCATGCCGGTATACTCGTCCCGGCTATCACTCGCGCGGAACACTCGCCGGTTTGCCAACTGCACGGCACTTCGCAGCCGGTTGGCCGCCAATGAGGAGTCGGGGTCGATACCGAAGGGCCAGGTACAGTTGTCGCCGTCCTGGCTGCGCGCGACGAATGCCTGAATCGTGTCGACAGCCAACTGGGCCGCCACCTCGCCGGCTGTGTGTCCACCCATGCCGTCGGCCACCAGGAACAACCCGAGGTCGAGGTCGACGAGCAGCGTGTCTTCGTTGGTCTTGCGCACATGACCGGTGTGGGTCACGCCGTGGGCGGTCAACATCACATCCCCCTCCGCGCGGGGTCGAGACCGGGATCCGCCTGGACGCGGACCGATCTGTGCCAATTCTACTGCTGGGGGAGAGACGGCTCACCCGGAGCAGCTGGACGCTCGCACGCAGGTAACAGCCTGAAACATCCTCCGATAGCATACTAATTCGCGACTCGCCCCGAGGGCAAACCACCGATGTTCACGCTGAGCTACACCGAGAGCGGCGTCGCGCGACGCCACCCACTGCGTCCTGGGGACACCCTCGTGGGCCGGTCGCCGGAGTGCGACCTGCTGATCGACGACGGGAGCATCTCGAGACGCCACGCCATCTTCGAGGTCGCGGCCGACCAGTGTGTGCTCCGGGATCTCGGCAGCCGCAACGGAACCTACCGGAACGGAAGCACGGTAACCAGGATCACGGTCACCGACGGCGACACCATCCTGCTGGGTCAGCTCCCCGTCCAGGTTCACGAATCGCTTGATGACCGGCTCTCGCTCACCGACGACCAGCTCGTGCTCGACGGCGAAGGCACCCTCTATCAGTCCGTGGCCCAGATCGGCGGGGAGGGCGTCGCCGAGGCCAGCGTCGACGCCGGGCGCCTGCTGACGCTGCTGTCCGACATCGGCCGACTGCTCGTCGAGACCGATACGTTGTCGGAAATGCTCGAACGCGTCGTCCAGCTCGTTTTCGACGCTGTGCCGGCCGAGCGCTGCTTTCTTCTACTGGGTGGCGGCGACGATCCGCCGACGCCGCGTGTCGTCAGACAGCGCGATGTATCCGGGCCGACTCAGGCTGCAATCAGTCGGACCATCATCAACCGGGTCATGACGGACCGAGTGGCACTGCTGGCGGCCAACGCGCAGGTCGACCCCCGACTGGGGGGGGGCGAGAGCATCCGCATCCAGAACATCCGATCGTTTATGTGCGCACCGTTGTGGAACCGCACCGACGTCATTGGCGTCCTCTACGCAGACAGCCCGGACGTTGGACGATTTTCCGCCGCCGATCTGGATCTGTTCACCGCGCTGTCGAACTATGCCGCGGTGGCGATCGAGCGCGCTCGTCTCACCGAGCGTGTCCTCGAGGAGACCCGCCGGCGCGAGCGGCTGCAGCGGTATCACTCGCCGGCTGTCGTCGAGCAGATCCTCAACGCCGATCTCACCGGCGACGCATCGTTCACGGCCGAGGAACGCGACGTGAGCGTCCTATTCGCAGATCTGGTTGGGTTTACGACACGTGCCGAGAAACTCTCGGCCCGGGAGGTGTCGCAACTCCTGAACGCGTGTCTGGCTAGCATGAGCGAGGCGGTATTCGAGCAGGATGGCACACTCGACAAATTCATCGGCGACGCGCTGCTCGCCGTCTTCGGCGCGCCGCTCGATCAGCCGGACCACCATCTCCGCGCCGTCCTGGCTGCGCAGGGTATCCGCCGACGGCTCCACGACTTGAACCGCGACCGGGGCGACGACCCGCTCGCCGTGCGCATCGCGATCAACAGCGGGCTGGCGATGGCCGGCGACATCGGGTCGCCAAAACGGCGGGAATACACCGTGCTTGGCGATGTCGTCAACACCGCCTCGCGCATGCAGTCCGAGGTGGCGGCGGCCGGACAAATCGTCATCAGTCGCGCCACCTACGATCGGGTCAGCGACCAGATCTCCGCGCGACCGCTTGGTGAGCTGCCTTTGCGTGGCCGAACCGGACAAGTGGAGATCTTCGAGGTCGACGGGTAGGGCCGTGCCGTCGTTCTAGATCCACAGGTCGATAGGCGCGGCTGTCATGATCGTCCGAAGGATGTCGCTGCGGGTAATGATGCCCACCAGGTCATCACTCCCATCGACGATGGGGACAGCTCCAATTCGCTCTTCAAAAAAGACTCGAGCGATCTCTCGGATTGGCACATCGGGGTGTGCCGTCAAGACCTGAGTGGTCATCAGCTCCTGAACCTGGGTTGCCGAGGCTGTCGAATCTGCCGGAGAAGACAGCAAGGCATTCCCGGTTTCACGGAGCAAATCCCGATCCGAGAGAATCCCGACGACTCGTCCGGACACATTCAACACTGGGATATGACGGAATCGTCGAGTACAAAAGATCTCCCACGCTTCAGCAAGTGAAGCCGTCGGATTCAAGGACACAACGGGCGCCTTGAAAATCTGCTTGGCAACAAGAGCTGGCTGCCGCTCTGGAATCTTCTCCTCTATCTGATGATAAGCACGCCGCGCATAGGCCTTTTCATGCACCGTAATTCCATCTCGAATGTCGCTCGGGTCGTGGGGAACCGGCGGATGGGGCGCACGAATTCCCTCGATTCTCTCGACACGCCGTCTGGATCGGATCGCGCCAGGAACATAGGAGGTCGACTCACCCCGTATTCCCCAAACCGAAAACATGGCGTTGACTCCTTGGTGAGGGGCCACGTCAACGGGCTCGAATCAGCCCGCCCGCCCGGCATGCCTGTTTAAACCCTCAGGCGAGAAGACAGCGTCGAACACCGCCACTCGACAGCGACGATTATCGTCCAGATGGCAGACGTGTGAAAGGAATGAGTCCGGCGCAGAGCGAGGAGACAACTGCCGGATTATCGCCAGTCTTCACCACCGCGTGGGCGATGGTGTGGTGCTCCTCACTCACCCAGGCCAGATTTGATCTGTTCTCGAGCGATGGTTCTCTGACCGAGCGGAAGTTTCATTAGGCTAGGGCAATCGGCTAGTCTTATGTGGATTATGGCGGCCCTGCCACCTGCCTGCGGAGGCCGATACAAATGACTCATGCATCGTTGCCCGTACGGTCCGGGACGCTGTGACCCGACATGCGAAACCTCGATCCCGCTCGTCGTTCCGAACCTCACTCCTTCCCGCTCCGACCCGCATCAGACACCGTCCGACGTCTGCTCGTCGGGTTGACGGTGCTGGTGGCCCTGGGGACCGCCACGGGCGCCCCCCTGCGGTCGCAAAGTGTCGGTGGCGCTGCGGAAACGATTACGGCGGCCGACGTCACGGCGCTGATTACCGCGGCGGCGGGGGCTCTGAACGACAACACCCTTGCAGTGGCGGTCGTCGACCGGAGCGGAGCGATCCTGGGTGTGTATCGACGTCCGGGCACGACGGCCCTGGCACCGGACGTGGCGGTGTCGCTGGCGCGTGCCGCGGCGTTTTTCAGCAACGATCAAGCGCCGCTTTCGTCCCGCACTGTCCGCTTCATCAGCGGCATCCATTTCCCAGCTGGTGTGACGAACACACCGAATGCGGCGCTCTACGGGATAGAGAACAACAACCGCGGGTGTAACCTCGGCCCCTACAACCCCAGCGTGCTGATCGACCAACCGCGGTCGATCGTTGGCACGATCGGTACCGGCGGCGGAAGCTGTACGTTCGAGACGGCGATGTCTGGACCGTCAGTGACACGCCGCCAGGACCGGCGACGGACCCGGAATAGCACGCTCGGGCCTTCAGGGCCGCCGGGAACTTGAAGCGCCATCGGATCGCAGCTCCGGCGTCGCGCCATGAGGTAGAGGCTCGCCATGCCCAAACTGACCGTTGACGGCTACGGGAAATTCGACATCTCCGATAGCAAGCGACTTGTCCTGGCTATCGAACAGGATGCCCAGGTTGACATCATGCATGCGTGCGGCGGCAACGCGCGCTGTACCACGTGTCGGGTGGAGTTCATCGACGGTGAACCGTCGACGATGACAGCCGCGGAGAAGGCGTGTCTCGAAGCCAAGGGCCTGACCGGCGTGCGTCTATCGTGCCAGCTCCTGTGCAACCAGGACATGACCGTCCGCGCCATCAGTCGCCTCGAGGGCACCGGCCGGCCTGACGCCGGGGGCACGCCAGCGGAGATGATCACGCCGACGCCAGAATGGCTCTAGCAGCCCGTGGTGAAACCCCGCGTTGCACCGAGACCCTGGCGTGGCAATGCCGCGCACGGCCAATGCAAGGCGCGCCGAGGGCGAATACCGGCCTGTATTCAACCGAGAAGCAACGCAGCTGGCCGGGATGCAGCGCCGTTCGAATGCAGCGGGGCTTTCACCACGGGGTGCTCGGCCGTTCAACCAGAAGGCGCGTTACTCCTCCTCGCCGCGGGCGCGCCCACGAAGCTCCTTCACCTGGCTCCGTTGCCGTTTTACTTCGAGCCGTTTCTCCCGGGCTGCCGGACGAGGCTTTGTCGGACGCCGTAGTTTGGGACGCCTCGATGCACGCTCCAACAGCGTGGCGAGACGGGCTCGCGCCGCCGACCGGTTCTGAGCCTGGGTCCGGTGCTCACGGCTATCGATCACCAGGATGCCGTCCGACGAGACGCGACTACCAGCCTGTGCGATCAGACGTGCTTTGATGTCAGGCGCCAGGGACGAGTTCTTCACGTCGAAACGCAGCTCGACGGCGGTCGCGACTTTGTTGACGTTCTGCCCGCCCGGCCCAGATGCGCGCACGAAGCGCTCCTTCAACACACGGGCGTCGACCGCCACTGTCTCGGAGAGCTTGATCATGGTTCATGAACCGGACCGGTTTCCGCCCGGCACCGGCGACAAACGAAGGTCACCCGTCAGACACCGGCTTTTCGCAGTCGACTAAATCGACGAGTGCCATTTCGTCGATCTCCATATACGCCAGCGATTCGGTGGTCCGCCTGGAATAGGCCCGAATGTCTATGCCCCGCGTGAAGCGCGGCCCGTCAATGACGCAGGTGTGGAATTCACCCTCCTCGCCACACAGGTCCAAGCCGGTCTGTTCACGCACGATGCGCAGCTCGTCAATCGCCGTGTCATTCAGCTCCCGACCAACCCATGTCTCATCAAGCCAGCGGGTCTTGACGCAAGAGACACGCGCCCTGAATCCTCTGTCCAGCAGCTGACGAAGCAGGGCGTTGCGATCGCGTTGCCACAAGGGGGTCTCGACGCGTAACCCGGTAGAACGGCTCCGTTCGCGAATCCAATTCGGGTGGCCGTCCACCTCCGCGATGTCTCCGGTGACGACACAGTCAACACCCATTTCCTCCTGTAGCCTGCGCAAGCTGGTTTCGTAGCTCTTCTCGAACGGTGCGCGGATTGGCAACACATGGTGCGGCAGCGCCAATGCCTGCGCCTGCAGCTTGATCAAGGCCAGAGGATGGGCCAGGAACTCCGGCTCTGGTGGCGCGAAGGTGACAAGACAACGGACACGGCACCCGTGTCGATCGGCTTCATACAACGCCATCGAAGAATCTTTCCCGCCGGTCCAGAGCAGTGCCGCGTCGTGCATGAGATCAACCACCGTCACGACGCGCGCCGGCGAACACGCGTTCCAATCCGGCTACCTCGGGTTCACCCTCGTGCTCTGTGTCGATACGCATTGCCATCGGCCATCGCGCTGCACCCAGACGTCGGTATAACGAAACGTCACTTCCGCCCGTTGCCCTTGCCGGATCCCGACCAGGCGCAGGGTGAACCACACCACTGCCGTGTCCCGATAAACCTTCACCGTGAACTCGTCCTGAATGGCGGACTCCACCTGCTGATTGAACTCGGTCGCGAGCGCCAGCTCCCGTGCCTTGTCGCCCCGACTACCATCGTCGTAGGTCGCAGTGAACTCGTCGGCCAAGATCTCCTCGATGAAGGCGATATCCTTGCGATAGAATGCCTCATTCCACCCCTGTTCGAGCTCGACGAGAATCTGTTGATCCGACTTGACCGTCGGCTCCTGCGTAGCGGACGCAGGAACGGCCAAGGCCGTCGCAAGCACATACCACAGCACAACACCGCGCCGTCCCATCAGGCAGGCTCCATTCCTACGCTCCCCGATCGCAGTCTACAGCGTCGCCGGGAGACACCGGCTGAGCTCATATGTTCACTGTCCGATCACTTGAACATCGGGAAGGTTGGCCTCCACCTGCTTCCACCCCTGGAAGTGTTTTAGACAATCCACCACCATGGGCATAGGCTCTGGCCAGATTTCCGGCAAGTCCATCTCGCCTGCCGACTCGATAGAACACGCGAGTCTTTCGTCCGGCGGGCAGAACTGCGCGTCAACGCCCGGCTTGTTGCCACGCGGATCCACTCGGTACCATCCGATCCCAGGCAAATGAACGGCGTTGAGTCCGTGGAGCGAAAAGCCATTGCCATCCTCACGGCTCAGTCGCTGATAGCACAGCCCGGCCAGAATGCCGTTGGCTCGTAGCAGAGCCGCCAGCAAGTGGCTCTTCGCGAAGCACCATCCGGTGCCCTGCTCCAGAACCTCAGAAGCCAGGCAGGTAGTCACAGGCGCTTTGTGGTCCCCGCTGTGCTCTATGCGATCTCGAACCCACTCGAAACAGACGCGTGTGGTTTCGGGCTCGTCAGAGCGCCCCTGGCCAAGCTCGCGAGCACACTCCAGAACCCCTGGGGATCGCCAGTCAATGACGTCGGTTGATTTGAGATAGCGGTTCATCTGCGTTCAACACAGAACGTCAGAGCGGTGGACAACGTCAATTCGCGGCATCTCCGAACGGCACGTCCACCTACTGTCACCAAAACTGTCTCGTAGGAGCCATTCTGTCCGTGTCATTTCGTCCGGTCAAGCACCTCCACCACATAGGGTTACTGGATTATTGCGACTCGCCGGAACCGGCTGGGCTGAAGGCTCCGGCCGCCCCATCCCATACCCTCGCGCCAATTTCCCGGTGGGAGCTCACCCGACGAGCTCGGCGCGCATGACGGTGACCGCCTGTCCTCCAAGCCGGATGCGGTCGCCGTCGAGTCCTACCTTGACGACGCCGCCGCGCTCGGAGGCCTGATACGCGGTGAAGGAATCGGTGTCCAGGCGCTCTCCCCAAAACGGCCCGAGACAGCAGTGGGCGGACCCTGTCACCGGGTCCTCGTCGATACCGGCGGCCGGCGCAAAGAACCGCGAGACGACGTCGAATCCCGGCGCAGACGACCGGCTCGTCACGATGACTCCCCGGTTCNATAGACGCCTGAGGGCACCGAAGTCTGGCGTCAGATCCCGGACGATCTGCTCGGAGGCGACTTCGATCAGAAAGTCGAACCGGTTTCGTCCAACCCACAGCGGGTCGACCCCCAGCGCAGCGGTCAGCTCTGCGGGAACATTCACCGGCGCCGGAGGCTCGGCCGGGAAATCCAGCTCGATCCAGTCGTCCTGGCGTTGCGCGGTCAGCAGGCCGCTCTTCGTGTGGAACCGCGCTTCGGCGCCGCCGGCCAGATGTCCGTCCTCCCACAGGACGTGCGCGCTGGCGAGCGTCGCGTGGCCGCACAGCGCCACCTCGACGGCGGGCGTGAACCAGCGCAGGTCGAAGCCCTCGTCCCGACGGACCAGGAACGCGGTCTCCGAGAGGTTCATCTCGCGGGCGACCGCCTGCATCCACCCCTCTGAGGCCGCCTCCGGCAACAGACAGACCGTGGCCGGGTTGCCGCCGAACAGGGTGTCGGTGAACGCGTCGACCTGTGTGATGATCTGCCCCACGAGACTCCTCCAGATGCTGCATACAGGCGCCCAGGACTCCCGACGGCTGGTTGCCATCGGCCCGCCCGGCCTGCTATGATTTTATGTTTCCCGACGGTGGGAAACGGTCTACAACGGGCGTGAACCGGACCCGAGCGACTCAGGCCGTCCGGTGTCAGGGACGCCGCTGGGAATCCCCGCGCGTTCCGATTGCTGACTCGTCACATGCCCGACCCGAGCGACCATTTTCTCGCAAGATCGTTTCAGGCCTTGCAGGAAAACGTCCGCCGGTCGGGTCCGGCGGCGTCGGCCGGGTACACGCTCATCGGCGCCATCCTCCTGCTGGGCGGAGTGGGTTACCTGGTGGATCGCTGGGCAGAGACCGCACCCTGGTTCATGCTCACGGGTTTGCTGACGGGTATGGTCGTCGGGTTCTACCAGCTGGCGAAGACGGTCTGGAAGATATGAAGCTGTCCGGAGTGCTGGCGGTCGTCTGCGTGGCTACGTGTGGCCTGTTCACAACGCTGGTCGCGCCAGGCACCACGGGTGCGGCGTTCTTGGGTATGGCGGCGCCGCTGATCGTCGGGATGGGGACCATCCTGCTGGTCGAACAGACGACGCGCGCCAACATCCAGGCGCTCACGAGCCGGATGACGATCGCGTTCGTCGCCAAGATGGTGTTCTACGCGACGTATGTGTCGGTCGCGATCGCGCTACTGGGCATCGACCCAGTACCCTTCACCATTAGTTTCACGTTCTATTTCGTGGCGCTGCAGATCACCGAGGCGCTGTATTTCAAGACCCTGTTCGCACGCACCAGCGCGAACACCGCCGTCAACTGAGCGCACGCACACCGCTGCCATCATCATGAGCGCCGCACAAGAGCACGAAGCCGCACAGGCGGCCGGAGAGCACGGCGCCGAAGAGGCGTTCAACGCCGGCGAGGTCATCATCGAGCACGTCTCGAACAGCTCGCTCGATCACCCGATTCTGCATCTCCCGCACATCGGCGGCATCGATTTCTCCGTCACCAAGCACGTCATGATGTTGTGGCTGGTCGCCGGATTCCTGTTCCTGGTCATCACGATCGCCACCCGGGCCTACCTCAAGCAGGAACGACGCATTCCGACCGGCTTCATGAACGCCCTGGAATGGCTGGTGCAGTCGATTCGCGACGCGATCGTGCTCCCGAACGTCGGGGCGAAGTTCGTCAACGTCTGGACGCCGCTGATCCTGACGCTCTGTGTGTTCATCCTCGCCTCGAACGCGATCGGGCTGATCCCGATCTTCGAAGTACTCGGCCTGATGGACCGGTTCGTGCTACAGAACGCTCCCGAGTCGGAGTCGCTGATCAACAGCGTGCTGCACGGCGGCACGACCTCGACGGCCAACTACAACGTCACCGCGGCGCTCGCGACCATCACGTTCTTCGCCATCATCGTGGCCGGCGTCATGGCTCACGGCTTCTTCAAGCACTGGAAGAACCTGGTGCCGTCGGGGCTCGCCTGGCCGGTCTATATTTTGCTTATCCCGATCGAGATCATGGGCATGTTCGTCAAGCCGTTCGCGCTCACCATGCGGCTGGCCGCCAACATGACCGGTGGCCACATCGCGATTCTGTCGATCCTGTCGCTGGTCTTCATCTTCAACCAGGTGTTCGAGAGCGCGGCACTCGGCGTGGGCGTCGGGTTCACGGTCGCCTTGCCGCTCGCGGTCGGCATCTCCGCCCTGGAAATCATCGTCGTCATGGTCCAGGCCTACGTGTTCACCCTGCTGACATCGGTATTCATCGGCATGGCCATCAACGTCCACCACTAGTCACGCAGTCAGACAACGCCACACTCACACGGAGGAATAGCTGAATGGAACTCTTGTACATCGCCGGCGTCGCGCTTGGTCTCGGGTTGATCGTGATCGGGGCGGGTCTGGGTATCGGCAAATTCACCGCCGCCGCCGCCGAGAGCATCGCCCGCCAGCCGAGCGCCGCCGCGCAGATCACCGGCGCCGTGAACCTCCCGCTCTTCCTGCTGGAAGGCGTGGCGATTCTGGCCGAGGTGTTCGTCTTCATCGTCGTGCTGATGCGGTGACCGTCCCGTCAGACACCCGATACGCACGATAACGTCAGAGGGAGCGTCTCATGGATAATCCGTTGGTCCAGCCCGATCCCGGGCTCTTCATCTGGACCATCCTCACCTTTCTGATCCTGCTCGGCGCGCTGGCCAAGTTCGCCTGGGGGCCGCTGCTGAGAGCGCTCGACGAACGTCAGGAAACGATCCGCAAGTCGCTCGATGACGCCGAACAAGCCAATAAGGAGCTCCAACGGCTGCAGCAGGAATCGGCGCAGATCATTGCCGAGGCCCGCAGCGACGCACAGGCGATCGTCGCCAAGAGCCGCGCTGAAGCCGAGACGGTCCGGGAGGATCTGAAGCGGAAGGCCAAGGAGGAAGCTGATGCTCTGGTCCGCGGCGCCGAACGGCAGATCCAGCTCGAGACCGCTCGCGCGGTCCAGCAGATTCGGCACGAGGTGGTCGACCTCTCGCTCTCGGTCGCCTCGAAGCTGATCAAGAAGAACCTGACGCAGGAAGACAACGACGCGTTGATACAGGACTCGCTCAGCCAGATCGAAACGTCAAAACACTAGATACCCGAGCAGGCCGCTGTATCACCGCAGCCTGTAGCCTGAAGCCTATTTCGAGGCGGGAGCCCGGCGTGCCTACCGCACCGCGACCGTCGCGGCGATGCCGTCGAGGGTGCGAGCGGCCGTTTCGGCCTGCTCGAAAAGTGCCTGCGGGTAGAGACCGAGCACGACGGTTCCGAGCAACGCGACACCGATCGCAACGGCCATCGCGGGACCGATGGCAATCGGGGAACCGACACCCTCCTCTTCGTTGATCCACATGAAGACGACGACCCGGAGGTAGTAATAAATCGACAGCGCGCTGTTGGCGACGGCGATGACGGCGAGCCAGATGAAGCCGGCATCGATGGCCGCGCCGAAAAGCCAGACCTTCCCCATGAACCCGGCTGTGGGCGGAATCCCGCCCAGCGACAGCATGAAGAACAACATCGCGAAGGCGGCGACCGGGCTGCGCTTCGACAAGCCATTGAGGTCCTTCAACTCGTCGCCGATGATGTCACTGCGTCGCATCGCCGTCACGACGGCGAACGCCCCGAGCTGCATGAACAGGTAGACGCCCAGATACACCAGCATCGCCGCCACGCCGCGCTCGGTGCGGACGACCACTCCGATCAGCAGATACCCCGCATGTGCAATCGACGAGTAGGCGAGCATCCGCTTGAGGTTGCTCTGGGTCAACGCAGCGATGTTTCCCACCGTCATGGTGACGACGGCGAGACCGTAGAACAGCATCGCCCACTCTGCACCGAGCGCCGGCAGCCCTTCGACGAAGATTCGGAGCAGCATCGCGAACGACGCCGCCTTGGAGCCGACCGACAGGAACGCCGTCACCGGCGTGGGCGCGCCTTCATACACATCCGGCGCCCACATGTGAAACGGAACGGCGGCAATCTTGAAACCCATGCCGGCGGCGACCAGAATCACCGCCAGTACGAGCACCAGGCTTGGATCCTGCCCGCGGAGCGCCGCCGCGATGCCAGCCAGACTGGTCGTGCCGGTCGCACCGTATAACAGCGACATGCCGTAGAGCAGCAACCCCGAAGACAGGGCGCCGAGGATGAAGTATTTGAGCCCGGCTTCGGTGGATTTGAGCGTATCGCGGCGAATGGCGGCCAGAACGTGGAGGCACAGGCTCTGGAGCTCCAGACCC
>PBRZ01000102.1 GCA_002726085.1 Acidobacteriota bacterium
CAGCCTCCTTTGGGCCTTGAGCCCGTGGTTGATTTGGGGACCGCAAGATACCCCGTTTGGAGGCTGGCCCTCTCATCTCATCTGCAAGGCAAGGCTGAAACCTTGCCTCACGGATGTCTAAACCGCGCTCGCGTTTGGCGTTAAGCGACTGAGCGCATCGCCAGCCCGTCGGCGAAGTCGGCGAGCCGCCCACGAAGAATCAACCGACCGCGATGCAAGCGAGACTTCAACGTCTGCGTCTTGACTCCCAGCACCGCGCTGGCCTCCTCGGTCGAAAGCCCCTGAACATCCCGCAACAGCACGGCGGCCCGATAGATGTCCGGCAACCCGGAGAGCGCCGATACCAGACGCGCCCGCATCTCGCTTCGAAGCAATTGGTCGTCGGCCAGGTCGGACCAGTCGGCCACCTCACGTGGCACAGTCTTCTCCGTCGTGTCGGCCCGGGACACCGTCTCCTGGGGCACTTCGGCCGGCCTGCGGTGCTTGAGACTGCGTAGACGTGACATCGCTGTGTTGAAGGTAATCCGGTAGATCCAGGACGACAGGGCCGCGTCTCCGCGAAAAGCATCGATCTTGCGGAACACACGCATCAGCACGTCCTGCGCAATCTCCTCAGCGTCTTCACGATTCTTCATGTACCGAAACGCCAGCTGGTAGATCCTCGACCCATACAGGTCCTGCAGATCGGGCATGGCCGTGTCGTCGCCCTTTCTGAGCCGCTCTACCAGCTGCCGGTCGCTCGTGTTGTCCCGCATCGTGTGTCCTCCGTTTCCTACTCATCAGAACACTACCGAGACCGGTCTTATTCCCGGGGCGAACGGGCGAGGGACGTATGGAGCGCCTGAAACCCTACTGGACGCGCCTGTGACGATCCGGTAAATTCACCCCCCATATGGCATCGTGACCGAAAGCGCGGGCTTACCAAGAACCGGACAGACATCGTGGCCAAGCAGCTGAGCGCCGAGCACCTGATATCGGTTGCCTTCGTGGTGTTCGATTTCGATGGGGTGTTCACCGACAATCGCGTGCTCGTTGGCGAAGACGGACGGGAGTCGGTCTTCTGCTCCCGGGCCGACGGGCTGGGGTTGGAGCAGCTACCACGTGTTGGTATCGGGTGTCTGGTCCTTTCCACCGAGACCAACCCGGTGGTATCGGCGCGGGCCGCCAAGCTGCGGCTCGAGTGTGTGCAGGGCCTTGGCGACACGAAGTGGGAGGCCCTCAACGGGATACTGGGCGAGCGGAGACTCGACCCGGCTACGGTTGCCTATGTCGGCAATGACATCAACGATCTGGACTGTCTGCGAAACGTAGGGGTGCCGATCTGCGTCGCCGATGCCTACCCGGAGGTCCTTGCGACGGCCCGCTACACGACCGAGCGGCCAGGTGGTCGCGGTGCCGTGCGAGAAGTGTGCGATCTGATCGTGAAGGCGAATGAACCGTCCGGCTGACCCAGCCGCCCGCTACCGGGTCTCTTCAGTGGGCGGACGCCGGATCCGTCGGCCGAAGATCCGGGCGAACACGTCGGCCGCCACCTCCTCGACCTCTGCCCTGGGTGGAGCCGTTCCGGTAAGGCGCTCGAGCGAGGTGACGCCCCGCCCAACCAACCCACACGGCACGATCAGGCGAAATTGGTCCAGATCTGACGCAACGTTGAGGGCGAACCCGTGACTGGTGACCCAACGTGAGAGACGCACGCCGATCGCAGCAAGCTTGTCGTCGCCGACCCACACACCCGTGAGACCGGCAACCCGTCCGGCCGCGACGCCAAACGCTGCCACCGTCCGGATGACGACCTCCTCGAGATCCCGGACATAGCGGTGCACATCACACCGGTCCGGCTTCAAGCCGATAATCGGATAACCCACGAGCTGGCCCGGACCGTGATAGGTGACATCACCCCCTCGGGGCACGTTGACGACCTCGACACCGCGGTCCCGCAGCTCGGCTGGCGACGCCAGCACATGGTCTCGACGACTACGACCGCTCACCCCGACCGTGATGACCGGGGGATGCTCGAGCAGCAGGAGCTGATCGCTGATATTTCCCCACTGCCGGGCCGCTACCAGCTCGCTCTGCGTCTCGAGCGAGGTCCCGTACGGCACCACCCCGAGCGAACGCACCTCCAGCAGCGGCAGGTCCGGCCAGACCTGAGCAATGGCGCCGTGCCCGTCGTCTGCCTTCACGTGCTCGGCCTGCTGGCAAGATGAAGACGGCGAAGCTCTCAAGCTCCTCCTGCCTCCTGTCTCCTGTTTCCTGTCTCCTGGGAGAAATGTTCCAGCGTGTCCTTGACCCGAGCCAGGAACAGATCGGCGATGGCTCCGTCGATCAGTCTGTGATCGAATCCAAGGGTCAAGAAGGCCCCAAGACGCGCGACAACGGCATCGTCCACGACCACGGGCCGCTTTTCGATCGCGCCGACACACAGGATGGCCGACTGAGGTTGGTTGATGATCGGCATCCCGAAGACCGAGCCATGGCCACCGGGATTCGTGATGGTGAAGGTGCCGCCGTCAACCTCCTCGGGAGTCAGCTTCTTGGACCTGGCCCGTGTCGCGAGGTCGTTAATGGCCATGTCGATGTCGTCGACGCTCAGGCGGTCGGCCTGCTTGACGACCGGCACGATGAGGCCCCAGTCCAACGCCACGGCGATGCCGACGTTGACCTGCTCGTGGTGAACGATCTCGTCGCCGTCGACCGAGGCGTTGATGACAGGCATTTCGACCAGTGCGTCGGCTACAGCCTTGGTGATGTAGGACAGATACCCGGGGACCTGCTGCGGCGGCGTCCGTGCCGCTCTGAGCTCGGCGACCCCTGAGAAGTCGACCTCGAACACCGTGTGGACGTGCGCCGACGTCCGCCGGCTCAGCAGCATGTTCTCGGCGATACGTCGCCGCATCACACTCATCGGCTCGACCCGCCCGACGGGACCGGCGGTCACCGCTGGCTGCGGCAGCACCGACGAGGCGATGCTCGATTCGCCGCGGTCTTCGACATGAGCCAACACATCGGCTTTCGTGACACGACCGCCGTCGCCGGTCCCCACGATCGCGGTCAGGTCGACGCCATGCTCGGCCGCGAGCCTCCGCACTACGGGCGACAGTTTGCGTGGCGTGGTCGGGCCCGACGCCACCTCGCGATCCCGACCGCGTGGAATACCCTCGGGAGTGCCGTCGGATTCGAGCCGAGCGGCCCCAACCGACCCAGAGTCCGACTCCACTGTCTCATCCTCACCGCCGATCACCGCCACAACCGAGCTGACAGGCACCGTCTCCCCCACGTCGGCACGAATCTGGGTCAGCACCCCGGCTATCGGCGATGGAATCTCGGCATCAACCTTGTCGGTCGAGATTTCGAAGAGCGGCTCATCACGGTCAACCGTCTCACCGACCTTCTTGATCCAGCGCACGATTGTGCCTTCGGCGATGGACTCGCCCATCTGGGGCATCAGCACGTCGGTTGGCATGGGGCGCTACCTTAAGCGGACGGTCCCTGGAGTGTCAAGACGGAAGAAATAGAGACGCGACGCCGCACTCGTCTTCTAAGATAATACAATAAAAGGAGTTATGGCTTCCCTGACGTTCATGAGAAGGCAGCTGGGATGGTTCCTGTCGACCCGCCTTGCTTTCGCCCAGACCCCAACCTACAATGCGAGATCGCTCGCAAATCTATGAGCTCACAGCCCAAAACGGTTCTCATCGTCGATGACGACGAAGGGATGAGAGACACGCTGACGGCAATCCTGAAGCGAGACTACCTCGTCCTGACGGCGGCCACCGGTGAGGAGGGGCTCGCCGTCCTCAAGCGGGAGGAGATCGACCTGATGCTCCTCGACGTCCGGTTGCCCGGCATGAACGGTCTGGAGCTACTGCGCATCGTCCGGGAGAATTACAACCTGGTCGAGGTGATCATGGTGTCGGCGCTGAGCGAGGTGGAGGTGGCGGTGACCGCGATGAAGCAGGGCGCCTACCACTACATCACCAAAGAGTTCGACTACGACGGCCTGCGATCGCTCGTACGGAATGCCCTCGAACGCCAGGACCTGAGCCGACAGCTCATCACGCTGAACGCCCAGGTCGCCGAGCAGGAGGACCGGGAGTTCGTGCTCGGACCGAGCCGGGCGATGCGCGAGATCGTCGATCTGGCGCAGAAAGTGGCCCGTCTGCCCGCCACTGTATTGATTCAGGGGGAGAGCGGCACCGGCAAGGAGCTCTTGGCCCGCCTCCTCCACCGGGAGTCGGGCCGCGGTGACGCGCCGTTCATTGCCGTCAACCTGGCGGCCGTGCCCAGAGATCTGGTCGAAAGCACCCTGTTCGGCCACGAGCGGGGCGCCTTCACGGGCGCCATGCGACAGCAGCTCGGCAAGTTCGAGCTTGCAGCCGGCGGCACGCTTTTTCTGGATGAGATCGCCGATCTCGGGCTCGATCTACAGGCCAAACTGCTCCGCGCGATTCAGGAAGGCGAGATCGAACGTGTGGGCGGCACAAAGCCGATCAAAACCGACTTCCGGCTGGTGGTGGCGACCAACGTCGATCTCGAGCGGGCGGTCAGGGAAGGCAAGTTCCGCGACGACCTGTACTATCGCATCAACGTCATCCCGATCAACATAGCGCCGCTACGCGAACACGTCGAGGATATCCCCGAGCTGGTGAAACTCTTTCTCAAGCGGTACAATACGCGGTTCAGAAAGCAGATCCGGGACGTCTCCGACTCCGCCCTCAAGATTCTGATGGACCAACGATGGCCGGGAAACGTTCGCGAGCTCGAGAACCTGATCGAGCGTCTCGCGGCGGTCACCGACAAGACCTCGCTCTCCGAAGAGGACCTGCCGCTCGAATATCACCTGTCCGGTCTGGACCGTCACCCGGAAGGAAAGGCGGAGCTGCTCCAGACTGCGTGCGACACCTTCGAGCGCAACTTCATTCTCCGAGCGCTCGAGCGGACCGACTGGAACGTGTCGGCCGCCGGGCGCTACCTGGGCGTACCCCTCAGCACGCTCAAGCACAAGATGGGCCGACTCGAGGTCCGTGAGCTCGCCAAGCGGTTCCGTCGGGCCTGATCGCAACACGCTAAGACTGGTCACCACACAACGGACACGGCTGGACTCGGCGGGCATCCATTGCCCCGTCGGCCAATATCTGGGCCGCGTTGGCCAACATGTTGGCCACTATAGAATCTGACGTCCAGCCAGATCCAGGCGACCGGCAGAGACACGGGCCGCTGCTCAGAGCGCCGTTCCTCGGCTCTCACTCAGCTAAGTGTCCTTCCCTCAGTGGTTAACAGGTCTCCTGTGTTGTCTGGAGTCCCCCCGCATAGAAAACGCCCGCACGCCGAATCGAGTCTGGAGGCCAGCGGGAACGTCCATTGCACTCGGCAGTCAACCGCACTCTCGCGCGTAGCCCAAACGGGGTGAGGCTTGGGTCTTTAGCACGACTTGTCTCGCCAGACCGACAGGAAACCTGACGATAAACCGGAGAGAGCGCCATGCAGCCTTCGATGTTCAACACCCGGGTCCCGCTCGCGGGTCGGGACGATGTCTTTCTCATGAACACATTCACCGATTCGCAGCTGGTGGTCTCGCAGGATGTGGTGGACCTGCTCGACCGCGTCGGAACCACACCCGACGTGATCGACCGACTCGACGAGCCGGAACGGTCGGCGCTACGAGACCTGAGGGAACACGGCTTCATCGTCGAAGACCGCGAGACCGAGTGGAAGGCGTTGAATCGCTTCTTCTGCGACGTCCGGGAAGACACGAGCGAGCTGCGTGTCACGGCGTTGATGACCCTGCAGTGCAACTTTGCGTGCGACTACTGCATCCAGGGCGACCACGGCGACTACAACGCGCACGCCGACAAGATGTCGATGGAGACGGCGCATCGGCTGTGCGACTGGGTGGAGATGAAGCTCGACGCGTTGGGCTCCAGCCAGTTCGCCCTGACGTTCTTCGGCGGTGAGCCGCTGCTCAACCAGCCCGTGATGTTCGCAATGGCGGAGCGGCTGTGGCGCGCCACTCGCGAGCGTGGCGTCGGGATGCGGATCAACGTAATCACCAACGGGCTGCTCCTGACACCCGCGGTGGTGAACCGCCTGGAGCCTTTCGGACTCAACGGCGTCAAGATCACGCTCGACGGCGACCAGCAGACACACGACCGGATGCGCCCACTGCGCGGTGGTCAGGGCACGTTCGACCGGATCATCGAGAACATCCGGCAAGTTGCCGATCGGTGCAACGTCTCGATCGGCGGCAATTTCGACGAGGACACGGTGGACAGTTACCCGGCGCTGCTCGATTTCCTCGGAGATCAGGCGTTCGCCGACTCGCTCGTCAAGGTCTCGTTCAAACCGGTCATCCGGGAGAAGCCGGCCGCAGCGCCCCCCGGGCTCATCCCGCTGACCGCTGTCGGCGCAGACGACAAGCCGCTGGGCGGCACCTGCATGACCTCGGCAGGATCCGGCACCGGATCGGCGTGTGACAGCTGCAACCTCCTGGACACGAAGATGTCGTATCTGCGGGAGGAAACGAAGAAGCGGGGTTTCGCCACGATCGACGGCCTACACATGGGCCCTTGCGACATCCATCGCCGTCATGCCTACACGGTGGGCCCGGACGGCTCGCTATACGCCTGTCCGGGCTTCACCGGTGAAGTCACGTCGGCCACCGGCCACATCGGCGGACAGCTCGAGGAGCGGTACCGCCGGTCCGCGGCCGACTTCGAGGCGCTCGCGGCCTGGCGGAGCTGCGGCGACTGCGCGTTCATTCCGGTCTGCGCGGGGGGATGCTCGGTCGCCTCGCAAAGCGAGCTGGGCGACATGCACCAGCCCGCCTGCCACAAGGAAAGCATGGAATCGGCGCTGGTGTCCTTCGCCATGGATGCCAGCTCCGCGGCGTAGACGAACAGCCCGACTGTGCCCTCATGACGAGGGCCGACGGGTCTCAACCGGGTGACATCATGGAGACGCCCCCCACACACAGCGAAGGAGGAGAGAGATGCAACGGAAGATCCCGAAGAAAAAGCCGGTCAGGGTCAGGACCGGGGCGGTCACGCCGTGGCTCGTCGACGTCCCGCTCGACCACATGAAGTGACTCCAGACCACGCACTCAAACAACAAACTTTCTGATCGAACAGTGAGGTAACGACATGAAGATCAAGGTTGTCAAGAAGGGCACGTCAAAGGGAAAGCCGTCCAGCTACTGCTCGTGGATTGTCGACGACTGGAAGGGTCCCAACAGCTAGGACCGTCAGACCACGGCCGCCGGCCATCGGAGTCGGCAGTGCTACAGGCCACATAGAATTGAGGAATGTGCCATGAAGATCAAGGTTGTGAAAAAGGGCTCGTCCAAAGGCAAGCCGTCCAGCTATTGTTCGTGGATCGTCGATGACTGGAAGGGTCCGGCCAGCTAACATCGCACAAGGGCCGGCAGACAGCAATTCACGCCTGTCGAGCCAGTCGAGAACATTGTGATGCTTCAAGGAGAGAAACCGAAGGCGGGCGGGCCGTGCGCGGCTCACCCGCTCGCCGGTGGCGCCGTGGGACTGCTGCGGTTGCGACCCTAGTTGTCGCACTCGGGACAGCCTGCGGCGCCGGCGACTCTCCGCAACAATCAGAGGTCGTGCTCTCGGTGGGCTTCCCCGATGCGGGTGGAGCCAACTCCCTGAATCAGCTGGTCCTCCAGCTCACCTCCGATAGCCTGATTCGCACCGGTCCCGACGGAAGAATCGAGGAGATGCTGGCCAGCGACTGGTTGGTGGACCCGGACGGCACCGCCGTGACCGTCACCCTGCGACGGGACGTCACGTTTCACGACGGCAGCCCGCTGACCGCGAACGACGTCAAGACCACGCTCGACCAAGCCCGTCAAAGTGCCTACCGCGTTGGCCGGGACCCCTTGCTGAGTGACATCGAGTCGATCAAGGTCATGGGCCTTGATCAGGTCAGGATAGCGTTATCCAGGCCATCGGGGCAGATGCTGCTGTTCGCACTGGGTATTCACATCGTGAACCAGCGCGAGGAGGGCGAAACCATCCGCAGCGGTCCTTTCATCCTCGAATCCGGCACAGCCGAGGAAACGATTCTCAGGGTCAATCCGAATTACTACCAGGGGCGCTCGGACATCGACACGGTGCGCATCAAGACGTTCAGCTCGGTGCGCAATGCGTGGGCGGCGATGATGCGGTCGGAGATTGATGTCCTGTTCAATGTCCCGGTCGGCGCACGTCAGTTCGTCGAGGCGGACCCGAGCGTCAGGGTATTCTCGCGCGACAGTCCGACCGCATACGCGCTGCTGTTCAACACCAGCCGGCCACCGTTCGACGACCCCAGGGTGCGTGTCGCGCTCAGCTATGCGGTCGACCGGGACGCCGTAAGAGACCGCACGTTCAGAGGGCGAGGGACGATTTCGTCTGGTCTCTGGACATCTCACTGGGTGTATGGCGGCAGGGAGCTGATCTACGGGTACGACCCGCAGATCGCGGACCGATTGCTGTCAGAGGTCGGCCTATCTCTTCCGACTGAAACGCAGGCGGCCGGCATAGAGGGTTTTCCGAACCGACTTCGCTTCGAGACACTGGTCGGCCTGGATGTAGCGCCCATGGAGCGGATTGCGCTGATCATGCAACAGCAGCTTCGCCAGATCGGGGTCGATATGGCGATCGACGCTAAACCGTTGTTCGACGATGTCGGCGAACAGCTTCGCGGGGACGACTGGGACGCGGCGTTGGTGCCACTCAACACGGCGCGCAATCTCAGCCGGCTGTATGCCTTCTGGCATTCATCCCAACCGCTGTTCGACGCCGGCTTCAACGAGGCCGACGACGCGCTCGAAAGGTTGCGCTCGTCGGTGACCGAAGAAGAGGTGCGGGACTCGGCCGGCGCGTTTCAACAGACTCTGTTCGATCTGGCGCCGGCAATTTTCTTGACCGGTCTCGATCAGGCTCGCGCCGTCAGTCGGAGATTCATCGTGCCAGACGAGCCTGGCCGAGACATTATCGAGACGCTCCGGCGATGGAAGGTCGACGAGGGCTGGTCAACGAAATGATGCGCTCGATTACTACCCGCTTCGTGATGCTGGTGGCCACGGCTGCGGTCGCGCCGCTCGTGCTCTATGGTGCGGTGTCTGTCTATTCGCTGCGCGCCGGCACCCGTCAGTCGGTCATCGACGGAAACCGCAATGTCGCCGCGCGGGCTGCCGAACAGATCGAGCGGTACATGGAATTCCACGTCAGCGTGCTGCGGTCGCTCGCCGCGAATCTCCGCGACACTCAGCTCGAAGAGTGGCAACAAACCCAGATTCTGACCAACTTCGTGCTCGACTACGAGGTGTTCCGCGAGCTGACGTTGTTCGGTCCAGACGGCGCCCTCATCACCACCAGCCGGCTCGGCCAACCGATCCTGGAGCTGCCGCTGGAGCGTGGCACGGCGCCTTACATAGCGCCGATCACCGTCGACGACGACATTCTCCCGACGACAAACGTCACCCTGCCAATCACGAGCCTGAATCAGAAAGACGGCTGGCTGGTCGGAGAGGTCAGCCTCGAAGAGCTGTGGCGCATGGTCGACCGGATCCGCGTCGGCCAGGAGGGCTTCGCGATGGTGGTCGCAAGCGGCGGTCAGCTGATCGCCCACGGTGATCCGGACCAGAAACATCGGATCGCCGCCGAGGAGAACCTCGCCGACCACGCCTTGGTCGCTGCCGTCGCCGCGCGCCGCACCCGGGATCGAAATGCCGGTACCGACACGGCCTCCTTGATCAACGACAACGACGATGAGCTGTTCATCGAATTCGAGGACGACATCGGCCGAATGCTCCTGTCGGTCGCCGCGGCGGTGAGCTCCCCCGAGTGGACCGTCGTCGTGGAACAGCCCACAAGCGAGGCGTTCGGCCTGTCCGACCAGCTCGAGGTCCAGTTGGTTGTGGTCATCACGATTGCGCTGCTGCTGACGGTCGCACTTGGTTACTACTGGGGCCGGTCGTTCATCCGACCGATCGTGGAGCTGACACGCGGCACCGAGGCTATCGCCAGCGGGCGGCTCGAAGAACGCGTCGACATCGGCGGCACCGACGAGTTTCACCAGCTGGGCGAATCGTTCAACAGCATGGCGGTCAAGCTGAACGAGCTGCAGGAAGACGTTCGGAGACAGGAACGGCACGCGATGTTCGGACGGATCGCGGCCGGTCTCGTCCACGATCTGTCCCACCCGATCCAGAACATCGGCAACAGCTGCCGGCTGATCGTCAAGCTGTTCGACGACCACGAGTATCGCGCCACCTTCCGCCGCACTGTGGACCGCGAGTTCGCGTCGATCAAGCGGGTCCTCGAGGACCTGCGAAACCTGGCGCGACCGATGCCGCTCGACGTTGAAGAGCAGACGTTCACTGTCCGCTACTACGAAAGTCGCACGACCAACGGGGCCTCACGGTACAGCGCCGAGGTGGAATTTCACGAGAACGACTACATGATTCTCGATGCCGACTCGCTGAACGGCCTCGAGACGAACCTGGCCCGCCTGGTGCGCGCATCGATTTACAGCCGCATGCTGGTCGAGACCAGACGAGCGGCATAGGGGACACAATTGCGGCGGGGCCCATCCTGGGATCGGGCTCCGAGCGCGTGCGTCGATGGCGCGCCCTGAGGGACAACCCACTGCCTGCGGGTCGCTACCACGACGGCGCCGGACACGTTCTGCCTGCGTCTACTTGGGCAGAACGGCGTCCTTGAGTTGCTTCGCGATTCGAGCCTTGACGACCGTCTTGGCCGGAATCTGGATCTGCTCGCCCGTCGCCGGGTTGCGACCGACCCTTGCCTGACGATCCTGCTTGACAAGCTTGACCATTCCCGGCAACACGAACTCGCCCGCCCGCTCCAGCTCGGCTTCGGACAGCTGCTGGAGCGCATCGAAGAAGTCGCGCACATCCGCCCGCTTCATGTCGAACTTCTCACTGAAGTGCGCGAACAGGTCTGACTTGCCCATCCTTCGGGCATCGGCCATCGGTTCCCCCTGACTTGGGCGCGCTGCTAGACAACCTGATGGCCGCCACGCGCGTAAATGACGGCCCCGGAACGTCCTCTTGTGAAGACGCCGTATGCTAGCGCGCAAGGTTTTCCGGTGTCAATCACTGCTTTCCGGGTGCACGCGCACCATGCGGGTTGGCCGGCTGTTAGAATCTCCGAATGTCTTCCGAGTCGATCGAGACGTTTCCAAATCCTGAGCCGTCTCGAGATTATGAAATCGCGATCTGCTGTACGGAGTTCACGTCGGTCTGTCCAAAGACCGGGTTGCCGGACTTCGGCGAGATCCGGATCACATACGTCCCGGATACTCGCTGCGTCGAGCTCAAGGCTCTGAAGTATTACCTCATCGGCTTCCGGGACCGCGGCATCTTCTACGAGCAGGTGACGAATCAGATTCTGGACGATCTCGTTGCCGTCTGCTCGCCGCGCCGCATGGTGGTCGTCGGCGACTTCTCTGCGCGTGGCGGTATCACGACGACGGTCACGGCGAGCTACGAAGGTCCCGAGTATTCGAAGAAGTCAGAAAACCGATGACCCACCGGGTGCCCGTCGAGGGCACGCTGGATTTGCATTCGTTCGCACCGCGGGACGTGCCATCTGTCGTGGAGGAGTACGTCACGGAAGCACACTCGCAGGGGCTCGCCGAGGTACGACTGGTCCATGGCCGCGGCATTGGCGTGCAGCGGCGTGCGGTCCACGCCGCGCTCGAGCGGCACTCGCTCGTCGTGGAATTCTGGGACGCACCCGAGTCTCACCTCGGCGCCACGGTGGCGCGCCTTTCGATGCCGGCATAAAAGGAGGGGGTGCTATCATGCGGCCCACTCATGCCGCCCCAGCTGGTGCCGCTGACCGGGTTTCCTCCTCTCGAGGACGATGAGATGCGACAGCGGGCCACGCGGTTCCGCGACCACGTCAGCCGACGCCGAAGCGTGCGCCAGTTCTCGAACCGACCGGTGCCGAGAGAGGTCATCGAGACGTGTCTTGGCGCGGCGGTGTCCGCCCCGAGCGGCGCCAACCGGCAGCCATGGCACTTCGTGATGGTGACCGACCCAGAGACCAAGAAGCGGATCCGATTGGAGGCGGAGACGGAGGAGCGTGCCTTCTATCACGAACGCGCGCCGGATGACTGGCTCGAGGCGCTCGCGCCGCTCGGAACCGACGAGCACAAGCCGTTCCTCGAAGAAGCGCCATGTCTGATCGTCATCTTCGCGCAGCTCTACGGGATAGATGGCGAGGGTCGCAAGCTCAAGCACTACTACGTGCACGAGTCGGTCGGCATCGCCACCGGTGTCCTGATCACTGCCCTGCACCAGGCCGGTCTGGCGTCGCTGACCCACACTCCGAGCCCGATGCGATTTCTCAACGAGATTCTCGATCGGCCATCAAGCGAACGGCCGTTCCTGATCTTGGTTGTGGGACACCCGGCCGAGGGCGCCCAGGTTCCGGACATCACTCGCAAGCCGTTCGACAGTGTCGTGACACACCGGTGACACCCCGCAATCCAGTGCGGCCCGGACACTCTCTTCTCGAACTGTTCGACTAGTCGCGACTGAAGCTTGCTTTGATCACGTCGCGATTCAGGCGGGCAATGAAGTCGATCCCGATCTCCTTGGGGCAGACGGTCTCGCAGGCGCCGTGGTTGGTGCAGGTCCCGAAGCCTTCCTCGTCCATCTGAGCAACCATCCGGCGAGTCCGGGACATCCGCTCGGCCTGGCCCTGCGGCAAGAGCGCCAGATGACCAGCCTTGGCAGCCGTGAACAACATCGCCGACGCGTTGGGGCACGCCGCAACACAGGCACCGCACCCGATGCACGCGGCCGCGTCGAGCGCGAGCTCGGCGTTGTCTTTGGGCACCGCCATCGCGTTACCGTCGGGCGCGCTCCCGGTGTTGACCGACACGAAGCCCCCGGCGCCGATGATGCGATCGAACGCGCTGCGATCGACGACGAGGTCCTTGAGCACCGGAAAGGCATCGGCGCGCCACGGCTCGATCCAGATCTCGTCGCCGTCCTGGAACGTGCGCATGTGCACCTGGCAGGTGGTGACCGCGCCTTGCGGTCCGTGCGCGATCCCATTGATGACCATGCCGCAGGAACCGCAAATCCCCTCGCGGCAGTCATGCTCGAACGCGAACGGCTCGCCACCGGCGGTGACAATCGCCTCGTTGAGCACGTCGAGCATCTCGAGAAACGAGGCATGCCCGGAGATGTCCGCGAGCTCGTGACGCTCGAAGCTGCCTCGGGCCTTCGGTCCGCTCTGTCGCCAGACGTGCACGGTCAAGCGCATTATTTGTAGCTCCGCTGCGACAAGGCCACGTTCTCGAAGTTGAGTGGCTCGACGTGGCGTCGTGGCGTGTCGCCAGTGAACTCCCAGACGGCGACGTGGGAGAACGCCTCGTCGTCCCGCTTGGCCTCGCCTTCCTCCGTCTGGTGCTCCTCCCTGAAGTGGGCGCCGCACGACTCCTTGCGCATCAGCGCGTCCTGACACATCACCTCGGCCAGCTCGAAGAAGTCGGCGACCCGACCGGCCAGCTCCAGCTGCTGGTTGATGTCTTTCCCGCTTCCTGGCACACGGACGTCGCGCCCGTATTGCTCTCGCAGATCGGCAATCAACCCACGTCCCCGCTCCAGTCCAGCCTGATTGCGCGACATCCCACAGTGTTCCCACACAATCTTTCCCAGCTCGCGATGGAACGAATCGGCCGTGCGACTCCCGCCGGCATCCAACAGCTTCTGACTCCGCGCCAAGACTTCATCCCGGACCGAGCCACAGGCGGCGTGGTCTTCGGCCACGTCGCTCGGTCCGTTGCGGGCGAGGAAATCGCCGATCGTGTATGGCAGCACGAAATAACCGTCGGCCAATCCTTGCATCAGCGCCGACGCCCCGAGGCGGTTGGCGCCGTGGTCCGAAAAATTTGCCTCGCCGATGACAAACAGCCCCGGCACGGTGCTCATCAGGTTGTAGTCGACCCACACGCCACCCATCGAATAATGCGGGGCGGGGTAGATCCGCATCGGCCGTTCGAACGGACTCTCGCCCGTAATCCGTTCGTACATGTCGAAGAGGTTCCCGTAGCGTTCGGCGATCACCGGGCGTCCAAGACGGGCAATCGGCTCGGCAAAATCGAGATACACGCCGTTCGACAGCGGACCCACGCCCTGGCCGGCATCCACCATCTCCTTGGCCCGACGCGACGAGATGTCACGTGGGCTCAGGTTGCCGAAGCTCGGGTAGATCCGCTCGAGGTAGTAGTCGCGCTCGTCTTCCGGAATCTCGGCGGCCGCTCGACCATCACCTTCGGTCTTGGGCACCCAGATGCGACCGTCATTGCGCAGCGACTCGCTCATCAACGTCAGCTTCGACTGATACTCGCCGCTGGATGGAATGCAGGTTGGATGGATCTGCGTGTAGCAGGGATTGGCAAAACCGGCGCCACGCCGATGACAACGCCAGCCTGCCGACACGTTACAGTTCTTGGCGTTGGTCGACAGATAGAACACGTTGACATACCCACCGGTGGCCAGGACCACCGCGTCGGCAGTGTGCGCTTCGATCGCGCCGTCGGTGAGCCGCCGCGTCACGATCCCCCGAGCCCGGTCGTCGACCACGACCAGATCGAGCATCTCCTGCCGCGAGAACATCGTGACCTTCCCGGCCGCGATCTGTCGCGACAGCGCCTGATAGGCGCCGAGCAGCAACTGCTGCCCGGTCTGACCGCGTGCATAGAAGGTGCGCGACACCTGTGCGCCACCGAACGACCGGTTGGCCAGTCCGCCGCCATATTCGCGGGCAAAGGGCACACCCTGGGCCACGCACTGGTCGATGATGTCGACCGAGACCTGCGCCAGTCGATACGTGTTGGCTTCGCGAGAGCGGAAGTCGCCGCCCTTCACGGTGTCGTAAAACAGGCGATACACGCTGTCGCCGTCGTTCTGATAGTTTTTGGCGGCGTTGATACCGCCCTGGGCCGCGATGCTGTGGGCTCGTCGCGGGCTGTCGTGATAGGTGAAGCATCGAACGTTGTAGCCCAGCTCCCCCATGGTGGCGGCGGCCGACGCGCCCGCAAGCCCCGAACCGACCACGATGACGTCGAACTTCCGCTTGTTCGCCGGATTGACGAGCTTCATGTCGAACAGATGCCGCTCCCACTTCTGGGTGAGCGGCCCGTCCGGCACGTGCGGGTCGAGATTCATGGCGCCCTCCTCAGCGGACCAGACCCGCGAGGATCGCGAGCGGAATCGAAATGTTGCCCAACGTCACACCCAGCGCGAGCACCGCGGCGACGATTCGTCGCAGCGCGGCGACGCGCGGCCCGTCGATCCCGAGCGTCTGCGTGATGCTCCAGGCTCCGTGGTAGATGTGGAGGCCAAGCGGCAGCATGCATGCCATGTAGGCCAGCGCGACAGGCCACTGGGAGAAGGCGGATACCACATTGGCATAGACTGCGCCCTCCTCGAAGTCGGCGTGTACCGTCCCGAAGGTGAGATGTAGCAGGTGATACAACACAAACGCCGCCACGATCACGCCGCCCCAGCGCATCGTGCGCGACGCGTAGGTGAGCGACACGTCGTGCGGTTTCTGATACCGCTCGGTCCTGGCAGCACGGCTCATCAAAGTGAGCTGAACCGCAGCGACGATGTGGACACCGACGGCCGCGATTAGCCCCAGTCGCGCGAGCCACAACAGCTCGCCGTGACCGAGCGCCGGCGCCCCGACTTCCCGGAGGAAGGCCGCGTAGGCGTCGTAGTCGGCCTGACCCAGAAATATCTTCAAGTTGCCGATCATGTGCATGACGACGAAGCCCAGCAGCAGGACACCGCTGGCGGCCATCACGACCTTCTTGCCAATCGACGACTGGTAGAGTCCGAATGCTTGTGTCATGGACGCTGAACCCCGTACGCTGAACCTGGGGGGCCCCCTGCGGTTCACGACGCGAGTGGGACCACATGATAGGGCGCACGAGATTGCGTTTGCAAGACGGGTAGCCCCACTCGACGAAACTGGCGCGCTGCTCGGAGGTTCGCCAGAGGATGCCCTACACATAGCAGATGACGGACGCATCTGAGCGACCCACGCGTTTGAGAACGGGCAAGCTCGACAGCGAGCGGCTGGAACAACTGCTGTCCGACTTGCCTCGACGAGACCAGAGCGTCGTCATCGGCCCGCAGGTCGGCGAGGATGCCGCGGTGATCGAGATCGGCGACCGGTGTGTCGTGTCGGCCACCGACCCGGTCACATTCGCGACCGACCGCGTCGGATGGTACGCCGTGCATGTCAACGCAAACGACGTCGCGGTGCTGGGCGCGCGACCACGATGGTTTCTGGCGGTCCTGCTGCTACCCGAAGGCGCGCCGTTCAGGCTGGTCGAATCGATCATGACCGACATTCGTCGTGCCTGCGCCGCACTCGACGTGACCGTGTGCGGCGGTCACACGGAGGTCACACCACATGTGGACGCTCCGTTGGTCGTAGGCCAGATGCTCGGCGAGGTGGCCCCTGCTGGTCTGGTCAGAAAGACCAGCCTGCAGGCCGGCGATGATCTGCTGCTTACCCACGGCGCCGCAATAGAAGGCACCGCAATCCTGGCGCGCGAACGTCGGGCTACCTTGACGGCCGCCCTGCCGGAGGAGGTCGTCGACAGGGCCGCGGCGCTGCTGACCGACCCCGGCATCTCGGTTGTGGACGCGGCCCTGACCGCCGTCGCGGCGGGGACGATACATGCGATGCACGATCCGACCGAGGGAGGCATCCTCAATGGTCTGGCCGAGCTTGCAGCGGCAGCGTCAACCGGACTGGAAGTCGATGTGACACGTATCCCGGTCCTGCCGGAAACCGGTCGGATCTGCGGTCATCTGAAACTTGACCCGCTGCGGCTGATCGCCTCTGGAGCGCTTCTGGTCGGGGTACCGCCGAGCGCGACGGCGGACGTCGTAGCGGCGCTGGCCGCGAAGGCGATCCCGGTGACCCGCATCGGCTCGGCTCGCCCCCAAGAGGAGGGCACGACCTTGGTTTCCGAGGACGGCCGGACCCGGTTTGGACCGAGCGCCACAGACGAGCTCGCCCGACTCTATGAGCGCGACGGATGAAGCTGAGAGGCATGCTCATCGCAGCGACCATCATGGTGCTCGTCGGCGCTCAGGCTCCCCTTGTCGGCCAGACGACGCTTCCCACGCTACGGATAGACGCACCCGCCTCGCTCGAGACGGTGGCGGAGCGTGTGGGCCTGTACCCCGGCGCCCGGCTTTCAACGGCGATGAGCCTCGCCGGTCTCACCCACGCCGGCCCGCCTATCGACGTGCTGCTCATCGCCGAGGGCGCGGAGCTCGCCCGCAACACGCCAGAGTGGATCTCCGGTTTCGCCGACGCCCAGCGAAACCTCGTCGTCTTGTTTCCCAACCGCGCTGTGTCGTATCCCTCCGACTCGCTCGAGACACTGATGCATCACGAAGTGGCTCACATCCTGTTTTCACGTGCTGCACAAGGGCGGCCGGTGCCGAGGTGGTTCAACGAAGGGCTCGCGATGGCGGCCGAGCGGCCCGTCGGGATCGGCGACCGGTCGCGGTTGGCGTGGACCCTCGTCAGACACGGCGGGGTCTCGCTCCCGGAGCTCGAGCAGCTCTTCGGCGAGGGACGCACCGGCAATCAGCGCGCCTACGCGGTCTCCAACGCGCTGGTGCGTGACCTGCTACGGGTGCATGGCGAGGCGCGTGTTGGGCGCGTGTTGTCACTGGTGGGGCGCGATCTCCCGTTCGACGAAGCGTTCGAGACAGCCACCGGCGAGCCACTTCCAGCAGCGGTCGCCCGGTTTTGGAGCGGGCAACGGTTGTGGGAGCGATGGATCCCGTTCCTGACTCAACCGGTGTTTCTGTGGATGGCCATTACGCTGCTCGCACTGCTGGCGATCAGAACGCACCGCCTGCGACGCCGGGAGCAGCGGCGTCTATGGGAGGCAGAGGAGCAGGCCGACGCCGAGCGGGAGGCGCGGGAGCGAGGTGAGGACCGTGACCGCAACATCCCGGACAGCCCGTATCAGGCGCATTAGCGAGCAGGTAGCAGCTCGTTGCTAGAGCCCTTTGAGGAAACCCGCCCCACCGAGCTGGTCCATCTGCGCGAGAATCCAGTCCCGTCGCTCGCGCACATACGCCGACGGCTCACGCGGATTGAAACGTTTCGGGCTTGGCAGGACCGCGGCCAGCAACGCCGCCTGACTACGGTCGAGCCGTGATGGCGGCCTCCCAAAAAACTGTTCGCTGGCGACACCGACTCCATACACCCCGTCGCCGAATTCCGCCACGTTGAGATAGACCTCGAGAATGCGACGTTTGCTCCAGACCAGCTCGATCAGCACCGTCAGGTAGCCCTCGATCCCCTTGCGGACCAGGCTGCGACCGGGCCAGAGGAAGAGGTTCTTGGCAACCTGTTGTGAGATGGTGCTGGCCCCGCGCAGCCGGCCGCTGGTCCGGCGCTCGTCCAGCGCGTCGCCGATCGCTTCAAAGTCGAGCCCATGGTGGTCCGGAAAGCGCTGGTCCTCCGCCGCAACGACCGCAACAGCGAGCTCGGGTGTCATCTCGCTCCACTCGGTCCACCGGTAGCGTGCCGCCCGCTCCGGCTGGCCCGCTCTCCGAACAGCCAGCTGATGCTGGAGAATGAACGCGGTCGTTGGCGGTGGCACCCACCGCAGCACCACGACGAACAGCGCAGAGAGCCCTAGGGCAATGAGCGTCGTCGCCACCGCCACCAACGCGATGCGACGCAGCGCTCGTCGAATCGGGCTACGCGCACGCTTCAGGCGTCTGGTTCGAGCCATTGGGACAGCGCATTCAGCGTTCAGAGGCAGGCGACCGCTTGCGCTTCGTCGATCTACGCCGCGAGACCCCGACGCGAGCGCGCAAGGTCTTGAAGCTGTCCTCACCCAGCACCAGCAACGGCTGCCCGGGCGCTTCCAGCAAATTGTAGAAGGCACCCTCATCGGTGCGTGCGTAGATATCCTGTCCGTCGACCAGCAGCGTCACCGGTCCGTCGTCTCCGAGCGCCTCGAACAGCCGGATGCCGAAGTGCTCCCGGAGGGCCGCGAGGATCTTGCGGACGCGCTGCACCGTGAAGCCATGGCGCCGCAGCTCGGCGAGCGCCGACAGCTCATACAGTTCTACTGGGGAATAGCGGCGCTCGGTGAAGCCACCCGCCGCAGTCGGTCGAGAGGCGATGCTCGCCGACAGGAGCTGACGAGCATCCCACCACTGCAGCTGTCTGGCGGTCAACCCGGTCAGGGCGGCCACCTCGCGCGCACTGTAGCTCTTTTTCAGCTTGGTTGGCATCGGTCGCCTGTCTCCGCACGTCGGACCGGTGTCCAGAACCGGCTCACGACGCATCGAATCTGCCCGGGGCCACCGCCTCGAGCAGCGGGTCTATCCTCCCGTCGAGCACCAAATCGGCAACGAGACGAGCGGTCAACGGCGCCAGCAGGACGCCGTTCCGATAGTGCCCCGTCGCGTAGACGAGGTGGGGTACGGCAGAAGACCACCCGACGATTGGCAGGTCGTCCGGTGTCCCCGGACGCAACCCGACCCGCACCTCGTCGAACCCGGCATCCCGCGTCGCGGGCAGCAGGTTCCCTACCCCGTCGAGGAGCGACGTGACGCCGGCGACGGTCGCGCCCTCGTCGAAACCGACCTCCTCGACTGTCGCCCCAACGAGGACCGACCCGTCGTGCCAGGGCACGACGTAGCACAGCGAGGACCAGATGACCCGAGCCAGCCGAGTCCCGGGCCACAGTAGCCGAAGCAACTGCCCGCGTACCGGTCGGACCGGAAGCGGTGCCCCGCCGGCCACGGCCACACGACCGGTCCAGCTGCCGGCAGCCAACACCACGGCGTCGCTCGTCACCGTTCCTTGCGCCGTCTCGATCTCGATCTCGCCGTCGGCCACCGAGAGACGGCTCGCGGCATGAGACGTCAGGAAGGACACGCCGTGACGGGCGCCGGCCCGACGCAGCGCCGCCGTCAACGCGGCTGCACCGACGAATCCTTGAGACGGCAGCAGCAAAGCCCCCCGCACCGACTCACCGAGGTGCGGCTCGGCGACGCGTGCCTCGGTCTGGCTGAGCATTCGGCACGCGACCCCGGCCGAGGCCAGACCCTGCCGTGTCTGCTCCAGCCGGGTCAGCGAAGCGTCGTCTGTCGCCACCTCGAGGGTCCCGGTTCGCTCGTAGGGGACGACCTTGCCGCTGTCAGCGACGACGTCAGCCACGAACGCGTCATACATGTCGAGACTGCGCAAACCAAGCGCTCGTAGCGGCCCGGGGTGGTGCGCCTCGATGTAGGGCGCCAGGACGCCTGCTGACGCCTGGGTCGCGCCGAGCCCGACGTCGCGACTTTCGAGCACCCGGACGGCGGCACCGCACCGGCCAAGCTCATAGGCCACCGCGCAGCCGATGACACCGGCCCCCACGATGGTGATATCGAGTTTGTCATTCTTGTCAATCACGTGACATCGGTCGATATTCGTCAGTGGTCACTGGGCAATGCTCAATGCTCAATGGTCGATGGTCAAACGTCATTCGTCAATCGTCATTCGTTGGCGGCAACGCCTCACCTTCGACAGCGTCTACTCGGGCGACCCGGCGAGCTCGTCCTCGTCGTAGTAATCGATCTTGTGGAGCGGCATAACGACGCTCGAGAGAATGTTCATGACGTGACCACCGATGCGCTTGTAGAAGCGGGTGGCGAGCACCAGCGCCGTGGTCGTCTCGCCATCGTAGCCGCCATGACCGATGCGCGTGATCAACGCGTCGCACCGGTGGGCCATGTCCCGTCCATGCTGAATATTCTGCATCGCCTGTTCCCGGTCAGACGCCTCGAAAATATGGGCCGCCGCCTGGAACGCCGGCTCCACGCCGCGCCGAATCTCCCCAGCTCGCCGACCACTTCGTCATCGGGAAATGGCGCCTCTCGAACATCGGCCACCTCCGACAGATTCTTGGCATAGTCGCCGAGACGCTCGACGTCCTTGGCCAAGCTCATCAGCAGGAGGCAGTAGGGCACGTCGACTCGAGAACCCGGAGTCGAGAGATGCGCCACAATGCGCTTTCGAATGGAGCGCTCCAGCTTGTTGACCTCGACGTCGAGGTCGTAAATGCGAGTCCGGCTTTCGGGGGCCGCGTCGCCGCCGAATGCGATATCTCCGGCCGACAGGGTCATCTCCAGCGTCAACTTCAACATCCGCCCGAAGCGCTCCCCGATCGCCTGAAGCGGGTCGTGCGTGCGAAGAATGCCTAACAGCGCGCGTAGCATGGCAACCTCCTCGAACTCGAAGCGGTCGTAACCGTTTGCCCGCTAGTCGAACAACCGGTTCACGAACAACAATAACGTGGGCACCCCGTAGAAGAGCACCGCGACCCAAAGCAACGTGAGCCTTCTGGACCGAAGCGCCAGCGTCGTCAGATAGCGCGCCATCCTCAACGGCACGCTTCGGGTGACTTTGAGCGGATAGATGAGCAACGTCCCGGTCAGGTTGAACAGCAGATGCACCAACGCGATCTCGAGCCCGAAGATGGCGTTTGGTCCGGACACGGCGAGCGCCGCAAGCAGGGCGGTGACGGTCGTGCCGATGTTCGCACCGATCGTGATCGGCAACGCCTGCTCGAGCCGCAATAACCCGGCCGCCCCCAGCGGCACGAGCAGCGAGGTGGTGATGGAGCTCGACCGCACCATGACCGTCACCACGACGCCGACGAGAATGGAAAATAGCGCGTTTGTCCGGAGCGCGTTCGTGACCAGCATCTCCACACGCGTACGGACCAGCGTCCGCATCACCTTGACCAGGAGGAACAGCGTCGCGAAGATGAGACCGCCGGCAAAGGCGATCAGCGCAACGCCCTGCCCCTGTGGCGCAGGAAACAGAAAGGCGGCAAGCCGTTCCACAGGATCGAGAGTGGCCGACAAGAGCGTGGCGAACGGACTGTCGTAGTCGAACCCGCTGAAGCCTTCGAGCAGCGTCCCGAGCCCGACCGCCATCCGCTGCAGAAACCCGGTGGCCAACTCCAGCGGCAGCAACACCAGGACCGTCAGTAGTTGAACGCGTCGTGACAGACAGCGACCGGAAACGCCCGCTCGAACTCCTCACGGCGCCCCATATGGGCCAGCGACACGACCGTGGCGGTGACCGTCGTGCCGATATTCGCCCCCATGATCATCGGCACCGCGTTGCCCAGCGGCAGCGGCGACTCGGGCGCCGCCACGAGCCCGACGATCATCGCGGTCGTGACCGACGAGCTCTGGACGACCGTCGTGGCCAGGATGCCGACGACCAGCCCGATGAAGGGGTTCTCCGTCGTGGAAAAGATCAGTTCTACAGCATCGCCACCGAGCAGCTTGAACCCCTCTCCCAGGCCTTTGACACCGATGAGAAACCCGAACAACAGGAGAAGGACCGTGACGAAGCGAACAAGAGAATCTGAAGAATCCTGCGAGGGCAGCTGACGTGCGGATGGCAAGACGGTAGCCCGTGTCGGTGACGTGATCGCCCGCCGAGGCGACGCCCATTCTACTCGATCCGCTTCACCATTCAGCGGCCTCAGCCCCCAGCACCGGTCACCTCCACAGGACACCTTGTCCCTTTGTTTGTCCCCTATTGACACGCCAGGTGCTGGTCTGCGAGATAATCAGCAGACCGACCTGCGGGCCGGCGCCCCCGGGTGGGGTGGCGGATTTGTCGTTCGAGCCCGAAAAAAGGGGCACGGTCCGCGGTGATCGTGATGCGAGCAGCGTGTCGAGCGACCTGCAGCCACCCAGCGAATGTCCAGAGGCCCCATGTACCGGGTGGGCACGACAATTGCTCCTGATCTACGGCAGAGAGGGACACTGAGATGTTGACGAAACCGATTGCCGTCGTCGGACTCGCGGCGGGCATCATTGTGGCAGCCGCCGCCGGCGCCTATCTGGGCGTTCGCCAGAACGCCAAGGATCCGGTCCAGTTGGTCGAGACTGACGCGAGGCGCGCCGAAGACCCGTTGACCCCCGTCGAGCCAACCGGGCTCGCACCCGCTGTCGAGGCTACCGAGGCGGTGGTAGACAACGTGGAAGAAGACGCTCTCGAGCAGGCCGTCACCAACGAGACCCGGACGCCGTCCCCCGTTCCCGACACACCGCCCCATCAGCCGGTCGTCACACCGGCGCCGACACCACCGCCCGCACCGGCACCAGTCGAGCAGGTGAGTCTGCCGACGGCATCGGCACCGGCGTCAGCCGCATCCGAAACGACTACGGCGCCGGTGGTAGAGACGGTTGCCGAGGCGCCAGCAGTTGACCGCCCCGCCGCCGAAACGGCGCGTGCCGATCTGCCCTCGATCGAGGGCTGGACACGCCCGGAGATTGCGGAGCCGTCTCGAGAGCCAGACACCGTCTCCGAGCCGATCGAAAACGCATCGACCATCACCGACACCGCGTCGATCAACGCTGGGGCACCGGATGCGCCGGTGACGCCGGCAACAACGTTCGTCGAGCTGGAGATTGCCGCCGACTCGGTGATCGGTCTCCAGGTCGACACGCCCGTCTCGACACGCACCGCCGAGGTCGAGGACACCGTTGAGGCACGAGTCACCCGGAATGTCCTGGTCGCCGACGAGGTGGCAGTGCCCGCTGGCACTCGGGCACTCGGCTCGGTCGTTCTCGTCGAAAAGGTCGGCAAGCTCCGCGGTGCCGCCAGACTCGGTGTCCGCTTCCACACGCTGGTAATGGAAGACGGTCTCCAGGTGCCGATTGCCACCGAGACGATTTACCGCGAAGGCAAAGCCCGGGGCAGCGACAGTGTCTCCAAGATTGGCGGCGCGGCGGTTGGCGGCGCGATTCTGGGGGCGATTTTCGGTGGCAGTCGGGGCGCCGCTATCGGCGGCTCGATTGGAGCGGCCGGTGGCACCGCTGCCGCGCTGAACACCGACGGCGACCCGGCCGGTCTGCCACCCGGCACCATGCTGACCGTGCGGCTCTCACGCCCCGTGGTCATTAGCATTGAACAATAGCCCAATAGCCCAATAGTCCCATAGCCCAAGAGCTCGACAGCGCAACTTCTCCGCAGCTGCGCATGACCCACACAGCATCTGTCCGATGCTGTGACCGTCAAGGGTTTACGGCGGAGCATCGCTGGATAGCCCGCATGGTATATTGCGCGCGTGGACGTTGATATCACGCAGGCCGTGCTGTCTCGCGAAGAGGTGGCGCGCTACCTGCGCGGTGGTCCGGGTCTGACCCCGGACCAGGCCCACGAGCGCATCTCGGCCTATCTCGAAGAGCTCAGGACGACCCAGCGATACTCCGTGTATCGCGCCCTGAAGCACCCGCTGTATCCGATCCTGCGGAAGATCGCGCGGCACCCTGAGTTTGTCGAGCTCGCGCAGGCGGCGACCCGGTCGCACCGCGTCGTCTACGCCTCGAATCACAAGAGTCACATCGACTATCTGGTCGAGCTGCTCGTGCTCGACGACCACGGCATCCGCCCTCCGGTCATCGCGGCCGGCATCAACCTGTTCAACGGCGCGATGGGTCTGCTGAACCGGCACGTGACCGGCGCGATCCCGATTCGGCGCGATTCCCGAGATCCCGCCTACCTGGCGACATTGAGGGCATATGTGGCCGAGCTGGTGCAACGTCACGACCTGTTCCTCTATCTGGAAGGCGGGCGCAGCTACAGCGGCGAGTTCAAGTCTCTGAAGACCGGGCTGTTGCAGGCCGTCGTGCAGGCGCGTCGACCCGATGCGGTCATCGTCCCGGTAGCGATCGCCTACGACTTGGTCCTCGAAGATCAGGCCTTGGCGCGACAGGGCATGAAGCGGCGGCAGCGTCGCTTCACGGGGGAAGTGGCCGAAATGGTGCGTTTCGCCGTCGGGTACGAATCGCGCGCCTTCGTGACCTTTGGTCAGCCGATTCCCTTAGAGACCGTCGACCCAGATTCGAGACGCGATCTCGTGACACTGACTCGCCATACGCGAGAGGCGATCGGCAAGCTCTACAAGGTGCTTCCCACCGCGCTCCTGGCGGCCGCCCTCAGACCTTCGATGCCCCGCCAGAACCTGGTGGACCGCATTGATGAGCTGCTCGATGCGTTGCGGTCGGTGAACGCCAACCTCGGTGTGGAAAGTGGCTATCAGGCGGTCGAGCAAGCGACCGGTCCGCTGGTCGCCCGTGGTGTCATCGTGGTCGAAGGAGAGCGGTATCGCGTCCGCGAGCGCCACGTCCTGCGGTACTACGCGAGAAGCCTGACCCACCTGCTGAAGGCTCGCGCCGGCTCCAACAAGACCTCCTAAGCGGAAATGTTGGACTCGCTCTCACGGGCGGTGTTCTTCAGGCTCGCAGCCAGCCCGAACGTCAGACAGCTCGCCTCCAGATACGGCATGCGGGCCGGCGGCTTCGCTCGCCGTTTCATCGCCGGCGAGACCCTCGAAGAGGCAATCGAAACCGCGCGTGAGCTCTCCGCGCGTGACCTGCACTGCACCCTCAACTACCTCGGCGAGAGCGTGAGCTCATCCGCGGCGGCCCGTGCGGCGGCCGACACCTATGCCGGCATGATGCGCACCGTGCGCGATGCCGGACTCACCGCTCAGGTCTCGGTGAAGCTCACGCAGCTGGGACTGGCAATCGACCAGGCGGACTGCGTCACCAACCTCCGTCAGGTGCTCGACGCAGCGGGCGAACAGACCTTCGTCCGGATCGACATGGAGCAGTCGACGTGGGTCGACCCGACGCTCGATCTCTTCGAGCGGTTCTGGCAGGAGGGATACCGAAACGTCNGGGTGGTTCTGCAATCGTACTTGTACCGAACCGAGCGTGACCTCGCGCGAATAAACGCCCTCGGCGCCGGTGTCCGACTGTGCAAGGGGGCATACCGGGAACCAAAGACCGTGGCGTATCCCATCAAGGCGGAGGTGAACGCCTCGTTCATCCGGTTGATGCGCGCCATGATGCGCGACGGCACCCGCCCAGCGTTCGCCACCCACGATCCACGCATGATCGACGCGACATGCGCCTACGCGACCGAACGTGCCCTGCCGACGCGGGCGGTCGAGTTTCAGATGCTCTATGGCGTCCGCCGGGATCTGCAGGCCACCCTCCGCGCGCGGGGCTACCGCGTACGAATCTATCTGCCCTTCGGGCAGCAATGGTTCCCGTATTTCATGCGGCGCCTGGGCGAACGGCCGGCCAACGNGCTCTTCGTCGTCAGGAGCCTGTTCCACGAGCGACCGCACTGACGAACACCGTGACGGCTATGGACGTCACTTAGNCGGGGCTACGCCCCGGACCCCCCGCGGGCATTGTCGCGCGCCTGGGGTGCACTTGTGGTGCATGCCTTNAGGCCTTCCATGAGAGGACCAGCCGGTGTCAAGCCGGTCAGGGACCCTGGCTTCCATCCGCACTCTTGAGGGGCCCTGTCGAGCCCG
>PBRZ01000103.1 GCA_002726085.1 Acidobacteriota bacterium
GTTAGATTCCGTAACTTATACAAATCTGTTTCTAACTGCAAGGGAGTAGGTGCAAACTGCACCGCCCGCCGTCTCCCCCCGGAGGTCACCGTGGCACCACAGGTCCCCGACCGTGCACAGGTCGTCATCATCGGGGGTGGCGTCGTCGGCGCCAGCATCGCCTACCACCTCACCGAGTTGGGCTGGACCGACATCGCCCTTCTCGAACGCCATACCCTCACCAGCGGTACGACCTGGCACGCCGCCGGCCTCGTGGGCTGCCTGCGGGCCACCCAGAACATGACCCGGCTGGCCGCCTACACCGCCGAGCTCTACGACCGGCTCGAAAACGAGATGGGCCACCCGACCGGCTTCAGGCAGACCGGCTCCGTCAGCGTCGCCGACAACCCGGAACGGCTGGAGGAGCTGGTACGTGGCGCCGGCATGGCCAACTGCTTCGGCGTCGACGTCGACGTCATCGGACCCGACGAACTGCTCGACCGCTGGCCACTCCTGAACCCCGAGGGCATCCTCGGCGGCGTCTGGCTCCCCGGCGACGGCCAGACCTCGCCCATCGACACCACCATGGCCCTGGCCGCCGTCGCCAGGGAGAATGGGGCCCGGGTCATAGAGGGCGTATCGGTCGAACGCATCCGCACCGCCGACGGCCGGGCCGTCGGCGTCGACACCGACCACGGGCCGATCGACGCCGAATACGTCGTCGTGGCGGCAGGCATGTGGTCGCACCAACTGGGCCGCGACATCGGCGTCAACATCCCACTGGCCGCCTGCGAGCACTTCTACCTCGTCACCGACGGCATACCCGACCTACCCAGCGGCCTTCCGGTCCTACGCGACACCGACAACTGCACCTACGTCAAGGAAGAAGCCGGCCGCCTCATGGTGGGCTTCTTCGAACTCGTCGCCAAGCCGTTCGGCACCGACGGCATCCCGACCGACCGGCCGAACATGCAGTTCCCGTTCGACTGGGACCACATGGCGCCCGTCTACGAAGGGATCTGCGAACGCATCCCGATGCTCGCCGAGGTGCCGTTGCGGCTCGAGTTCAACGGCCCCGAATCGTTCACGCCCGACGACCGCTACCTGCTCGGCGAAACCCCCGAGGTGCGCAACCTGTTCGTGGCGACGGGCTTCAACTCGATCGGCCTCCAGTCGGCGGGCGGGGTCGGCAAGGTGCTCGCCGACTGGATCGTCGACGGAAAGCCGCCCATGGACCTCTGGGACGTCGACATCCGACGCATGCAGGCCTTCCAGGCCAACCGCCGCTACCTGCGGGACCGTTCCGTCGAGGGCCTCGGGCTGCTCTACGCAATGCACTGGCCATTCCGACAGGTCGAGACCGCCCGGGGCGTGCGACGCTCGGCGGTCCACGACCGGCTGACCGGCCTCGGGGCCTGCCATGGCGAGAGCGGTGGGTGGGAACGCCCGAACTGGTTCGCCCCCGAGGGCGTCGACCCCGTCTACGAGTACTCGTACGGCCGGCAGAACTGGTTCGAGCACTCGGCCGCCGAGCACCGGGCCTGCCGGGAAGGCGCCGCCCTGTTCGACCAGTCGTCGCTCGTCAAGCTGCTGGTCCAGGGACCGGATGCCGCCGAGGTGCTGAACCGGATCTCGTCGGCCGACGTCGACACCGAACCCGGTACGTCCGTCTACACCACCTGGCTCAACGACCGCGGAGGGATCGAGGCGGACCTCACCGTCAATCGCCTCGACGACGAACGCTTCCTCGTCGTCACGGCATTCTCAACCCAGGTCAAGGACGCCGACTGGATCGCCAGGCACACACCCGCCGACGCAACGATGACCGTCACCGACGTGACCTCCGGCTGGGCGACGCTCGGCGTGTTCGGCCCCGAGGCCCGCCGCATCCTCTCGCCGCTGACCGACACCGACCTCGGCAACGAGGCGTTCCCGTTCGGAACCCTCCAGGAGATCGACCTCGCCTACGCCCGCTCGATAGCCGTGCGCCGCACCTACATGGGAGAGTTGGGCTGGGAACTGTACGTGCCGACCGAGTTCGCCGTCGGCGTGTTCGACGCCCTCTGGGAGTCGGGGGCACCGGAGGGCCTCACGCTCGCCGGCTACCACGCCATGAACTCGCTGCGCATGGAGAAGGCATACCGCCACTGGGGCGACGACATCGCCGACGAGGACACACCGCTCGAGGCAGGGCTCTCCTGGGGCGTGTCGTGGGACAAGCCCGGCGGGTTCATCGGCCGCGAGGCCCTGATCGCCCAACGCGAGGCCGGCCTCACCCGTCGGCTCGTGCAGTTCCGCCTCGACGACCCCGAGCCCCTGCTGTACCACGACGAGCCGGTGTTTCGCGACGGCCGACTGGTCGGGCGGATCACCTCGGGCATGTACGGACACACCGTCGGTGGCGCCCTCGGCATGTCCTATCTCGGAAGCGAACCCGACACCCCGCGTCCACAGGTGATCGAGGGGACCTTCGAGGTCGGGGTCAACGGCGAGCGGGTTCCGGCGACAGCGTCGTACCGGCCGTTCTACGACCCCGACAGCGAGCGCGTCCGGCTCTAGACCGGGTCCGGCCAGTCGCCCCGGACGACGGTCAATACGAGAACGGCCATGCCTTGAAATACGCTCTTACGCGCGCCAAGATGCCAGCGATGCCCCGGGGCTCCAACAGCAGGAACCCTGCGATGAGCAGGCCGAAGATGACCTGGTTCAGTGAGGAGACCGACAGGATCCCCTCGAGGCCACCCTTGTCGCCACCGACGCCGGGAAGGTCGTAGTCCTTCGCCAGTCCGTCGATCACCCGAGGCAGCGCTCCCACGAACAGCGCCCCGATGATCGAACCGTGCACGGTGCCGAGCCCACCGAGGATGACCATGGCGATGTACTGGATTGCGACGAGCAACCCGAAGTCGATCGGGCTCACATAGGCCTGGAGTGTGCCGTAGAGGCCACCGGCCATCGCGGCGATCGCACTCGAGATGGCGAAGGCCATCGTCTTGTATCGGAAGAGATCGATGCCGATGATTTCGGCGGCGATGTCACGGTCGCGTACCGCCTGCAACGCCCGACCGGGCCGGGTGCGGACGATGTTCTTCACGAGGAGTGCAGTGACCGCCACGAACCCCCAGATGAGCCAGAAGAACGACTGCTGCTTCTCGAACCCATGGCCGAACAACGTGAGGTCCCGGAAGTCGAACGGCCCGACCTCCAGGGAGGCCTTCGACACGGAGACGCCCGTGTTCCCGCCGGTGACCGACTTCCAGTTGCGGAAGACGTGGTCCCCGACGAAAACCAGTCCGAGCGTGACGACCACCAGGTAGTTGCCCCGGAGTCGGAGCGCAAAGGGGCCGATCAGGAAGCCGACGGCGAAGCCCAACAGAGTCGCTCCGGGCAACCACAACCAGAAGGGAAGGCCCCAGGTCGCTCCCGCGTAGGCGGTGAAGTAGGCGCCAACCCCGATGAACACCGAGTGCCCGAGCGAGACCTGGCCCGTGTACCCGGTCAGGAGGTTGAGGCCCAGGGCGCCGATGGCGAATATGCCCGCATAGTTGAGGGTCGTCATCGTGAGCCCCCAGCCTTCGAGCAGGCGGGTGACCGCGAACGTCTCCCACCAGACCGGAATGAACAGGTAGGCGAAGACCATCACAACGAGGCCGNCTCGGAGCGTCGGCGAACCGAACAACCGCAGGTCGTCCTGATAGCGGACCTTGAGGTCCTTCCACGGCCTCGACATCAGCCCCGCATCCCCCCGCTCCGTGGTCGCCTCATACCCGATGGACCTCCTTGGTGCCGAAGAGGCCGTAGGGCCGGACCATCAGGACGAGCAGCATCACGATGTACACGGCGACCCGGTCGAAGCCCACGCCGAGCCATTGGAGGTCCCATTCGGGTTGGTACACCTTGGTCAGGTTCTGGACGATCCCGATGATGACACCACCCAACACAGCGCCACCGGGCGAGTCGAACCCGCCGAGGATCATGGCAGGGAAGGCGAAGAAGACGACGAGGTCCAGGTTGGGGGTGAGTTGGGCGATCCCCGCACCGGCGGTCGTGCCGGCCAATGCCGCCACGCCACCGGCGATGCCGAACGCCACCGCGAACACCACCCTGAGGGAGATGCCCTGGGCAACCGCTGCCTCATGGTCGAAGTGCGTGGCCCGCATCGCCACGCCGATCTTGGTGTACCGGTTGACGGCGAAGAATGCCACCAGGGCAGCGGCCATGAGCCCGATCGTCCAGAGCTTGGCATGCGACAGGACGAGGCCTCCGACCTTCGTCACGTTGAGTCCCCAGGGGTCGCCCATGTTGAGTTCCGAGAAGCCCCAGATGGACGGGACGATCTGCTTGATGACGAAGAGCAGGCCGATCGTGACCATGATNGAGCCGAAGACGGGCAGTTCCTTGGTCTGTCCGGTCCCCAGGTGCTGCTCGATCCGGCGCGTCACGCCGTAGCCGATGAGGCCGACGACAGCCGCTGTGGCAACAGCGGGGACGTGGCCCCATCCGTTGAAGTAGAGAACGGCCCACAGAACGAGCAACAGTGCGACGCCCACCGTCTCGCGCAGCACCCATTGGAGGAGGATGCGCTGTACCACCATGCTGACACCGGCCGTCACCAGGATCGACACCAGAAGGGCCAGGTAGAAGTTCCAGCCCCACGTCTGGCTGACGTTGTAGGTGACGTACGCCCCGATCAGCACGAACCCCCCCTGGGCGAAGTTGATGATGCCGGTGGCTCGGTAGATGACGACGAAGCCGAGCACGATCACCGAGTATTGGGCGCCCATTGCCACTCCGTCGAACAGGCCCTGCAGGAGTTGGATCACCGGTACATCCCCTCGATGAGGTCGCTGAACTGTTCGGCGATCGCAGACCGCTTCACCTTCTGGGTGGCCGTGAGCTGCCCGTCCTCGTGGTCGAGTTCGATGGGCAGCAATTCGAAGCGCTTGACCGTCTCGACCTGGGCGAACTCGACGTTTGTCTCGGCGACGACCTTGTCGATCAGGTCCCGGACCTCGGGTTTGGAGGCCAGATCCTCGTAGGTCGTGTAGGGCACCCGCTGGCGCGTCGCCCAGTCGCCGACGGTGTCACCCTCGATCCCGACCAGGGCGGTGAGGAACTTGCGGCGGTCGCCGACGACGATGGCTTCCCGGACGTACGGCGACACCTTGAGTCGGTTCTCGATCTCCGACGGCGAGATGTTCTTGCCGCCGGCGGTGATGATGATGTCCTTCTTGCGGTCGGTGATGTGGAGATGCCCGTCCTCGTCCATGAAGCCGACGTCCCCCGTGTGCAGCCAGCCATCGACGACCGTGGCGGCGGTGGCCTCCGGATTCTTGAAATAGCCCAGGAAGGTGCCGTCCGAGCGGGTCAGGATCTCGCCGTCGTCGGCAATGCGGACCTCGGATCCGGGCAGCGGCTTACCCACCGTCCCGATGCGGATGTCATCGGCAGGCGTCACGGTGGCAACCGCGGTGTTCTCGGTCATGCCGTAGCCCTCACGGACCGGGATGCCGATCGACCGCAGGAACTCGAGTACCTGAGGGGCAATGGGCGCCGCACCGGACAGGGCTTCTCGGACCCGTGCCATGCCGAGTTGACGGCGGAGCGACCGGAACACGAGGAGCCAACCCAGCCCGTACCAGAGTCGGTGGTGCGGCCCGTACGTCCCGTTCACCCGCCGACGCTCCAGTGCCGCACCCTGTGCCAGCCAGAATCCGAGCATCTTTCGCTTGGACCAGGAGGCGTCTGCACCCCGGATCTGGACACCGGCCATCATCTTCTCCCAGACCCGTGGCACGCCAAGGAAGAAGGTTGGCTGGACGTCACGGAGGTCCTGGAGGAACGAGTCGGGGTCCTCGCCGAAGTTGACGATGTAGCCATGTGAGATCCCGTTACTCACCGTGACCACCCGCTCGGCAATGTGGCACAAGGGCAGGTAGGACAGAACCTCGTCTCCCTCCCCGATCTCGAAGACCGAGCGCCAGGCCTGGGACGACACGTGCAGGTTGCGGTGGCTGATAATGGCGCCCTTCGGTGGGCCGGTCGTACCGGACGTGTAGACGATGATCGCCGGGTCCGTCGAAGAGATCTGTACGACGAGACGTTCGTGATCGCCGGGGTCCTCGGCTCGACCCCGGTCGAGCAGTTCGTCGAAGGTCAGGACGCGGGGGTCGTCGAGGATCCGTACGCCGCGTGGATCGACGACGACGATGTGGGCGAGATTGTCGAGGTGCTCCCATACCTCGACCGCCTTGTCGAGTTGTTCCTCGTCCTCGGCGACGAGCAACCTGGACTCGGAATGGCCAAGGAGGTACTTGACCTCCGAGGTGGGACTGGTCGGATAGATCCCGACGGCGACTGCTCCGATGCTCTGTGCACCGAGGTCGACAAAGACCCATTGGGGACAGTTCTCGGAGTGGATGGCCACCGTGTCTCCCGGCTCGATCCCGAGTGAACGCAGGCCGAGCGCCACCCAGCGGACGTGCTCAGCGACTTCGGCCCAGGTGAGTTCGTGCCAGACTCCGAACTCCTTGTGACGCATCGACACGTCGTCTGGACGAGCGGCGGCCGCGGTGAGCAACTTGGCCGGAAGATTCTCCGGCGGTGCGGCGACGGGTGACCGGTCGGTGGCCGCTTCGGTTGCTGTCATGACGTCTCCCCCAGGTAGGCCGCTATCACGTCGGAGTTCGATTGGATATCTGCCGGATCGCCTGTGGCGATCACCACGCCGAAGTCGAGGGCCATCACCCTGTCCGCGATGTCCATCACCAGCGCCATGTCGTGCTCCACGAGGATGACCGGCACCCCGAGTTCGTGGTTGACCTCGAGGATGTAGCGGGCCATGTCCTCGGTCTCCTCGAGGTTCATCCCGGCGACCGGTTCGTCCAGCAATAGCAACCGGGGCTCCATCGCCAGTGCCCGACCGAGTTCGATCCGCTTCTGAATGCCGAAAGGCAACAGGCCGACCGGTGTGTATCGGTGCGCCTGGAGTTCAAGCAGGTCGATGATCTCTTCCACCCGACCGCGGTTCTCGAGTTCCTCACGTTTGGCGCGTCCCCACCACAGGGCGCCGGACAAGAACCCCGTGCGCATCCGGAGGTGGCGACCCAGCATCAGGTTGTCGATCAAGTCCAGGTTCATGAACAACCCGAGGCTCTGAAAGGTCCGACCGATGCCACGACGGGCGATCGCGACGGGTCGCTGCCCGACCACCTGCCAGCCATCGAGTCGGATGGAGCCCTGTTCGGGTCGGTAGACGCCGTTGAGGCAGTTGAAGATCGACGTCTTGCCGGCACCGTTGGGTCCGATCACGGCGAACAACTCGCCGGGATCGACATGGAAACTGACGTCGTTGAGTGCGGTGACACCTCCGAAGTGGAGGGTCATGCCTTCGGCCTCGAGGATCGGATCGGCGCCCGGCACCGGGCTGGCACCCATCAGGCGCTCCAGCGCTTGCGTCGACGATAGGTCTTCACGTCGCGAAATGACCGGCGGCCCGTCTCGCCGACCCCGAGGTAGAACTCGCGGATGTCGGCGTCGGCCAGCAGTTCGGCCCCGGTGCCGTCACGGACGATGCGCCCGTTCTCCATGACGTAGGCGCGGTCGGCAATGGAGAGGGCCATCGCGGCGTTCTGTTCCACGAGGAGCACGCTGGTGCCCTGAGCGTTGATGTCACGGATGATGTCCCGGACCTGTTGGACCAGGAGGGGTGCCAGGCCGAGTGACGGCTCGTCGAGCAGGAGCAGCTTCGGCGACGCCATGAGTGCGCGTCCGATCGCCAGCATCTGCTGTTCTCCACCGGAGAGATATCCGGCGGTCGACCTGGCTCGTTCGGCAAGGACGGGGAAGAGGTCGACGACCCGGTCGTGCGCCTCGTTGACCGCCTGTCGGGACCGCACGGTGTAGGCGCCGCTCCGGAGGTTCTCCTCGACGCTCAACTCGGCGAAGATCCTCCGACCCTCCATGACCTGGGAAAGTCCGTTCCGGACCAACCGGGAGGCGTCGTCGAGGTTGCTGCGCCGGCCGAGGAACGACACGGTTCCCTTGGTGATGTTGCCACGGTGCACCTCGAGAAGCCCGGTGACGGCACGCAGCAGGGTGGTCTTGCCGGCGCCGTTGGCCCCCAACAGGGCGACGATCTCACCCTCGGCAACCTCGAGGGACACACCGCGCAGCACGAGGATGACGTCGTTGTAGACAACCTCGATGTTCTGGACGGCAAGGATCGGTTCCGCTGCCACGGTGGCGACCGCAGGTTGGTTCATAACTCGCTTTCAGGACTGCCGTCCCCGAAACCCGAGGGAGGAAACATGGGACGACCCCGATTGCCCAGGACTTTCATTTCGCCGGGGTGGCCGGCACCGGCGAGCTTCACAGCGCCCGGCACCGGGCCGTCGTCGTTCGCCTAGAAGTCGAAGTCTGCGGCGTGCGAACTCTGGAAGACCGTGACCGCCTCGACCCCATTCGGCACTTCGGGGTTCACCCGGTAGATGGTGTTCGATCGACTGGGCTCGCGCTCTGCGGCTGTGCCGTACTTGTACATGCCGAACAGTCCGTCGTAGTCGAAGTCGCCGATCTGGGTGGACGCCTTCTGGATGCCTTCGCGCGACAGGTCACCGTTGGCAGCCGCCTTCTCGAGCACCTTTACCGCCAGCTGCGCCATCGCATAGCCGAACTGGAAGTAGTAGTCGGGAGGCTGTTCGGGGTAGTACGTCTCGAGCCGCTCAACCAACCTGACCATTCCGGGCACGTCCGGATCGGCCCAGGTTGCACCCTCGCCAATGATGATCAGGTACGCCTGGAGATAGGGAGCGAGTGCCGAATCGGCGAGGACGTTGATCCACACCGGCGAATTCCCGAGCCACACCGGGGTGAACTCCGACTGTGCAGCGGCTCCGAGCGCACCACCGGTCACCGACGGTGTCGACGTGAGCCACACGACCTCACAACCCGAACCCTGCAACTGCTGGACCTGGGCACTGAAGTCCGTGTCGCCCGAGACGTATCTCGCGGTGTCGGCGATGGTGATCCCCAGTGCCTCGGCGATGAAGTCCAGGCCCTGCTGGCCGGCCTCGCCGTACGGATCGTCCTGGATGAAGCTGCAGTAGACTTGGTCCACGGATCCGCCACCTTCGTTGATCCACCAGTCGATGCCGTTGATGGCCTGGACCTGGTAGGGAGCACCCAACGGCACCAGATTCGGCTGACGCACCCAGGCGGCGTCCAACGATGCCGGGATCGCCAACAGACCGTCGGCCGCGAGGGTCTCGAGCGCTGCGTTCACGATCGGTGTCCCCAGCAGGTTGCCGATCATCGCCACGTCGTCCTTGATCTCGTTGTACACCTGCAGTGCAACGGTCGGGTTGTACGTGCTGTCACCCTCGACGACCTCGATCTGGTACTTCCCGGCGATACCCCCCTGGGCGTTGGTCCAGTCGTAGAAGGTCATCGAACCCTTGTGCAGCGGGTTGCCGATGATCGCCACCGGCCCGGTGAAGTCGTTCACCACACCGATCTTGATGGTCGTGCCATCGAAGCCGGGTGCCGTCGATGGCTCTGAATCGTCGTCACCGCAGCCTGCGGCGAGAAGTGTGAACGACAGTGCAAGAGCAAGCACCTTGAGCAGACGCTTCATTGTGGAAATTCCTCCTAGTCAACGCTTGACACCCGACATTACCCGACGTTGAAGGGAGACCCCTATGCCCTCCCAGCCGCAGTCAGTTCGAACAGTTCTCGGATACTGACTGTTGGTGGACGATGTGTCAAGCCGATGGCTCGCCGGGTGTGCGATCCGGTGATCATTACAGTGGCCCGATGGCCACCGATCCCGATCTCCCGGTCGTCACCGTGGCCGAACTCGGAGTTCTGGTCGGCGAGGGCGTCAGGGCACTGTTTCCGGAC
>PBRZ01000104.1 GCA_002726085.1 Acidobacteriota bacterium
TCGATTCGACCGGCGACGGCAGATTCTCGATACCTGGATGAGCTTCGACATCCTGAGCGACTACGGACCGGCACACCAGAGCACCGTGCTGGACGGATTCGACGTCGACCCGGAGTCGCTCGATGAAGATGAAGACGACGTGACCGGCGCCGCGCTCGGACTGTCGCCCAGGCCGTTGGCGCCGCAAGAGGAAGGCTGGGCTGCGCGGGTCGCGGTGCCACGCGCCCAGGTAGACCTGGCGCTCGAAGGTAACGGCGACACTCGGGGTGCCGCGGCGCTACTGGTCGAGCCGCTCGAGCCGACGCGCGGGCTGCGTCTCCGGATCAGCCAGGTGCTCGAAATCACCGACGCACGCTGGCGACCCGACACGAGCGACGGATCGCCCGATGCCGCGCTGTTCACTGTCCCTGAGGCTGGAGACACGGCGGTCGCCACCGAGCCGGACGAGCCGATCGCGCTTTCCGGCGAGCGAATCCACTTCGTGCAGGAGCGACACGACCGCTTGCTCGAGGACGACCGATTCGAGCCGTGGGTGACGGTAACACTGCCACGCATGGTAGCGGCCGGCGAGCGCTTCATCCTCGAGCTGGCCTATGAAGGCGAGCTGGTCGAGCGGCTCCGCCAAAGCAAGGACTTCTTGCTCAAGGACACGCTGTACTGGCGCCCCAGACACCCCGACACCCGTACCAGCCGGCTCGACCTGACCTTTCGCGTGCCAGAGCGCTACCGGGTCGCAAGCGCCGGCACGCTGGCTGGGGAACACGTGGAGGAGGACACCCGGATCTTGCGGTGGGTCACGAGCGAGCCGGTGCGTAGCATGGCGTTCCATTACGGCCGGTTCGACATCACCGAGGTCGAGGGCNCCACACCGCCCGCCGTGTCGGTCTACGGCAACGACAACCACCTGGGCTTCGCGCCGGGTAACCGCGAGAAGACGGTCGGCGACCTCACCGCATCGATCCGTTTGTTCACCGAGTACTTCGGACCGTATCCGTTCCAAACATTGCTTGTTACCGAGACCCCGACGCTGAGCGGGCAGGCGTTCCCAGGTCTGCTGCTCCTGTCGTATCAGGCGTTTGGCGAGCTGCACACCGGCGAATCGGAGCTGTTCCGGGCGCACGAAGTGGCCCACCAGTGGTGGGGCGCCGCGATCGACTGGCGGCATTACCGCGACCAGTGGATGACGGAAGGCTTCGCCAATTACGCTGCGGCGCTCTTCATGCTCCACGGACTGGACAAGCCGGACGAGTTTTTGAACATGATCGACGCCTGGCGGCTCGACGTGCTCGGCGAGGGACAGGTCGGTCAGGGTCTCGGACTCCGCCACTACGGATTCAACCCGCTGGCCCTTCGCCGCAGTGACGGGCACGATTCGGGCGCGCTGGTGGCCGGGTACCGCCTGAACACCACCGACACGCCGTTCGACTATCGCGTCCTCGTCTACGAGAAGGGCGCCTACGTGTTGCACATGCTTCGGTCGATGCTCCTCGATCCGACGACCGGTAACGACGAGCGGTTCCGGGAGCTGATGCGCACCTACGCCACAGACCATGTGCGCGGCGTCATGTCGACCCAGTCTTTCGAAGCAGCGGTCGAGCGCGCATTTGGCGAGCCGATGGACTGGTTCTTCGACCAGTGGGTCTACGGCGTCGAGGTGCCGACCTACCGCCCGGAGCTGGACGTGACCGCAATCGCCGACAGCCCGTCACCATTCGTCTTGCATGGACGCATCCGGCAAGACGACGTCTCCGACGGCTTCAAGATGCCGGTGCCCATCCGAGTGACTTTCGCTGATCACCCTCCGATGACACAGCAGATCTGGGTTGATGCGGAGGAGGTCGTGGTCGAGCTGCCGCTCCCGGCTCGACCCGCACGAGTCGAATTCAACTACCAGCACGCGGTCCTGGCGAAGGTCCGTTAGCAGCCCCGCCCCCGACGCTGGCACCCTGGGTTGACAACCTGCGGCGTCCGGTCGACAATCCAAGGTTCACGCGGGCGGAGCGTGCGCCGCCCGCCCACCCGAGCGTCTACAACATCGCCAATTCGATCGGCCCCTCACATGCGCGACGTGCGGGCGGTTCACGCCTTCGTGGAGAAACACCGGCGGCGCCGGCAGAGCAACAAAGTGCTCCACGGCCACCCGTCACCCGTGCACTGGCTCGATCCGGACATCGCCATGAAGATGGACGAGGTCCTGCGGACCCGTGCCCGGACGAACCAGGAAATCNGCAAGCGCGTCAATCTCTATGTTGGCACCCCGTACTGCCTGCCGACCGAACCTGACCGATGCGGGTTCTGTCTGTTTCCCACTGAAATCTACACGGGTCGGCGTCAGCTCGACGAGTATCTCGGGTATCTCGAGCGCGAAGGCGACCTGTTCCGCGACCACTTCGCCGGTGCCGAGCTGGCGAGCATTTACTTCGGTGGCGGCACGTCCAACCTGTACAAGCCGGACCAATATCCTCGGCTGATGGAGATCGTCCGCGGGGTGTTCGACATTCCGCCACATATCGAAGTCACCCTCGAAGGCATTCCCCAGACCTTCAGCCATGACAAGCTCCTGGCCATGAAGCAGAGCGGCATGACCCGCGTCAGCATGGGGGTCCAACAGCTCGACAATGAGCTGATCAAGGCCAGCGGGCGGAAACAGCGCGCCCACCAGGTATTCCAGACGCTCGAGTGGTGCGAGGCGCTCGGACTGCCGGCCAGCGTTGACCTGATCTTCGGCTGGCCGAACCAGACAATCGAGCAGATGGTGCGCGACCTCGAGGCGGTCGCAGCGACCGGTGTCTCCCACATCACCCACTACGAGCTCAACGTCGCGGGGCGGACCGACTTCTCGCGCAACCGCCGTGGCGAGCTGCCGTCGACCGAGGAAAACCTCGAGATGTACCGGATGGGCAAGGCGGTGCTCGAGGCCTGCGGGTATACCCAGGTCACGCCCTATGACTTCGAGCGACGGGACGCGGCGCTGCCCAGCTCGTATCTCTACGAGGAGCTGTTTCGCAAACCGTTCCAGTCTGACGAGAACGGTCCTATCGGATTCGATGCCTGGGGGTGGGGCTACGCCGGCATCTCGTTCTTCTTCGGCACGCCGCAGTCTCCGGGCTGGGCCTTCGTGAACCAGATCCGGGTCGACGAGTACTTCCGCTGCATCCGCGAGCATCGCTATCCAGCCATGCGCGGATTCCACTACACCCCAACCGACCTGCGGCTGCACCTCCTCTTCCAGGAGATGCAGGGCCTGGCCGTCGACCGCACGGCGTATTTGCGGTTCTTTGGTATCGACGTCGTCGAGGAGCACGCTCCGGTCTGGGACGCGTTCGACGATCTCGGTTGGGTCACGGTATCGGACGACCGCGTGACGGTGCACGGTGACGGCGTGTTCTATCTCCCGCTGATCCAGAACGCGCTCGCGCACGACCGGCTGGAACAGATGCGCAGGAAGCTACCGGCGACCTCGATACCCGTGGCAAATCCGGTGCCGAGCCTGGCTGCCGAACCCACTCCGGCCGAACCTAGCAGGGTGTAGGAGAGAAGGCCGTGGGCATTCACGTGCACCGGCGGCCCTAAAGGGCCTTGCTACCGGCTCGCGAGGGTGACGGCGGCGGCCGCGGCGAGAATGCGTTGCGCCGAGGCGATGACCGGGCGCTCGACCAGCTTGCCGTCCACTAGCAACACGCCCCCCGCGTTGATCTCATAAGCCTCAACGACCCGCCGGGCCCAGGCCACCGTCTTCTCGTCCGGTGAGAAGGCCTGCTGGATGATCGGCACCTGAGTCGGATGAATCGCGGCCTTGCCGGTGAAACCCAATCGACGAACGGCACGAGCCTCGTCGCCCAGCTGTTCCGGCGCCGACACATCCAAGAAGGGCGTGTCCATGGCGTCGACCCCCGCCAGCGCCGCCGCCGCCACCACCCGGGACCGCGCGTAGAGCAACGCGTCCCATTCGATGACGCACCCCAGATCGGCCGACAGATCAACGGCGCCAAAGAACATGACGGCAATGTTTGGAGACGCCGTCGCGATCGCCTCGGCCGCGGCCAGCCCGGACGCCGTCTCGATCTGGGCCACCAACGGGAGCCCCTCGAGTCGTGGCGCGAGCCGCCGCTCCAGTGCCTCGATGGTCTCCGGCCCACCGACCTTCGGCACCATCAACGCATCGGGGCGCACCCCGGCATTCAGCAGGGCGACGAGATCGCGTTCCCCGAGCTCTGAGGCCGGTTCGTTGACGCGCAAGACGACTTCCGCCCGACATGAAGGTCGGTCAGAGAGGAGCGCCAGCGCCTTGTCACGGGCCTCGTCTTTCTGATTGAAGCTGACGCCGTCCTCGAGGTCGAGACAGACCGCGTCAGCACCGGTGGCGACCGCTTTCTCGAACCGATCGGGACGGACGGCGGGCACGAACAGCACCGAACGACGCACGCGGCGCCCTTCTGATTTCAGACTTCTGACTTCTGACTTCTCGGGCATTCGTCTAGGCCGGCACGGCGGAGAGCAGATCCATCAGGCCGGCAACCCGCGGTTGGTGTTCAAGGTTGCGCAACCATTCGAGCGCCTCACCGGCAACCTGTTGCGGGACCGCACGCTCGGCACAGGCACGAAACTTTCGGTCCAGCTCGTCCGCGGTCGGCGGGCGCGACGGGTACCCNCGCGCACCCCGGACCCGCCGCTCAAACGATCGACCATCCACGAGACGCACCGTGACGACCGCCTCCGTCAGCGTGGGCTGGTCGACACCCACCGAGGGATCGACCCGCATCGCCATGCGGGGCAGCAGCGCCCGCACGACCGGATCGGCAAGACCGTTCGGCTCGAAGGTCTGGATATTCACCTGACCGTGCGCCACCGCCGTGGCCGCGCAGAAGTGCATGCTGAACTTCCCCTCGAGACCGCTGGTCGGTCGGTCGTGAATGAGCACCGTCGGGGTCACGCTGTCCACCCCAATCTCCACCGCCTCGACATCGGCGGCGGTAAACCGATGCTCGGCACGCAGGTCGAGCAGCATGTCGATGGTCGGGTGCGTCGCGGCGCAAGACGGATAGAGCTTCACCGTGATGCCACCATCGACGATCTCCCAGACGCGCCCCAGCTCGTCGGCACGATCCCCCAAGTCGTGGTGCCGCGCCTGCATGGCGACCAGCAGCCCCTGCGGGCCATCGACGGCGTGTTCGGACGCGGTGAACCCCGAACCGGCCAACAGCGCCGCCAACACGCCGTTCCGTCCGGCCAACCCACCCTGCAGCGGCTTGACCATCGTGCCAAAGCTCTCCTTCAATCCCGAGGCTTCACACGCCGCAATCGCCATGCTGCCGGCGGCCGTCGCGGCGTCCTGTCCGAGCAGTCTGGCGGCCGTGGCAGCGGCGCCGACCGTGCCAACGGTGGCGGTGGCATGCCACCCCTGTTCATAGTGGGTGGGGTTCATCAGCCGGCCCAGGACCGCCTCGATCTCGAACCCGACACAATAGGCATCCAGCAGTGCGGTGCCGCCGACCTCGGCCAGCTCGGCTGCAGCCAGGCCGGCGGCAACGAGTGGCGCGCTTGGATGGGCCATCGACACGAAGCACATATCGTCGAAATCGAGCGCGTGGGCCGCCGTGCCGTTCGCCAACGCGGCCCAGCCGGCGCCGCTCCGCTCCGCAACACCCAGAATGCCGCACCGTGGCGCTCCGCCTTCGGCGCGCGCCACATCGCGCACCAGCCGGGCGGCCGGTTCGTTCGAGCCGGCAAGCGTCACNCCCACGGTGTCGAGCACGGCGTTTCGTGCGGCGATACGCGCCGGCGGCGGGACGACGGCACGTGCGACGAACTCACCAAACTGAGAAAGCGCCGGCACGGTATGCTCGTCTCCCATATAGCTCTCCAAGGCTACGGGCGCTTATGACTCCCTTTCGGCGGCCCTGAAGGGCCTTGCTACCGTGTGCTTCAGTTCCCGTAAAACGTCGCGATCTCGGCCAGCCGTTCCTGTATCTGCGACTCGGGCAGCCAGCGACCGTTCACCATCACCCCGGCGCGGCGGGCGACGTTGGCGATGTCCGCGATCGGGTCGGCGGTCAGCAGCAAGAGGTCGGCGCGACGGCCGACCGCGACCGACCCGAAGTCGTCGGTGGCGTCGAAATACTCCGCCACGCGGCGGGTGCCACTCTCGAGCACCTCATACGGCGTCATCCCGAGCTCGACCCACAGGAACATCTCGTGGTGCATCGAAAAGCCCGGCACGCTGAAGACCTGCGGCGAGTCGGTGCCAAGCAGCATCGGCACGCCCCCCTCGTGCAGCGCCTGGAGCATCGTGCGGCGCAACTCGCGCACCCGCCGGTACGCCACCCGGTCGGCGCCCGCCAACCGATCGGCGATCGCCTGCTCCCACTGGTCGACCGTCTCGGGCGGCATGTAGCGCAGCTCCGGCCGCTCGGCACGCAGCTGGGTCGCCGGCCAATCGCCGAAGAACACCGTCTCCCAGAGCACCATCGTCGGCACGACCCAGGCGCCGGCCACGCGGGTCGACTCGACGAGCTGCGGCATGCGTGCCTCGTCGACCAGGTCTACCAACGTGCCCACACCCATCAAGCCCGGCGGAATCTCCGGCCGGTGCTCCTCGGGTACCAGCGCCTCGATGTAGTTGTCGAGGTGGTCGATCGTCACCTGCCCCGCTTCGAGTGTGTGGAGCAATCCCACGTCGTCCGACACGTGGCCTCCGAACGGAATACCCACGTCGCGGGCCATGGCCGCTACCGCATCGAACACCTCGATGCTCAGTCCTTCGTGCATCTTCACGAGGTCGTAACCGGTCTGGTAGTACTCGCGGATGAGCTGCGCCCCCTGCGCCGCCGTGGCGACCTGCCCCCCGGTTATCGACGTGCTGCCCAGAAACAAACGTGGACCTATCGTCTCCCCGCGGGCGATCTGGTCGCGCATGGTGAACTGCGCCCGGTTGCCCTGCATGCCCCGCACCGTTGTCACACCGTTTGCGACGTAGAGGAACAGCAGATTCCTGGTATCAGCCGGCAACAGGGGCCGGCCCGGCAAGTGGCCGTGCATCTCGGCAAGCCCAGGCATCAGGTACTGGCCGTTGGCCTCGATGACCTCGACGTCGTCGCCGACCTGAACCGCGTCGGTCGGATTGATGGACGCGATGCGACGGCCGGCGACCACGACCGTCTGGTTCTCCAGCAGCACCGTTCCCCCGGGTCCGTCCATCGGGATCACGTTGACGCCGACGAACGCCAGTTCGCCCTCGACCACCGGCAACGGGTCGCCACAGCCGACCATCAGCACGACGACCGGGATGGCCGCGACGCCGCTCAGGCGGTCCGCTATCGAATGTCTCACTGCCCGGCGTGTCATGACCCTGTCTTCTGACTCCTACCTGCTGACTTCTGACTTCTTCGCCCTACGCCTTCGGTGTGGACGGCCGGAACCTCGGCGGCACCTGTCCACGCTTGTAGACCATGAACGTGCGCTTGAACGTGATGATGATCTTACCGTCCTGGTTGAAGCCCGTCGATTTCACGGTCACGATGCCGACCGTCGGGCGCGACTTCGATTCGCGCTTCTCCAGCACCTCGCTGCTCGAGTAGATGGTGTCTCCATCGAACACCGGATTGGGTAGCCGCACCTCGTCCCAGCCCAGGTTCGCCATGACGTTCTGCGACAGATCGATGACCGACTGACCGGTGACCACCGCCAGCGTGAACGTCGAGTCGACCAGCGTCCTGCCGAACGGGGTGTTCTTGGCGAACGCATGGTCGAAGTGGATCGGGTTGGTGTTCATCGACAGCAACGTGGCCCAGGTGTTGTCCGCCGCAAGCACCGTCCGGCCCAGCGGATGCTCATAGATATCGCCAACCTCGAAATCCTCGTAGACCCGCCCGGTCCAACCTGCTTTCACGGACATGATTGCTCCTTTCGCTCTTTCAGGAGACAGGAGGCAGGAGACAGAAGGAAGCTTGAGGGCTTCGCCCCATTAGTTAATTCCTGTGACGGTCGGATATAACCGAAGACAGACCGCTTCTGGACGTTGCCGCCGTATTCCGGCGGCTTCAGGTTCTCTCCTGTCTCCTGCCTCCTGCCTCCTGTCTCCTCCGTCCTTTACACCACCCCCGCATCCCGCCATCCCGCGATCGTCGCCGCGTCGAAGCCTAGCTCGTCGAGCACGGCGTCGGTGTGGGCACCGAGCGCCGGAACCGGTCCCATGACCGGCGCGACGCCGTCGATTGTCGCCGGCGGCGCCATCGCCCGGATCGTCCCGGAGGGTGTCTGCACCTCGTGCCAGCGGTCGCGCGCCTCCAGCTGGGGATGATCGGCGAACTGCTGCACCGTGCGCAGACGGGCGCTCGCGATGCGCGCCGTCTCCAGACGCTCGAGGATCTCCGGGGTCGTCAGGCGGCCGAACACCTGCTCGACCTCGACATCGAGCGCCGGCTGGTGCTCGACTCGCGCCGCGTTCGATGCGAACCGCGGGTCGTCAGCCAGCTCCGGCCGACCGAGCACCTGCTCGCAGAATACCTGCCACTCCCGCTCGTTCTGCACCCCCAGATACACTACGTCTCCATCGCCCCCGGCAAACGGGCCATAGGGCGCGATGACGGCATGGCGGGCGCCGGACCGCTTTGGCGGAGTGCCGCCGTAGGTGCCGTAGTAGAACGGGAACGCCATCCACTCACCCAGCGCCTCGAGCATCGACACCTCGAGCACCATGCCCTCACCTGTGCGATGCCGCATCAGCAGCGCCGTCAGGATGCCGGAATACGCATACATGCCGGCCGCGATATCGGCGACCGAGATGCCCACCTTGACCGGCTCTTCCGCCGTGCCGGTAATCGACAGCAGCCCGGCCTCGGCCTGCACCAACAGATCGTACGCCTTCCGGTCTCTGTAGGGCCCACTCGAGCCGTAGCCGGAGATCTCGCACACCACCAGCCGTGGGTGCGCGTCCCGCAACGTGGCGGCCGACAACGCGAGCCGACCGGTGGCGCCGGGCGCGAGGTTCTGTACGAACACGTCGGTCCGGTCGAGCAAGCGGCGTAGCACTTCACGCGCATCGGGATGCTTGACGTCGAGCGTCAGCGACTCCTTCGATCGATTCAACCAGACGAAGTGGGACGATTCTCCACGCACCGTGGCATCGTAGCTGCGCGCGAAATCGCCGACCCCAGGTCGCTCGATCTTGATGACCCGAGCACCCAGATCGGCGAGCTGTCTGGTCGCGAACGGGGCCGCCACCGCCTGTTCCAGCGACAGCACGGTGACCCCATCGAGCGGTTGCATCATCTTTTCTAATGGGGCTTTGCCCCAAACCCCCCGCGGCCCCTAGTGGGGCCGCAGAGCCCCACACCGGGCCCGCGGGGCGCGCATTATCGCGCGCCGACGCAGGCCAGCCTGCTAGAACGATCGGGGCATATCCAGCACGTGCTGGCCGATGAAGGACAGGATGAGGTTCGTGGAGATCGGCGCGGTCTGGTACAGCCGCGTCTCGCGAAACTTTCGCTCGACGTCGTATTCTTCGGCGAACCCAAAGCCGCCGTAGGTCTGCATGGTGACATTGGCCGCCTCCCAGGAAGCGTCGGCCGCCAGCAGCTTGGCCATGTTCGCCTCGGCGCCGCACGGCTGTCCGGCGTCGAACAGCTCGGCCGCCCGGATCCGCATGAGGTCGGCCGCCTCGACGTTGACGTGCGCCCGGGCGATTGGGAACTGAATGCCTTGGTTCTGACCAATCGGGCGTCCGAAAACGACCCGGTCGCTGGCATAGCGGCAGGCCCGCTCGATGAACCAGCGCCCGTCCCCCACGCACTCGGCGGCAATCAGCACCCGCTCGGCGTTCAACCCATCGAGCAGATACCGGAAGCCCTTCCCCTCCTCGCCGATCCGGTTCTCGACCGGCACCTCGAGGTTGTCGAAGAACACTTCGGTGGTCGCGTGGTTGATCATCGCGCGTATCGGACGGACCGTCATGCCGTTGCCGACCGCCTTCTTGAGATCCACGAGCAGCACCGACAGCCCCTCGGTCTTCTTCTTCACCTCCTCGAGCGGCGTGGTGCGCGCCACGAGCAGCATCAGGTCCGAGTAGTTGACGCGTGAGATCCAGACCTTCTGCCCGTTCACCACGTAGCGGTCACCCTTCCGCACCGCCATCGTCTTCATCTGGGTCGTGTCGGTGCCGGTGGTCGGCTCGGTCACGCCAAACGCCTGCAGTCGCAGCTCGCCGCTCGCAATCTTCGGTAGATAGTGGCGTCGCTGCTCCTCGGACCCGTGCCTGAGCAGGGTGCCCATGATGTACATCTGCGCGTGGCAGGCCGCCGAGTTCCCACCCGACCGGTTGACCTCCTCCAGAATGATCGACGCCTCGGCGATGCCCAGCCCGGAGCCGCCGAGCTCCTCGGGGATCAGCGCCGCCAGATAGCCCGCCTCGGTGAGCGCCTTGACAAACTCCTCCGGGTAGACCTCCTTGGCGTCCAGCTCCCGCCAGTAGGAGTCGGGATACCGCGAGCACAGCTCGCGCACGGCGGTTCTCAGATCGGTGTGCAGCTCGGTCTTGGTCACGATGGGTCCGCTCATTTCTCCCGGGAGCGAGTCAGCTTCGAGGGGGGATGTTGGAAATCAGATACTCGTCGACCGCGCCGCGCGCGGCGCCACGTGAATTGATGGCCCGGCGCGCCGAGACCCGGTGAGCCCTGAGCCCGGCAGCACGCGCGACGACGTTTTCCGCATAGAGCGCCGTGACCTCCGGCGCCGTGGAATTGCTCAGCAGCACATGACACCCGCGTCTCGCCAGCTCGATCACCACCTGCTGGAGTCGGCACTGGTCGTCTGAGGAGAAGCCGCCCGGCGTATAGGCGGTGAATGACGCCGTGGCGCTGACGGGCGCATAGGGCGGATCGAAGTAGATGAAGTCGCCGGGCATCGCCCACTCGCACACCGACTCGAAGCGATCTTCGCGCACCTCGACGCCAGGTCGTGACAGCGCCGCCGACACCACGCGCAGGTTGTCTGCGTCACAGATCCGCGGGTTGGCATAGCGACCGACCGGCACATTGAAGCCACCGGCCGCATTGAGACGAAACAACCCGTTGAACCCGGTGCGGTTGAGATAGATCAGCATGGCGGCGAGCGCGGGTGTGTACTGCTCGCCCCACCGCGCGCCGCTGGCGCGCAGCCGCCGCCGGGCCGGATTGAAGCGCTCGTCCCGCACACGGTAGTAGCAGACGCGAGGGTCGCTCCGATGGGCCGTCTCGAGACGCCTGAGCCCTCTGATGACCCGCTCGGTCTCGCCACGAACGGCCAGCCAGCACCCGATTAGGTCTGGGTTGTTGTCAATCAGTATGATGCGACGGCCTTCGAGCTGCCCTCGGTCGTGCAGGTCGAAGAACAACGCGCCGCTACCGAGAAATGGCTCGCAGTAGGCTCCGAACCGCTGGGGATGGAAACGCGCCAACTGAGGCAGCAGCTGCCGCTTGCCGCCGGCCCACTTCAAGAACGGGCGGATGGTGCTGGGTGTTGCCGTCGACTCGGAGGCCCGGCGCCGGACCGGCATGTTGACCATATTTCTACACACCCGCGCACCGGGCATGCCCGCAAATGATAGCACGGACAAGGGATAGCCCCAGACGTTCAAGGTAGTGACCTACCCGACACAGGTTGAGCCCCCGGGGCGGTCGCTCTCCTGCCTCGCGTCTCCTTCCGTATAATCCCCTCGTGCCTGTCACACTCGGATCAGCGCATCTGGCTTCGCGGCTCGACGGTCGCCGGGTCGGGCTGCTCGCCAACCCGGCGTCGGTGGACGAAGCGTTCCGTCATGTCGTCGATGTGGTTGTCTCCTTGCCCGGCGTCACCCTGGCGGCGGTGTTCGGCCCCCAGCACGGCTTTCGTTCGGATGTCCAGGACAATATGGTCGAGACCGACCACGCCCGCCATGCGGTCCTCGACATACCGGTCCACTCGCTCTACGGGGAGACGCGGGAGCCGACCAGAGCGATGCTGGCTGGCCTCGATCTGCTCGTCATCGACCTGCAGGACGTCGGCACGCGGGTCTACACTTATATCCACACGATGGCCAACTGCCTCCGGGCATGTGGCGCCCAGGACGTACCGGTCATCGTCTGCGACCGCCCCAATCCGGTGGGCGGCGTGGCGGTCGAGGGCCCGATGCTGGAACCGGGGTTCGAGTCGTTCGTCGGGTTGTTTCCGGTCCCGCTGCGACATGGCCTGACGATCGGCGAGATGGCACGCCTCACGAACGAGACCTTCGGTCTCGGCGCCACGCTCGAGGTGCTACCGATGGAGGGGTGGCATCGCGAGATGTGCCACGACACCACCGGGCTTCCCTGGATCCTCCCTTCTCCCAACCTCCCGACTCTCGACAGCGCGATCGTCTACCCTGGGATGGTGCTCTTCGAGGGCACCAATCTCTCAGAAGGCCGCGGCACGACCCGTCCGTTCGAGTTGGCGGGAGCGCCGTGGATCGATCCGCACCGGCTGGCCGGCGCCATGAACGCCATGGGACTCCCCGGAGTTCACTTCCGCCCTGCCGAGTTCCAGCCGACCTATCAGAAGCATGCCGGCAAGACCTGCGGCGGCTGCCAGCTGCACGTGACCGATCGCACGACGTTCCAGCCGGTGCTGGTCGCTTCGGCATTGATCCAGTGCTGTCGGCGCCAGGCGCCAGACCGTTTCGCCTGGCGTCAGCCTCCCTACGAGTACGAAGCGGTCCTCCCGCCGATCGACATCTTGTATGGGTCGGACCAGCTCCGGCGGCAATTGGACAACGAGGTGTCCTACTCCACCATCGCCGACAGCTGGGCCAACGGGCTCGACGCGTTCCGCCCGCTGCGGGAGCGGTATCTCCTTTACTGACAGCGGTATCAGCCGATACGATCGCAGACCCTTCTATGGATCCTCGCCCGCTGACCTTCGAGCATTCCATCGTGATCACTGCCTCACCCGCCGCCGTGCTAGAGGCGTTCTTCAACCCTGCGGCGCTGACGGTCTGGTGGGACACCGTCCGATCGGTGACTACGCCCCGGCCACTCGGCATCTATGCGATCGAGTGGCGCACCACACCGTTCAGCGATGAGCTGCTCGGCACCCTTGGGGGGGTGTTCTACGGCACGGTGATGGAATTTCGCCCACGCCGCGAGTTCTTTCTCGCCGACGCCTACTGGTTACCACCACAGGCCGACCCGTTCGGACCGATGGCGCTCGAAGTGAGCTGCCGGGTCGAAGGCCCGGCCACCCGAGTCAGCGTGCGCCAGAGCGGGTCGGACGAAGGGGCCCGGTGGCAACGCTACTATGCTCTGATCTCCGCCGGCTGGGAGGCGTCGCTAGACGCCCTGAAGCAGCATCTCGAACGGGGGGGCGCGCCACCCGAACGGCCCTGAAGGGCCTTGCTACCCTGGGGCGTCCCGATGGCCAGAGCCGGAACAGTCGTCATCGTGGGCGGGGGCGTCGTCGGGTCGAGCATCGCCTATCACCTCCGTCGGGACGGTCATGCGGGCCGCGTCGTGGTGGTCGAGCGGGACCCGACGTATGCGCGTGCCTCGTCCTTCCTGGCCATGGGCGGCATTCGCCAGCAATTCAGCTCGGCGGTCAACGTCCAGCTGGCCCAATACAGCACACGTTTCTACGCCGCATTCGACAGGGCTCTGAAGGTCCCGGGTCATGAGCCCCATGTGAACTTCCGCCAGCGCGGCTATCTCTTCCTTGCCGATGACGCATCGGCGGACCGCCTGGAGGTTCGGGTCGAACGGCAACGTCGCCTGGGGGCCAGCGTCGAGCGCCGCTCCGTCGACCAACTCAGCGCCCTGGTGCCAGGTGTCCGCCTCGACGACATCCGGTTTGGGGTCTTTGGCCCGGACGACGGCTACGGCGAGCCACGCGGCGTGCTGGCGGGGTTCCGCGCCGCAGCCGCGGCCGCCGGCGCCGAGTACCTGCCCGCCGAGGTGGTAGGACTCACCTGTCGGTCGGGCCGGATCGCGGGCGTCGAGCTCGATAGCGGCGAGCCCGTGGGCGCCGACGCCGTCGTCAACGCGGCAGGGCCGTTCGCGGCCCGTCTTGGCAAGATGGCTGGCATCGACCTGCCGATTCAGCCGGTGCGTCAACAGCTGTTCCGCTGCGCGCTGCCGGCTCGCTGGCCTTATCGGTTTCCGGTGGTCATCGATCCGACCGGCGTACACTGGCGCCATGACGACCCGGTCACCGAGTCCGATCCGGACAGGCTGGTGGTCGCCCGTACGAGGCTGAACGAGCCACCCGGCGAGAACTTCGACTGCGACCTGTCACGCTGGGAGTCGGACTTCCGGCCGCCGCTGGTACGGCGGGTACCAGGACTCAAGCCGCTGGAGCTTGTCGAGGGGTGGGCTGGTCTCTACGCGATGACGCCGGACCACAACCCGCTGCTCGGAGAGCACCCGGCGGTGTCCGGCTTCTTCCTGGCCAACGGCTTTAGCGGGCATGGGCTGATGATCGCCCCCGCGGTCGGCAAAGTACTCTCAGAGCTCATCCGCACCGGTCGGGCCGACACGGTCGACGTGTCATGCCTCGATGCCGGCCGGTTCGACCGCGGAGACCTGGTTCACGACGAGGCATTAATCTGACAGCCAACTCCTGCCTCCTGCCTTCTGACTTCTGACTTCTGTGTTATCCGTATAATCCCTTCAAATGCACCTTGACGACTGGCTGGTCGCCGCCAAGACCGACGCGGACCGACGCGGACTCGCCGCGTTGAAGCCGCTCCTCGATATGCTGGCCGATGCCACGCGCGTCCTGCGGGGCGCCGCCTGGAACCGGCATGCGGCTGGGGGAGGGCCGACCCTTCAGGCCGCCGACAAAACCAGCGGAGATGACCCCCCGTCATGACCCTCGGCTGGTGCGACCACACGATAGGCCGGCTGGCCAGGGCGATCGAAAGCCAGGAGGTGTCGGTCCGACAGGTGGTCGACGAGACCCTCGCCCGCATCGCCAACCGCGACCCGGCGCTAACCGCCTTCACGTCGGTCCTCGGGGACAGCGCCTGTCTCGACGCCGACAACGCCGACCGCGACATCGCGGCCGGCCGGTATCGTGGTCCGCTGCACGGTGTGCCGATGTCGGTCAAGGACCTGATCGACGTCGGCGGCGTGCCGACAACCGCCGCCTCACGCGTCAGGGAGCCGGTTGTTGCCCGAACCGACGCTCCAGTCGTGGCCCGACTGCGGGCCGCCGGCGCGATCCTCATCGGCAAGTGCAACCTCCACGAATTTGCCTTCGGCACCACGGGTGAGGACTCGGCCTTTGGCCCGACACGGCATCCGCTCGACCCGGGACGGTCCCCGGGGGGCTCGAGTAGCGGCTCGGCCGTCTCGGTGGCGACCGGAATGGCATTCGCGACGCTCGGCACCGACACGGGCGGGTCGATTCGGATTCCGGCCGCCGCTTGCGGTGTGGTCGGTTTGAAGCCTACGTTCGGAGAGGTGTCGTGCGACGGAGTCGTGCCGCTCGGTCCGAGCCTCGATCACGTCGGTCCCCTGACGCGGTGTGTTGGAGACGCCCGACTCGTCTATCACGCAATACGCGACCACCCGCCCGTCGCCTGGCCCCACAGCACCGCCACCATCGGGACGCTAGGGTGTCCTCGCCCGTACTTTCTGGACCGACTCGACGACGAAGTGCGCGCGGTGTTCGAACAAGCGGTCACACGACTCGCCGATGCCGATTGGACCGTAGAGGACGCCCCAATTCGGTATGCGAAGGATGCCTCAGCCGTCTGCCTGCACCTGCTGCTTCCGGAGGCGTCAGCCGTGCATGCGACCAGCCTGGCGGATCGCCCCACCGCCTATACGCCGGGCGTACGACTCCGACTGGAACTGGGTCGATATGTCCTGGCGGAAGACTACGCCCGGGCGCAGCACGGTCGTGAGGCGCTGGGGCGAGCGGTTGACGCGGCGCTCGCCGGGCGCCATGCCCTTGTGCTGCCATCGCTGGCGATTCCGGCGCCGCCCCTCGGGGCCTCCACCGTGGAGATCGGCGGCGAGACGGAGTCGCTGCGCGCCATCATGCTGCGGCTGACGCAACTCTTCAATGCCACGGGGCACCCTGCGATCTCCATCCCGTGCGGGCTCACCACGACCGGGCTGCCGTGCGGGTTGCAGCTTGTCGGGCGCCGGCACCAGACGGACCAGCTACTGGATGTAGCCGAGGCCTGCGAGGCGGCGCTGACCGACTGACTACCGCGATGCTCGCCCGATTCTTCCACACCTGGGAACGCCGCCTCGTCGCCGTCGACAGCAACCGTGTCGTGCGCCCGTTCGAGTGGGGTGTCGAATGGGTCGACCCGACCGCCGACCACACCACAGACCCCGCAGGTCACCTTGATCGGTGGGCGACCCGCACACTATCAGACCCCGCGTGGTTCTCGTCCTCGCCCTGCCACGACTATGAGATACAGGACGACAGACTGACGTTCCCCAGCGACATCGAGACACCGCACGACGAGAACAACACCGTACACGCGAGGTATTTCCCGGCGGAGCAACGATCGCATCAGCGTCGCGCGACGCTCGTGCTGCCACAGTGGAACGCCGATCCCGGCGGGCATGTCGGGCTCTGCCAGCTGCTGTCCCGCGTCGGTATCAGTGCGCTTCGCCTCAGCCTGCCGTATCACGACGCCAGGATGCCAGCCGAGTTGGAGCGAGCCGACTACATCATCAGCGCCAACATCGGCCGCACTCTGCAGGTGAACCGGCAGGCGGTGCTCGACGCCCGCCGTGCCATCGCGTGGCTGGCCGCGCAGGGCTATGACCGGATCGGCATCCTGGGCACCAGCCTCGGGTCCTGTCTGGCGATGCTCACCGCGGCGCACGAGCCGCTCGTCAAGGCCGCGGCACTCAATCACATCTCGCCCTACGTCGCCGACGTCGTCTGGGAAGGGCTATCGACCGCGCATGTCCGCGCCGGGCTCGATGGGGCGATCGACCTGGACCTGTTGCGGCGCCTGTGGCTGCCGATCAGCCCGCACCCCTACATCGGTCGGCTGCGGGACACCCCGGCACTGCTGGTCTACGCACGCTACGATCTGTCGTTTCCGGTTCGGTTGTCCCGCCGGCTCATCGCTGACTTCGAGCGATTCGGCATCCGGCACGATGTAACCGTGCTGCCGTGCGGTCACTACACGACCGGGAGGGCCCCGTTCAAATGGATGGACGGCTACGCCCTGGTCCAGTTCCTGCGCCGGACCCTGTAGGGTAGCCCCGCTGACGCCCGCCCGCCCGCTGGCTTCAGGCTTCAGACTTCGGGCTACAGGCGCTCCCGTGGTGGGCGCCCGTCAACCTGGGGCGCCAACCAGGCCTTGGCAACATGGACCATCGGTGACGAAGCCGTTCCGCGGCCTGGGAGGGACGAGCAGGCTGAGCACCCGAAGCCAGTAGCCTGAAGTCCGAAGCCGTAGGCCGGTGCATCATCGAGGCCTACCCTAGAGATACCGCACGATCCGGTACAGCGCCTGATAGATGACGTTGGCAAGCTCCCGGACGAAGGGGGTCACGTCCTGTTCGCTGACCGCGTCGGCGACAGTCACCGGGTCGGTCAGCACAAGCCAGATCGTCGCGGCGGCCAGCGTGGCGGCCAGCAAGCCGACCACGCCAGCAACGCTCATACCTATCCGGGCAAGACTCATGACCGTTCGCTACGCCTCATGCGGCCCGGACGCGCGGGCCTGGGAACGGTCCAAATGTCGGTCGCTCGTCACGACAGGCGTGGCGCGTCGCCGGGGCAACAAGGGGCATCGGTACATTGGACGGAAGAGCCCACGTACAAGTTTTCCGACGGGTGTCACACCTCCAGGACAACCTTGCCGAACTGCTCGCTATCTTCCAACCGGCCCTGCGCCTCGGCAGCCGCCTCGAGCGGGTAGGTGCGATCGACGACCGGATTGAACCTGCCGTCGAAGAACAGCTCGGCAGCGGTCAACAGCTCTCCTTTCGACCCCATGTAGGACCCGATCAGTGAGATCTGCCGTTGGAAGAGGTGCCGGATGTCGATCGAGACGCTGGGACCCGCCGTCGCACCACAGGTGACGAGCCGCCCGCCGCGACGCAGGCTTTTCATCGACTGCTCCCAGGTGGCCTGCCCGACATGCTCGAACACGACGTCCACACCCCGCCGATCGGTGAACCGCCGCACCTCCTTCGAGATGTCCTGCGTGTAGTGGTCGATTCCCTCGTGCGCCCCGAGCTCTCGGGCTCGCGCCAGCTTCTGTTCCGACCCGGCGGTGACGATGACTCGCGCACCATGTGCACGTGCGACCTGGACCGCCGCCTGTCCCACACCGCTGCCGGCCGCGAGGATGAGCACCGTCTCCCCCGGTCGCAGCTCGGCCCGGGTCACCAGCATGTGCCAAGCGGTCAGGAACGTCATCGGGAAAGCGGCCGCCTCGACGAAGCCGATCCGATCTGGAATCGGGACGATGTTTTCCACCGGCACCGTGGTCAGCTCGGCGTAGCCACCCTCAGACTGATATCCGACGAGCCCGAAACTGCGGCACAGGTTGTCCTCTCCGCCAAGACAGGCGGCACAGCGCCCACAGCTGATCCCCGGCTGCACCAGCACGCGCTGCCCTTCGGCCACGCCAGGCGCTTCGCCGCGTACGACTTCGCCGGCGACATCGCTCCCCGGGCAATGCGGCAATGGCACACCCGGTATGCCACGCCGCTGCCACAGGTCGAGGTGATTGAGCGCACATGCCTTCACCTTGACCAGCACTTCGCCCGGCGCCGGCACAGGGTCCGGCACCTCGTCGTAGCGAAGCACCTCGAGCCCGCCGTGTTCGTGGAACCGCACGGCTTTCATCTGTCGATCTCCGCCATCACGCAGCCACCCGGACGCCACCGAAGGACAGCGAAGCCCACCGGGTGTGTCCTGACTGCCGACTTCTCGAACGGCATGTCAGGGTTCCACCCGCGTCGGTTCACCCAGGCCCAAAACCCTCAGACCAGACGCGACATCGTCCGCCGGTCCGACCACCACCACCACTGCGCGGTCGGCGTGGAGATGAGCCGTCGCCGCCGCCGTCACTGCCGGTGCATCGACCGCCTCCACGTTGGCGACGAATCGATCATAGTAGTCCTTCGGAAGCCCGTGTAGCACCTGCTGGGCGACGGCCCGGGCCACCTGCCCCGCGGTCTCGAATCCCCGGGCAAACCCGCGTGTCAGTGCGGCCCGCGCCAGATCCAGCTCCGCCGGAGTGACGGGGCGATGTCCGCCGATCGCCTCAATCTGGCCGATGATCTCCTGCAACGCCTCCACCGTGGCACCCGTCTGCACGCTACCCTGCATCGCGAACGGTCCCGGCGCCCGCCGACAGTCGAAGGCGGTACGCACACCATAGGTGTATCCCTTCTCTTCGCGCAAGCTCAGGTTGAGACGGCTGACGAATTGCCCGCCAAGGGTCATGTTCAACAGCTGCAGCGCGTAGTAGTCGGGCGTGTGTCTGGCGGCAGCCACGTGACCGACGCGCAGCTCCGACTGAACGGCGCCGGGCCGGTCAACGAGGACGAGTCTGGCCGATGGTGACCCGGGCGCTGGGAGACCGGCCGGGTCGACGACGACCGCATCGTCGGGCGGACACACAGGCACCTCTCCAAACGCCCGCTCCGCCGCCTCGACGAACCGATCGTGCGTCAGCGCCCCGACGGCGATCAGAGTGGCTGTCCCAAGCTGATACGCGTCGCGGTGGAACTGCCGAACGTGCTCTACAGTCAGCGCGGCGAGCGAGACATCGGTGCCGATGCCGAGGTGGCCATAGGGGTGCGCCGGATACAGCGTCTCCAAGTACACCCGGTCGGCCACCGCGCCGGGCACCGTACGGAGCTGTCGCAACCGGCTGCGTCGCAGCTCGCGCACGCGAGCCACATCGGCCTCGTCGAAGCGTGGACGTGCCACAATCTCGGCGAGCAGCGCGAGACCCGCGGCCGCATGTCGACTCAGCGTCGTCAACGACACCGTCGTCGCGTCCGTTCCGACCCCGGTGCCGAACCGAGCACCGATCCGGTCGAGCGCACCATGCAGCTCGAGCGCCGTCCGCCCCTCACTCCCCTCGTCGAAGAGATCGGCCGTCAGCGCAGCAAGACCCGCTCGGCCGGCCGGGTCCGATGCCGACCCTGCCGGCATCGTCAACAGAAAGGTCACCAGGGGAGGACCTGGATGTTCCACCGTTCTCACGGCCAGGCCATTGGACAGCCTGATCGCTTGCACCGACGGAAACCGCACGCTCGCCACGGGTCCGGGCTCCGGCAGGCGGGAACGGTCGACGCCGGACGTCACGAGACCCCCGCCACCGTCGACCCGGGGAGCGCCCGATCGGCCGCGCCATGTGGAACGACGCTCAGCGCGACCCGGCCACTGGCAGTCAGCTGCGTAGCCGCCAGTTCCCGCAGCTGATCGGCCGTGGTCTCCCGATACCGCGCCCGGTCCTGCGCCATGAACCCGGGGTCGCCGGTGTAGACGTTGTAGGCGTTCAGCTGGTCGGACCGGCCGTGGAACCCGCCAACCGACTGGAGGCTGTAGACAAACTGCGCCTCGACCTGTGTCCGACATCGCTCGATCTCTCGCGCATCCGGACCCGCTGTCGCCAGGTCCGCGAGTGCCTCGCCGATGACCTGCTCGAGCTCGTCCACCTCGTGCCCCGGCGCCGCCGTGGCGGTAATACAGAACCAACCAGCCAGCTCTCGCGAGCCCTGCGCGGCACTGACGTCGGTGGCGATTCTGCGCTCGTGTACGAGGGTGCGATACAATCGCGATGTTTTTCCACCGGTCAACATTTCGGCCAGTATGTCCATCCCCGCATCACCCTGGGCGAAGAGCCGCGGCGTCCGCCAGGCCAGGTAGATTCGAGGGAGCTCGACCCGATCCTCCAGCACGAGGCGGATACCGTCCGGCGTCCCTGAAGCTAGTGTCACCGGTGTCACCCGCTCAGCGCCGACAACGACCGGAGGAATGGGAGGGCCAGCGGGAATCTCGTCGAAGTGGTGCCGAACCCGCGCGAGCGCCGGACCGGTCTCGACGTCTCCGGCCAGCGTCAGCGACGCGTTGCCCGGATGGTAGAAGGTCCGGAAGAACGCGTGTGCTTCCTCCAAGGTGGCCGCCTCGAGGTCGACAGTCTCGCCAATGGTGGTCCAGTGGTAAGGATGGCTGGGCGGAAACAACGCCGCCATCAACGCCATCAGGGCCATGCCATACGGGCGATTCTCGTACTGCTGGCGGCGCTCGTTCAGCACCACATCCCGCTGATTCTCGAACTTGGTCCCGGTGAGGGCCGGCAGCAGGTAGCCCATCCGGTCGGACTCGAGCCACAGCGCCAGATCGAGCGCGCTCGCGGGCACGACCTCCCAATAGTTCGTGCGGTCGCAGCTCGTCGAGCCGTTGATAGCGGCGCCCGCCTGCTGCAACGGCGAAAAATAGCCGCTGTCATGATGGGCCGACCCCTCGAACATCAGATGCTCGAACAGGTGTGCCAGACCGGTCCGTCCAGGCTGCTCATTCTTTGAACCGACGTGATACCAGAGGTTGACCGCCACGATGGGACAGCGGTGGTCCTCGTGCACGACGACGTCGAGCCCGTTATCGAGGGTTTGCTTCGTGTAGTCGAGCATGGTCGCGTCGTGCTGCGGGTGGACAGGTGGTCGGCCCAGATGAAGCTCGTGTGATCATACTCCCTGTGCAAGATGCCTCCTGAGGGTCCGCTCGGCGGCGCGCTACGCGCGTGGTACGATCCGGACCGATGATCCGCACCGCGTTTGCTTTGCTGCTCCTCGCCACGACCACTCCGGCGGCCGGCCAATCGCCTCTTCGGTACGAAACGCCTGACGGCTGGGTCGAACGGCGCCCCGAGTCGCCGATGCGCGTCATCGAGTTTCAGTTGCCCAGGGTGCCGGGAGACGCGGAGGATGCGGAGCTCGTCGTCTTTTATTTCGGCGGTAGCGGCGGCAGCGTCGAGGCCAACCTGGAGCGATGGATCGGTCAGATGGAACAGCCGGATGGCCGGTCCTCGTTCGAAGTGGCGTCCACGATCGGCTTCGAAGCCAATGGGCTCGCGGTGACGGTGCTCGACGTGGCAGGCACCTACGTCGCACCCGTCAGCCCCGCCTCGGACACTCGATTCAACAAGCCGAGGTTCCGCCTGCTGGCAGCCGTCGTAGAGACATCGGTCGGCCCGTATTTCTTCAAGCTGACCGGCCCGAACCGCACGATTGCGCGCTGGGACCAGCCGTTCGGCGCGTTCCTGCGAAGCGTGCGCGTGGAGTAGCCGCGCCGCTATGCAGGCTCGTCTGGTGACTGAGGCGAGGACTCTGATAACGGCAAATCCGGTTGGGGCGGGGTTTCGACCCTGAGCTCTGGGACCGGTGGCGGCGGCACGTCGGGTCCGGCCGGCGACGCGCCATCGAACCGGTTGAGGATGACGGCTCCCATGCCGGTCGTCCAGGCGACATACTCGACGACGAACCCGGTGATGCCCAGCATCACCGCAAAGAAGCCGAACGGCCCTCCCATCAGCCCGAGCACCTCGCCGAACAGGGTTGGTGCCATGACGATGACCAGTCCGAGCCACAGCAGGACGAATGCTGACCGCTGGCTGTGTCCGGCGCCTCCACCGAACAGTTGGCCCACCCCCTGAGCGACTCCAGTAAACCCAAGCACCATCACCAACAGGGCGGCGACGAGAACGACCGGCACGAGCACCAGGAGCGGTATTCCGATGATGGTGACCACGAGCAGGAGAATGCCGGTGACGAGCAGCGGCACGAACAACAGCTGCGCCAAGAAACCGACAAAACCCGCCTTGACCGGCTCGAGCGCTACGCGCCGTGCCACGCGTTCGGAGCTCCCTGCCGCCACCAACAGCACGACCGATCCGAGCAGCCCGAAGAAGGCGAACCGGACGAGCGTCCCCACCAGGTCCAGAGACCTGAAGACCTGCCTGGAAGGCCGGGGTAAACGAATACGGGGAAACCCGCCGAAGTCGGAAAAGTCGAAGTCAATCATGTCGAAACTGACATCGTTCACGCCCCGGAGGAAGCGCGCGCCGGGTTCGTTCGTCAGGCGGCCACCGATGATGTTGACCTCGCGACGAGCGATCGCCTCGGGCCCGAACTCGGCGCTGCCACCGATCACGGTGATCTCGCCGCGCACCTCGCCGTCGACCCGGAGACTGCCACCGATCACGACCACGTCGCCACGCACCTGCTCGTCGACCGCTACGTGAACACGGCGGCCGACACGCACGATGTCGCGGTAGACGACACGACGGTCCCGCGACGCCACGGCGGGCTCGTCATCGTCATCATCGACGGGCCTGACAGGTTGGACAGGCTGGACCGGCACAGCAGGCGACGACTCCGGAGAGTCGGGTCCCACCGATCCGGTCGGCTCGGCTCCCAGCGAGAACTCCGCCAACTCTTCGTCCGTCAGTGCGGGCAACCCCAGGACCGACCGTTGGGTCATAGAGTCGAGATACGACAGACGCAAGACAACGCCGGCATCGGCTCCGAGCTCCGCGGCCAGCCGCTCGGGAGGAAACGGACCGCTGCCATCGATAAAGACCCTGTCGCCACGTACCTCGATCAATGCGAGGCCATCGTCGCGCTCTCGTGGGAGGAGGCCAATGCCGCCTCGGATCGGCGTGACCTCAAAGCGCTCCCCTACTTCCTCTCGCAGGTTCTCTGATCCGTCGGGCGGCTGCGCCCCGAGCGACACCGTCATCGACGCCGCGACGAGGGTCAGCGCGACCGCCATGGAACCGCCCGGCACCGGACGATCGATGCTCACTGGGTTCCCTCCTTGTCGAAGGACAGCACCCGGTGCAGCGTGTACAACGCCGCAACGCCCACCAGCTCGACCACCACGACGCCCCCACTGACCTGCGGTGTCGTCAGGCTCGCGGCGACGGCACGGCCTATTTCGGCCATCAAACTCCATATATCGAGGCCTCCCTCAAGACCCCGTACGATCCAGACGAACCCCTGCACGGAGAAGTTCAACAACCGGGCAACTTGACGGACCAGCAACGGCGCGAGGAAGACAAGCGTCGCAACCAGCGCCGCGGTGCCGACACCGCACCATCCCAACACCCGCGCGGTCTGACCGGACCAGCTGCGGCGCATCGGCGCCCGCACAATCCCTTCCCGGGCCGCGGCGGCCATGACGCGCCCGGCGAAGCTGGTCGGCGGCGCCGGCGTCGGCAGCGCGCCAAGCAGTTCCTGCAGCGCCCGGTCGGCTGCGGCGTCATCGTCTACGTGCTCGGCGACAAGCCACTTCTCAACGGACTGAACGTGGTGTCGGTCGTGACCCATTTTCACTGTTTCACTTGGTATTACGCGTTCGGGTCTGATCGGTTGCACTTCCCCACCCAGTGTTCCGCATCTCATCGGCCAGCCGGCGGCGCGCGCGATGCACATAGCTCTTGGCGGTGCCCTCGGAGATGCCCATGACGTAGGCGATCCGCTGGTAGCTCTGCTCTTCCTGAACGCGCAGCATCAGGGCCAGGCGATGCTCCGGTCGCAGACGCACCAGCGCCGCTGCGAGGTCGCGGATGAGGAGCCGGTGCTCGGTCTGCCGGTCCGGGCCCGGATCGCTGGAGGCGAGGACCGACCCGGTGACATCAGGGCCCGGATCGATGCCAAGATTCTGGGGACCGCGCCGGCGCAACGCATCGACCGCCGTGTTGTGGGCTATCCGTAGCAGCCAGGCCGAGAACCCGCGTTGCTGATCGAACGTGTCGAGTCGTCGAAACGCCTTGAGGAAGGTCTCCTGCGCGAGCTCCTCGGCCACACCGGGGTCCTGTATCAGACGCGCAATCAGACTGAAGACCGGACGCTCATATCGTTGGAGCAGCCCGGTGTAGGCGTCTTGCCGGCCCAACAGGGCGTCGCGAACCAGCTGGTCGTCGGTCACAGACACGATTCACTGTCCCGGCCGGGTCCGAGCACATGGGACACGGTGTAATTGACCCCATGTGGATGGATACGTCGTTGTTTGATGGTCGTTGGTCGATGACTAATTCCTGATTCTTGATTCTCGAGTACCAATTACTGATACGTGGGAGCAGTGCCCAGTATTCGCACCCGAGTGGCGCCGTCCGACGCCACCGGCCGTCGGATCATCGCAGCCCGAGACCGAACTCGGCGATGAGTTTGCGATGCAGCTCGCTCGTCCCCTCGCCGACCTCCAATGTTTTCGCCTCGAGCAGCAACCGGCCCACTTCGTAGTCCATTGAGAACCCGTAGCCGCCATGTATCTGGATCGCGTCGAGGGCATTCTGTGTCGCCGCCTCGCTGGCAAGCAGCTTGGCCATCGACGCCTCCATCGAGCAGCGCTCCACACCCGCGTCCTTCATGCGGCCCAACCGGTAGACGAGCGCGCGCGCCGCCTCGGTACGACAGATCATGTCGGCGATCTTCTGCTGCACCATCTGGAACTCGCCGATCGGCTGCCCGAATGCGCGGCGTTCACGGGCGTAGGGCAGCGTCAGATCGATCGCGCGCTGCGCCTGACCGACACAGCGGGCAGCCACCGAGAAGCGGCCGGCGTCCAAGGCCGCGCCAAGGATCGGGAACCCGCGACCGGATTCGCCAAGCAGCGCATCGCTGCCCAGGCGCACGTCGTCAAATCGCACCTCGGCAACGTTGTCTCGCTGGAGCGTTCGCATGGGCAACGGGCTGACTTCGATGCCGTCACTGGACGGGTCCACGAGAAACATCGTGACGCCGCGATGCCCGCGCGACGGGTCGACGGTGGCCGCCACGAGGAAAATGCCAGCCTCGTCCGCGTGGGAGATGAACACCTTGCTGCCAGTCAGCCGCCAGCCCTCATCGACAGGAGTTGCTCGAGCCCGCATGGCCGACAGGTCGGTCCCGCCATCGGGCTCGGTGAGACACGCCGACGCCAGGATCTCGCCAGTGGCCAATGGCGGGAGCCAGCGCTGCCGCTGTTCGGGTGTACCAAACCGCAAGATCGAGCTCCCGACGAGCGAATTGGCGACCGACACCGCCGAGGCAACGACCCAGTCGACACGAGCCAGCTCCTCGCAAACGACGCCGTAGGTCACCACGTCGATGAACGAGCCGCCGTAGGCCTCCGGAATCAGCGGTGCCAGATACCCCAGCGGCGCCAGCCGCCCGATCAGTTCGCGTGGATACCGCCCCTCCCGCTCGTGTTGCTCGACCGTGGGCAGGATCTCGCGCTCGGCGAACTCCCGCACGGCTTCCCGCACCTGTCGCTGTGTGTCCGTGAGATCGAAATCGGCCATCCGCCGAAGTGGGCTGTTGTCGGTCATGCGGGGAGATACCCAAGAAGTCAGAAATCAGAAGAAGCGGGCTTCACCGCTCCTATCCAGACACGGCGATCACATCTCGAAGACGGCGTCCGAAGCCGGATGATCCATTCCGGCCTCTCCGCTCCGCACCAGCGCAAACCTCGTGCTGACCGGGCCAACCGTTTCATAAATCACGACCGCCGCCAACACCACGGTCGACACCTGCGGGGCGAAGGCGCCAACATCGCCGTTGGGCACGGCCACAGTGACGACCGTCGGGAAACGCCACGGGAGCCGCGCCGTCACGACTCGCTCGGCGCTCCAGACGACCCCGCTGCGTCCGACGCTAGGCAGCCGCACCACTGCCGGGGCGAGGTCGGTCGCCACGCCGGCAAAGAACTCCGCCATCTCTTCGAGAGGCCCTCGCTGTCTGAGCGACGGGAGACGACTGAGCTCGACCTGGGAAGGGGCGGACAGCGGCTCGGAAATGCTCTCGGACGGCCTCACGAGCCAGCCGACACTCAGGATCAGCCCTGAAACGATCGCCAGAATGAAGATGTAACGCGGATTCCGCGACACATCGGGCCCATCGCCCGATCGCTCAGTCGTGGTGTCTGGCAAAGCTTCGTCTCAGCCCCATGGCGCGGCACGCCTTGCCAGCCGCCCGCCGCACGACCTTCACAGCTGACAGCTAGTCCTTCACGACCCAGCCGTCACGAAGCTGGATCACGCGACGCCCGTAGGAGGCATTCACCTCTGAATGCGTCACCTGGATGATGGTGGTGCCCTCCTGATTGAGCTGCGTGAAGAGCTCCATGATCTCCTGGCCCTGCGCCGTGTGGAGGTTTCCAGTCGGCTCGTCGGCCAGAATCAGCTTGGGGCTGGAGATTACGGCGCGGGCGACGGCAACCAGCTGCTGCTGACCACCGGAGAGCTGACTCGGATAGAGGTCTTTCTTGCCGACGATACGAAACCGGTCCAGCGCGTCACAGACGATCGAGTCTCGCTCGGACCGCTTCACGTCGCGGTAGGACAGCGGGATCTCGAGATTCTCGTACACGGTCAGGTCGTCGAGCAGGTGATAGCTCTGGAACACAAACCCGATGTTCTGCTTGTGAAGCTTCGCCCGCTGCTTTGGCTTCATCGCGTGCACGGGATAGCCAAGGAACTCGAACTCGCCTGTCCAGGCGCTGTCGTGCATGCCGAGGATGTGGAGGAGCGTCGACTTGCCGGCGCCCGACGGCCCCATGATCGACAGGAACTCTCCTTCCTTGACCTCCGCGTTGATCTGACGAAGCACGAAGGTCTTGCTGACCCCGTGCGCGTAGAACTTCTCCAGGTTCCGCAGTGTAATCATGACGTGCTCGCTCACATTCTATCGCGGGACGGGCGGCATCCTGCCGAGCGGCCGGCAGGCCGCGTGCTCATCGGCCTGCTACAGGTACTATGACGTCAGGACGGAACCTCCTGCCTGTTGGTTCCATCTGACAGACACGGGCACACGCATGGCGAACTCATCACTGAGGAGCGAACCGGTCGTCGAGGTGCGAGCGTTGGTCGAATCGGACCTGGCCGCAGCCACACGCGTCATGCAGCGGGCGTTCGGAACGTTTCTCGGGGCGCCCGACCCCGACCGGTTCATGACGGACCGCAACTACGTCCGATCCCGCTGGCGCGCCGACCCCTCGGCGGCACTGACCGCCGTGGTCGACGGTAAGGTGGTCGGCTCGAATCTGGTCACCGCCTGGGGCAGCGTCGGTTTCTTCGGACCACTGACCGTCGCCCCCGAGTGGTGGAACCGCGGCGTCGCCTCACGCCTGCTGGAACCGACGCTGGCGCTGTTCACTGCCTGGAAGACCGCGCACACCGGGTTGTATACCTTTCCGCACAGCCCGAGACACGTCGGGCTCTATCAGAAGTTCGGCTTCTCTCCCCGTTTCCTGACTGCCGTCATGTCAAGACCTGTGGATGGGCACGACGATGCCAAGGCACCGGACCTCGCCGCGTCGGTCGGATCGAGCGAGGGAAGCGGTGTGCTGGAACAGTGTCGGACGTTGACCCACGCGATTCACGACGGGCTGGACCTCGAACGCGAGATCCGGGCAGTAGCGACCCAGCAACTGGGCGAGACGGTCCTGGTGTGGGACGGCGACCGGCTGGCCGCGTTCGCGGTCTGTCACCTGGGCGCCGACACGGAGGCGGGGGCAGGCGGATGCTACGTGAAGTTCGGGGCGGCACGGCCGGGACCGGGCGTGAGCGATCGTTTCGACCGGTTGCTTGACGCCTGTGTCGGTTTGGCCAGGACCCGGGGTCTGTCCCGCGTGGACGCCGGCATCAGTCTGGCGCGCGAGGAGGCCTACCGCGCGATGCGCCGGGCAGGTTTCCGCACTGAGATCCAAGGTGTCTGCATGCACCGGCCGAACGAGCCGGCGTACCACCGGCCGGGGGTCTACGCCATCGACGACTGGCGGTGACGCCGTGACCGGTGTCGGTATCGACAGCCGCAACCGACATCATCTCGCGTCATGCAGCATGCCGGAGACTTCGTCCCGCGTGGGCACCGATGGCTGGGCGCCGATGCGGGTCACCGCCAGGGCCGCGGCGGCATTGGCAAATCGGGACGCGTCGATCAGATCTGCCCCGTCAGCCATTCTCGCGGCAAGCGCACCGGCAAAGGTGTCACCGGCGGCCGTCGTGTCGACCGCCTCGACCACGTGCCCGACAATGACGGTGTGAGTCTGCCGAGTCGACACGAGCACACCGGCCGCGCCCAGCGTCACGATGGCCGAGCTCACCCCGCGGTCGCGGAGGACACCGGCCGCCGCCAGAGCATCCCCCTGGTCGCGTATCGCGCGTCCGGTCAAGTCCTCCGCCTCGGTGACGTTGGGGGTAATGACCGACAGCTGCCCCCAGAGCGCATCGGGCAACGGCTGTGCCGGCGCCGGGTCGAGCACGACCCGCGCTCCATGTCCCGACGCGATGGTCGTCGCCTCGACGACTGCCTCGAGCGGCACCTCCAGCTGCACCAGAACGATCTCGGCCGCCGCAAGCAGCGACTCGGCCTGCCGCACCATTGCCGGGGTCAGACAGGCGTTGGCGCCGGGCGCCACCGCGATGCTGTTCTGTCCGCCGGCGTCGACAAGAACCGACGCCACCCCGGAGGACACCGCAGGCTGGCGATGGATCTGTGAGACGTCGATCCCCTCGCGGCGCAGCCCCGCGACGGCATCACAGCCCAACTGATCGTCCCCGACACACCCGACCATCGCGACCGTGCCACCCGCCCGGGACGCTGCCACCGCCTGGTTGGCCCCCTTGCCACCGGCTACCTGTCGGAAGTCGCCGCCGAGGACCGTCTCACCCGCGCGAGGCAACCGAGGCACACGCACGACCATGTCGGTGTTGATGCTGCCGACGACGACCACGGCGCTCACAGCACCTCCGAGAGAAACCGTTCGACCGCGTAGGTGGTGATCTGCCCACAGGGTCCGTTGAAGAGATAGTCGCAGCCATGCACGGCCCACGGCAATCGCAGATACAGGTGGGGCACTTTCGACCGCATCAGCCGGTCAGACAGAAACTCACCATGAAACGGCGAGACGAGCTCGTCGCGCAGACCGTTGATCAAGAGCGTCGGTGGCGTGCGGTGACCGACGTGACTGAGCGGGGACGCCGCGTCATATTGCGCCCCGAAGACATCCGGTGATCCACCCAGATACGCATCCAGGACACCGCTCGAGTCGATGATCGACCGCTTCGCCGGGTTGGCATATCCCCATCGCAATGCCACCGGCCCGTAATAGGAGACCACGCCCTTGATCGCGGGGTCGCGCAGGGTATAGGCGGCGATCAATGCAAGCTGACCACCCGCTGACGGTCCGAGGAGCGCCAGCCGGCGTGCGTCGAGGCCCAGACGCCCCGCGTTCCCCTTGAGAAACACGATGGCGGCCGCGACGTCGTCACGTGCAGCGGGATATCGGAACTGGGGAGCCAGCCGGTAGCTGACTGCCGCCACAAGGTAGCCGCGGGAGGCCAGGTACCGGTTGAGCGCCGGAAAATCCTTCCGGCTACCGTTCTGCCACGACCCGCCGTGAATGACGACGACGACCGGGAGCGGCCGGCTGTCATCATCCCTTTGCGTGGCGGGGCGATACAGATCCAGCCGCAGCTCCTGCCCACCCACGCTGGCAAACAGGTGCTCTTCGACCCGCACCGGTGACGATGACACGCCGACAAAGAGATCGCGCGCTACCAGTGGCGCCGGACGCGAGATAGCGTTGGGAGACAGCAGTTCTTGATTGGCAAACCGCGTCTCGAGCGCCGCCGGCAGCTCGCGGCTGACCGACACCGCATACCCGAGCGGCGTCAACAGCAGCAGCGTTCCCAGCAGACCGAGCAGCGCCTCGCCGACACCGGCGCGGCTTCTGCTCCAGCCCGGCGCGAAAAGCGGCAGACTGGCAGGCAGGGCCCAGTGCCCGCCCTCGGTCACCAGCACGCTCAACTGCCAGATGTGGTCGTTGGCCGCCGGCAGAACCGCCACCAGACCGAGCGACAGCAGGACAACGCCACCGAGAAGACGCAACAGATCGAGCGATCGCCTGAGCTGCGGTCTCATGGTCGGTCTCGCATCGGGTCTCCCGGCCGGTGCGCTGCCTCATCGACCGGCTATCAGGACACCTGTGTCGTCCCATGGTGACGCACACCACACCGCGGAACGCCCCGTTGGTCGGATCACGATGGTACGATCCCTGCAAACCTAGCATGGTATGGGCTCGATTCGGGCACCATCAGCCTTACTGTGAGAACTGCATGTCCATCCTCCTTCTGTCTCGACACCGGCTGTGCGGCGCCTGGATCATCGCGATTGTCGCGATACTGGCTTCCGATGGGACGGCGCTGGCCGCCGACCGGGACCCCTCGGCGCCGGACACGTCCACCGTGACCACCTGGCAACCGCCACGCCGGTCTGACCCCGATTTCCTTTTCGGCCGACCGGGCACCCTCGTCGGTGTGTCTGGCGGCTGGCTCCTCGCGTCACAAAGCGGCGGCATCTTCGATTTCACGCGCGACCTCCTCACGGTGGACGACGGCGCCTTCAATACAGCAGCATTCCGGTTCATCGCCGGACGGTCGATCGGCCAGAGGCTGGACCTCGTGGCCGAGGTCGGTGTCAGTCGCGCTGAAGTCGGGTCGGAGTACCGCGACTTCGTCGATACGGACGATTTGCCGATCGTGCAGACGACGAAATTGACGCAAGTGCCCGTGGCTGGCACCCTCCGCTTCTGGCTGACACCGCGCGGGCGCGATGTCGGCCGTTTCGCGTGGGTCCCGAGCCGCGTTGCGCTGTACACCGGCGCCGGGGGCGGCGGGCAGTATTATCGCTTCAGGCAGTTCGGCGATTTCGTCGATTTCGTCGACCTGTCGATCTTCACCGAGGCACTGGAATCGAGCGGCTGGACCGCGAGTGGTCATGTGCTGGCCGGCGCCAGCATCAGCGTGACTCGCCAGCTTTTCCTCAGTCTCGAGACACGCTACGTCTGGGCCAACACACCGCTGTCGGGAGATTTCGTCGGCTTTGATAACATCAACTTGAATGGCCTTCAGTCCACGGTGGGCATCGAGTTGGTGTTCTGATTTACCATGCTCGGGAAGCACGCAAGAGGACCTGTCATGACCGAACCACTGACGTCCCGTGAGAACGCACGCTTCGTCGGCCGGCGCGCAGTATCGGCCGGGCTCATGGCGATGACGACGATGACCTGGTGTCTCCTCGGCGGTGCGGGTCTCGCGTCCGCAGCTGCCGCCGCCGGCCAGTCGCGTGTACCAGCCGATTCGCCATGGCTGCCGTGGCTCGGGTGCTGGCAGCTGGTTGAAGAAACCGGTGCCCTGAAGTCACAGGCGGGCGCCACCGGCCCCTTCGAAGACCCGGTCGTGGTCTGTTTGCGTGCCACCCGCACGTCCGGTGCAGAGAGCGGCGTCGAGGTCTCGACGATGGCCGGCGGCGAGCCGGTGCTGGTCGACACCCTCTGGGCCGACGGCGCAGAGCACCCGGTCGAGGAGGCGGCGTGCACGGGATGGCGTCGAAACATTTGGTCCGGCGACGGCGCGAGGCTGTTCACTCGTGCTGAGCTCGCCTGTCCTGACGAGAATGTCGAGAATGACCGACGCGTGTCGGGCGTGGGGCTCATGACGAGCTCCACGACCTGGCTGGACATCCAGCTGGTCGACTCGGGAGCACGCGGCGAGGTCACCGTGCGCCGCTACCGCCGGGCCAGCGAATCTACCACCGTCGACGCCGGCGCCACACCGCTGCCCGCCGACATCCTGGATCGGGCGCGAAACGCGGCCCGACTGGGGAGCACCTCCGCGCTGAGCGTCGAAGATGTCATCGAAGCCAGTGCGGAAATTGAACCCGCGGTCGTCGAGGCGATGCTGGTCGAGACGCGAGCATCCTTCGCACTCAACGGGCGCGCCCTGATCCAGCTCGTCGACGGTGGAGTGCCTGATGATGTAGTCGATCTGATGGTGGCCCTCTCCTTCCCAGACGAGTTCATCGTGGACCGCCCGGCCGCCCGCGCGGCCGCCTCATTCGGGGGCGGCGGTTTCGGTTTCGCCGACCAGTTCGGGCCCTACGGGTACGACACGTGGTACCCGCACTACGCGTCTCCGTTCGGGTATTACTATGGGTGGTCGCCTTACAACTCGCTCTACTTCCTCGGTCCGGCGGCCTCCTACGTCATCGTGCCCGACGGGCTGGACGGACTGAACGGGCGCTCGCGCGGTCGCGCCTATCAGGGACGCGGCTTTTCACAAATTGGCGTGCGGGAACCGACGACCGACCGGCGCGCACAGCCCCGCAACCCCGGGGGCAGCATAACGTCGAGCCAGGGCGCGAGTCGTAGCGGCGGCGGCAGCAGTGGAAGCCGGGGCGGATCGAGCGGCGGCGGTCGGGCCACACCGGGTGGCTACACACGCGGTGGGTCCACCGGACGCACCGCCACACCACGAGACCGATAGTGGCGAGGCCGTACGGGACCCGCGCAGAAGACGCTTAGTGGCCCCGGTCATAGGTACGGTCACGCACCGAGGGCGTCGAGGCGCCCGGTCCGCAAGGCGCGAGGAGGGAGCATACCGGCAGTGTTCGACCCCGCTTGAGCAAGAGCCCAGCGCCGGCCCTGGTGGGATGCACCGGCGGCCGAATGCGACCGTATTTATGACCGGAGCCACTTAGGCCCGGCTCGAAGAACGGACAAGATCGCTGCTTCGACGTACAGATCCGTAAGTGCGCGGACCGGAACGGCAGAGCCTCAATCCCTGCTGGCCAACCTTAAACCTCTAATCGTCAATACCTTACAACAAGACAACCGGCGTCAACAGGCTGGTGAGAGAATTGCTCAGTTCGAGGGTGACCAGCTCGTAGGGGCTGGTTTCTGAGCTGTGGTCCGTACGACGACGGCGACAGTGGATGCGGGAAGGCATCTCGCCACACTCGGAGATGCCCGGCGTATTCGTTATGTGCGAGCGATGTGTCCAAATTGCGGGCAGGACATCGAGCGGGGCAGACGAGGCCTCGGTCCCCAGTTCACACCGATGCGGTGTCGACAGTGCGGAGACTCGTGGCAGTGGTCCGACGCCGGGATGGACGCGTTCTCGCTCGTGCTGGCACGCTGCGTAGGGTCGATGACGCCGGTGGAAGACCAGTACTCACCGAACGGACGGCCGCGCGCCGCTCGGTTCAACCTCTGTCTCGGCGTGCGATATCGTGTAGATTTGGATTACGGTTGGCGATGTGGGATGACCGCCAATCTCAGCCGCTCTGGGGTGCTTTTTCAGGCCAGAAAGGTCGATGCGTTCTCTCCCAAGCAACGCACCGATCCGCATCGTCCGATCGAGATTGTCATCGAAGTGTTGAAGGGCGCCGTGCTGAGCCAGGTCCATTGCCACGCCACCGTCGCGCGGGTCGTCGAACCAGCGCTCGGAAAAGACGTCGGTGCTATCGCCGTCACCGTCGGCGACTACATTCTCCTGGCGACCTGACCCCGCGCCGGACCCACCCTTGCACCAGGCAGACCCTCACCCGCCGAAGTGCTGTTTCAGCGAGTCCAGCAGCGCTTTGTAAATCGGATCGCAGAACTCCTTGACACCCCCCTGGCTGTCCTGCCAACTCGACGACCACTCGACAAAGGTTCCGTCGCCGTCGGTCACCGAAAAGACCCGCACCACACCAATGTAACCGCTGACCTTGTCCTTCGAGACCGCGTCGGGACCGTCGTCGATGGAGTACGTGACCACGCGGTCGGCGTCGTTGAGACCGTGTAACGTCTCGTGGAATGCATCGTTCAGCAGTCGCTTCGCACCAATCTGATCGCCGGCCGCATCACCTACTTGCTGGAGACTGGTGATGACCCGTGGCGCAAACGACAGGTCATGAAAGTTCCGTAGCGCGGCCCAGACCTTGTCGACCGGCGCGTCGACGACACACGAGTTGTAGCACCCCATTGATCCTCCTGTTCCGGCAGATTCGTCTACCAGAGAAAGTCGGGTCCACGACCCTGTAGACCGGCCGGCATTATAGCCGCACACAGGCCGTGCTGTTCGCTACTATGCGACAACTGTTGGACGCCTCACGGCGGCGACCGCGCGACGACGTAAGATGGGACATGGCCAGATTGGCCCACTAGGAAGATGATTGAGATCCACGATCTGGTGAAAGCCTACGACGGGTTTCGCGCAGTCGACGGCCTCTCGTTGCGCGTTGATCCAGGCGAGATACTTGGTCTCGTGGGACCCAACGGCGCCGGCAAGACGACCACCCTGCGCTGTCTCGCCGGCATCGTGCCGCCGACCTCTGGACGCGTCGCGATCGCAGGCTTCGACTTGCTGCAACGACCGACCGAAGCGAGACAACGGCTGGCGTTCGTGCCCGACGAGCCACATCTGTTCGATCACCTGACCGCCCTGGACCACCTCATCCTGTTCTCGCGTCTCTATGGCGTGGCCGACGGACCGACGCGCGCCGAAGCGATACTCGCCGACGCCGGCTTGCACGACCAGCGGCTCTCGTTTCCCGGTGAGCTGTCTCGTGGGATGAAGCAGAAGCTGGTAATCGCGTGCGCGTTGCTGCATCGACCAGAGGCCCTCGTGCTCGACGAGCCGCTGACCGGCCTCGACCCGGCGGCAATGCGGCGCATGAAGCGCACGGTGTCCGACACCGCCGCCGCCGGCGCCTCGGTCATCGTCTCGTCCCACATGCTGCATCTGGTCGAGGAAGTCTGCGACCGTGTGCTCATCGTCAGCCATGGCAAGTCGGTGCTGGAGGGGACGCTCGAGGAGATCCGAACGCAGCTTCCCGACGTCGACGCCGATGCGGACCTGGAAACGCTGTTCCTGAAGGCGACCGGTGGAGACCAGTGACCACCTTGCTCTATCTCGCCTGGCTATCGCTTCGCGGCCGCGTCGTCGGCTGGCTCCGGCTGATGAAACAGCCCAAGTATCTCGTCGGCACGCTGGCCGGTGTCACCTGGATGGGCATGTTCGCCCTCCGACCGGTCATGCGGGCAAACCAACGCGCTGGGCTCGCGGGACGGTTCGAGGAGATCGCGGAGTGGCTGCCGGCGGTGGAGACAGCCGCAGCGCTGATGCTGTTGGTCTTCCTCTCGCTCTGGTGGCTCTGGCCATTCGGCAAAGCGATGGTCGAGCTAACGGAAACGGAGCTGCACCTGCTCCTGCCGGCGCCGGTCAGACGGCGACACATCATTCAGTACGCCGTTCTACGCAACCAGTGGGGCATCCTGTTCGGCTGCCTCATGATTTCATTCTTCTCCGCCGGCGCCGGACCCACGGCGTTCGCCTGGCGCTTCCTGTCGGTCTGGTTGTTCCTCACGTTATGGAACCTGCACGCCCGTGGCCGCGGACTCTGGATTGCACGCCTCGCGGAGCTGCCAGCCGCGACCGCCTGGCGTCGCCGAGCCATGGTGCTGGCGGTGGTTGGGCTGATCTGGGCCGCGCTGATGCCTGCTATCGCGTCGATTGCCGCCGAGCTGCCGGCGTTGAGCGGTGATGTGGCCCCCCGGCTGCGCGCAGCCCTCGACCCGGAGCGCCTAGGCACCGAGGCCCCACTCCTGGCCCTACTGCTGACCCCGGCACGCTGGGTGACCGGTCCGTTCTCGGCCGGCCTTACACCGGATACGGCGCCCGCCGATCGGCTCGCGACGCTGATCTGGCCACTCCTGCTGGTCGTCCTGCACAACGAATGGGTCGTCGGGTCGCAGGCACGGTTCGAGGAGGCATCGCTCGAGCGGTCTCGCCGGCAGGCGGCCAGCCGTGAGGCCGGAGCTCGTTTCCGGAAGGTCAGGCACTCGCGACGGACAACCACCCCGTTTCGACTGCGACCGGTCGGCCGCCCGGAAACGGCGATCATCTGGAAGAATCTCATGCTGGCCCATCGAGGAAATCTGTTCGTCAGCGTCGCAAGTGGCGTGGTGGCTGTGGCTGTCCTGGCAACGGGCGTCGCGAAAACCGGCCTCCCGGACTGGTTGATCGCCATCATGACGGTTGGCGGCTTCATCGGCCTGAGCATGGCTCCGCTGATGGCCGGTCACCAGTGGCGAAACGATTTACGGACCGATCTGCTGCGGATCGAGATGATCCGAACCTGGCCCATCGACGGGTGGCGACTGTTCGCGTCGCAGGCGCTGGCGCCGACGATCATCGCCACGCTCTACGCCGCCGCCGCGGGCGGCGTGCTCCTGATTGGGGGCATCGCGGCCGGCCACCCGACGGCCACCGGTTCGGTGCTCGTGCCCCCAGAGCTGGCGACACGACTCGGCGTCTCCTACACGGCGCTGTTGCTGCTGGGTCTCGCGACCCTGCTGCCACTCGTGGCGGCGATTGCGTCCCTCTCGGCCACGCTGCAGAACCTGCTGGCGTTGCTCTGGCCAAGCTGGATCCAGCTCGGCCGGCGCCGCGGCGGCTCGGCTGCGAACATGGGTCAGGGCCTGCTGACCGGTATCGGGATGATGCTGGCGCTGGCGCTCGGGCTGCTGCCAGGGGCGGCGCTCGTCGGCGTCTGGCTCTTCGTCCAGATTCAGATGGCAGACATGCCGCTGAGCGCGTGGGAGCTGCCGCTGATGGGCCTGACCACGGTCGCGCCACTCGCGGTCATCATCGGGCTGCTTACGCGGTTCGGTGGCGTGCTCTGGGATCGGCTGGATCCGTCCGCCGAGATCCTCGGCAGCAGCGGGCCAACCTGAGACACGTGCTGGCGGACAACCCGTTTCCCCTACCAGACCGGAGCTCCGTTGTGTCGATTCTGTGGCGCAGGCCTTCAGGCCTTCCATGAGAGGACCAGCCGGTGTCAAGCCCGTGTGGTCGATCAGGGACCCTGGCTTCCATCCGCACTC
>PBRZ01000105.1 GCA_002726085.1 Acidobacteriota bacterium
TGGAGATCGTGCGCTCGGGCGAATGGTAGATCATGCAGGTTCCCGACTGCACGCGGTGGCTGACCGCGGCGCGGGTAACCATGACGCCGTTGTCGTTGTAGACCTCCACCCAGTCGTTGTCCTGCACACCGATCTTGTCGGCGTCCCTGTCGTTGATCCAACACGGCTCGATGCCTCGCGACAACGTAAGCATGCGGTGGTTGTCGTAGTAGGTGGAGTGGATGTGCCATTTGCCGTGAGGGGTGATGTAGTTGAGGACGATGCTGTTCTCGTCCTGAGGGCTGCGGACGACGTCGCCGGTCTTCACGGGGTCGAGCTTGGGTTTGAAGGTCGGCAGATGCTCGCCGAAGTCCAGATAGTATGGATGGTCAAGATAGAACTGCTGGCGGCCGGTCAGGGTGCGCCATGGGACCTGTCGCTCCACGTTCATGCACCAGGCGGAGTACGCGCGACCGTCGTTGACCATGCCCGTCCAGCACGGGCTGATGAGCGTGCGGCGGGGTTGGCTGGTGAGGTCGCCAAAGGTCATGCGCACGCCCCGCACGCCATCGGCCATATCGGTCAGGGGTACGCCTACCCGTTCCTGTTCGGCCTCGAAGCCGGCGTAGGCCACCTCGCCGTTTGTCTCGGGCGCCAGGTGAAGCAACACGTTGGCGGCGTCCAGCGCGTCCTCCAGGCAGGGATACTTCTCCCCGTTCCACTCCACGCAACGCCTGTTGCGTGGGCCGGGAGAGCCACCGACGGGGCTCTCCATCAGTTCGTCGTAGAACTTGGCGATGGGGATGTTGACACCGTGGCCACTGATGCCGTCCTCCCGCACCTTCCTGCCGAGCGAGATGAAGCGCTTGTGGAGGTTGACATAGTCCCGCTCCACCACCCGCAGGTGAGGCATGGTGACGCCGGGGACGGGCTCGCACTCACCCGTGGCCCAATCCAGGACCTCCGGCTGGGCGATCTCGTCGCGCGTGTCGTGCTGGAGCGGCGTAGCCACCAGGTCTTCGACCGGCTCCGGGAAGACCGACGGAGCCATGTCGCTCACCTTCTTGGCGATGGTCTTGAAGATGTCCCAATCGCTCTTGGTCTCCCACACCGGCGGGACAGCCTCCCCGAGCGGGTGGACAAAGGAATGCAGGTCGGTGGTGTTGAGGTCGTTCTTCTCGTACCACATCGCCGTCGGCAACACGATGTCGGAGTACAGCGCCGAGGTGTCCATGCGAAAGTTGATGTCCACCACCAGGTCCATCTTGCCCCGAGGCGCCGGCTCCCGGAACTTGACGGTCTTTACCTTCCCTTTGGCATGTTCTTCGGCGTCGGTGTTGTCATGCGTACCCAAGTAGTGGCGCAGGAAGAACTCGTGCCCCTTGGCGCTCGACATAATGGCGTTGCCGCGCCAGATGATCCACACGCGCGGCCAGTTCTCAGGCGCGTCGGGGTCGTCCACGGCAAGACTCAGCTTCCCGTCCTTGAGTTGCTCGACCACCCGGCCGGTGACTTCCTCGCTTGACTGGGCCCCCGCTGTCTTGGCTTCCTCGACCACGGTCAGCGGGTTCCGATTGAACTGGGGGTAGTGGGGCATCCAGCCGCTACGCACCGCCCGTGCTGCCAGATCGAGGGCATGGCCCTTGGCCCAGCGGGTCTTGGGTGGGATGGGAGCGTAGTCGGTGAAGTCTCCCTCGTAACGCCACTGGTCACTGTTGACATAGTGCCAGGTGGGTGACTGCTGCAGGCGAGGCGGTTTATTCCAGTCCATGGCCAAGGCCATGCTGGTCCAGGGCGCGACCAAGGTCAGCTTCTCCTGGCCAACGTAGTGGTTCATGCCCCCGCCGTTGCGTCCGCAGCAGCCGCACAGGATGAGGGCGGTGATGGGGGCACGGTACGACAGGTTGTTGTTGTACCAGTGGTTGATGCTGGCGCCGACGATGACCATCGAGCGCCCTTCGGTGACCTCGGCGTTGCGAGCGAACTCACGCGCCAAGCGGATCACCGTGTCCCGGCCGATGCCCGTGTACTGCTCTTGCCAGGCCGGTGTGTATGGCATGTCGTCGTCATAGCTGGTTGGATAATCACCCTCCAGGCCGCGCCCGACGCCGAACTGGGCCATCAACAAGTCGTACGCAGTGGCCACCGGCACCCGTCCGTCGCTGGTCTCCACGTACTTGATTGGCACGCCTCGCAGGGACGTCTTGGCTTGGGCAAACTCGTAGAAGTCCACCTGCAGGACGTCGTCATGTTCACCCAGGAAGGTCAGGACGGGGTCAAGCGGGGAGTCGTCCAGCCCGTCTTCCATCNTGATGTTCCACTTGCCTTTCTCCTGTTGCCAGCGGAAACCCACAGAGCCCTTGGGCATGCGCGGCTGGCCACTCTTCCGGTCGTAGACCAGTAGCTTCCAGTTACCGTTCTCGACGTCCCGGTAACGGGCCAACCGATCGGCACGAAGAAGTTGGCCGGCCTTGTGTCCTTCCTCAGCAGGGCTGAGCTGCACCAAGAAAGGTCCATCGGTGGTGCGTTTGAGATAGTCGACGAAGTAGGGGACTTGCCGGTCAGCGTGGAATTCCTTGAGAATCACATGATCGATCGCCATCCACAGGGCCGTATCCTGGCCGGCCTTGATCGGAATCCACCAATCAGAGTATTTGGCGACCTGATTGAAGTCCGGGGCTATGACCACGAACTTGGCTCCCTCGTGTCGCGCTTCCGAGATGAAGTGGACATCCGGCGTGCGGGTCATGTTGAGGTTGGCGCCCATGGAGATGATGAACTTGGAGTTGTACCAGTCGGCGCTCTCACAGACGTCGGTCTGGTCGCCCCAGANCTCGGGAAAGGCGTTGGGCAGGTCGGCGTACCAGTCGTAGAAGCTCATGTTCACGCCGCCGAAGAGCTGCAAGAAGCGGGAGCCACCGGCGTAGGACAGATAGGACATGGCGGGGATGGGAGAGAAGCCGAAGACGCGATCGGGCCCCCACTTCTTGGCGGTGTAGAGACAGGACGCGGTGATGATTTCCAGCACCTCGTCCCAGGTGGCGCGACGGAAGCCACCCTTGCCCCGGGCTCGTTGGTAGCGCGTGCGTTTCTTCTCATCCTCGACAATCGAGCCCCAGGCCTTGATCGGGTCCGCGTGCTCGGCCCTTGCCGCTCGCCAGAGATCGACGAGCGGCCCCCGGATGTACGGATACTTGACGCGGATGGGGCTGTAGACATACCAGGAGGCAGAGATCCCTCGCTGGCAACCGCGGGGCTCGTAGGGCGGCAGGTTCGACTCGAGCGCTGGGTAGTCGGTCTGCTGCATCTCCCAGGTGATGATGCCGTCCTTGACGAACACCGCCCACGAGCAGCCGCCGGTGCAATTGACCCCGTGGGTGCTACGGACGACGTTATCGTGCTGCCAGCGGTTGCGGTAGAACTCTTCCCATTGGCGGGCTTTCGGGTCCACCAGATCCTTAATCCAGCCCATGTTCATTACCTCCGCAATTCATGGGTTGCCACTTGCCGTTCCGGGGATTGGGAGTCACGTTCGCGCTCCCACCATCGAGCGGCGCACTTCGGTCAGGCGATGACGCCAGAGAAGCTGTGCCGCCACCAGGAGGACCCCTGCGCCAGCCAAGGCGAGCAGGGACAGCAGGCCGAGCTGATCGGGGGGCCGCGCAGGTAACGCCGCCTGCAGAAAGGCTCTCACGTGGACCTGTTCNTCCGGCGTCAGGGTCAGGGAGTTGTAGATGGGATTCATCGTCGGGAACGGAAATGTGGCCAGGATGTCAACGATCCTGTCGCCGCCGTATTTGTCGGTGGTAACGGTCAGATCGGGCCCCATGACACCACCGCCAAGTGCCCCGATGCCGCCGACACTGTGACACCCCATGCAAGGCGCGCTGCCGCTCTCGAAAGGAACACTGCCCGTGAACAGGTCCTTGCCGATGACCGGGTCACCTGAGGGCAAGGCGGGCGCGGCACCTCCCGAAAGGGAGAGAACGTAGTAGACGAGCGCCCACCGATCCTCTTCACTAGGTATCGCCTCNGCATAGGACGGCATGGGAGTCCCCCCGATTCCTACCATCAATGTTCGATATTGGTCCTCGGGCGTCGAGCCCGCCTTCATCCTGCCGGCGATGGTGAAGTCATAGGGGACGATGGGGGCGCCCCACGAGTCCTCGAGAGTGTCGGAGGAAGGGCCATCTCCTCGGCCCGATGGGCCGTGGCACTGGTCGCAACGAACTTCCGCGTACACTTCTTCCCCTCTGGTAAGAAGCTCTTCCACGTTCCCAGGAGGATCGGGGATCGGGACAGGCTCATCCGATCCGGCTGCAAACCTTTCGGAGAAGGTCTTCACATAGTCCACTAACGCCTGCCGCTCCGGTAGAGACAGATGGGCGAAGGAGGGCATGAGTGTTCCCGGCATGCCTTCGCCGATTGTCCGCAGCAGGTCGTCGTCGGTAGGGAGGAAGGGCGTGGAATGGACCTTGAAGATCCCTGTCGTAAAGTCACGTGGCGCTGGAAAGAGGAAGGGGGCAGCAGGCCCGTCACCCTGCCCCAGGTCGCCGTGGCATAGGGCACACCCGTCCTGCGCTTCGTACAGAGCCCTTCCAAGGGCGAGATCCGCCTCTTGGGCATGCGCCATCGAGGCGATGGCCAGGACGGACAAGCAGAAAGTCGCGCCGACGAGAAACCCGTCAACCAGATTGTCCTTCTTCATCGTCGCTCCCTCAGCTCCGAAATACGTACCTGTGCCTTGTGACACAAGCAGGAGACAAATCCCATGACAATNGTCATATATCAATGATTTTGTTAAGAATGAAATGACTCTCTCGCAAGATAACTGGAGACGATTTCTGGCTCCGGTAGGTCACCGAGCGTGTGGCACAGTGCCATTTCGAGGCATCGATAGGTCGGAAAGCCGTACGCCTTTCTGGTAGTTAGTTTGGATTTGTCGTTTGACCTAACATCCGTCGAACGCCTCCACCGAAATCTGTCCGCGGGCCTTGCATCGGTTCAACAACAAAGGTGCGGTGCGCGCACAGTGAGCGCGCAACCTGCCTTCCTCGTGTCAAGGCTTGGTCGCATCACCTGGGTGTACCNCCGGTCCAAGAACAGGTCCGCCCAGTGGGCCGACCGATACCGCCAGAACGGCTCGGAGTCTTCGCGCAGCAGCATGCTGCGCACCGCTTGCAGATTGAGGCGGACGAGGGCCGGGAGGCGGCTCCGGTCCTGCGCCGTCCGGTGGTCGCGGCGCCGCAGCCACAGCCACCGCGTCTTGGTCAGCCACGTCGACCGCCCCCCGCTGCTTCAACGCGCGGACCTCCACCCGCCGCACGGTGTCGATCGCGTCATTCATGTTGAGCGCGATGTGAAGTCGGTCGAGCACGTGCCAGGCGTGGCCGGCCTTCTTGGCGACGACATTGAGGTACGGCTTCCACATGTCGCTACAGACGAACCACAGGGCCTGCGTCCGCACCGTGCCGAACCAGCGGAAGAATTTCAGTAACGTCTTTGAGCGGCGCGGCTGGCCGATCCAAAGGAGCCGTGTACGCCGCGGGTCGATCTGGCAGACGAGGGTGGGGTAGTGTGTCGTACTGAGGACTGGGGCGCCCGCAGCCGGCGCACCGGGGTCGGTTGAGCAGGTGAGGGTAAATCTCGACCTCGAGCCTGAGGCTGGCCCCCTGCGTTTTCGAGATGGTTCGTCGAGGAGAGCACCTCGTGCACTAAGACCTGGTCGCGTTCATCTGCGACCCGCGGGGGTGCGGAAACGACGGGTCCACCCGGTTCACGGGGCCTTGCCCGATCTGCAGATTTCCCACCGCGACGCTCGACCCGCATCCCGAGCGACTGACCGCAGCGGCCCGAACGGCGTTGCAAGCCGACCATCCATCGTGGGACCTCGACCAGGGGCTGTGCGCTCAGTGTGTCGACCTGTACAACGCACGGGTGGCGATGCGACAGGAAGCCCCTTCCGCGACCGGGCAGTCCGTATAAGGTTTCAACATTCGGGTGGAACCAGCGAGATTTGGCCTCCCTGAGGTCGTCGGTCACACTTTCAGTCCTCACCGAATCTCCAAGAGGTGACGCACCGAGAAACGGCACCACACCTGCGCCATGCCCATTTGGAGTATGACGGCCGTCATACGGAAGCGCATGCAACGCCACTAGGCTTATCCCGACCTTCCGGTCGAGGTGTTCGGTGGTCCGCGGAAGCGGCTGCCGTCGTCGTAGCCGGCGCGTTCACTCCAACAGGAGCGGGGAATAATGAGACTCCGGACCGGTGCTCAGCCGACTGTACGGCACAGGGCTCGTTCCGATCGCCACGCTACACGTCATCAAAGAGTACCGAATTGGCCGCGGCTGCCATCATCCCGCGTATATGCGGGCGGCCTTCACCGACAGATGTGTTCGTGGTTGTGAGAGTCGCAACGTGCATCGTGCAAATGGAGGCGGTGTGACAGTAACTGAGAGAACAGATGTCATGTCCGAAGTGCATCCCCGTATGGTGGCGAAGGACTTTGGTGTTCACCTTCGAACGGTATTTCGTTGGATAAGTCGAGGTTATCTGACCTCCATAGATGGTCGAGTGGTTAGAAATTATAGTGACGGACTCTTGGATGACTGGAGGCGCACCTGTTACCTGTGGGACGCAAGAAGGGAACTGAAGATTTCGGTTGGCACTTTGAGGAGCTGGAGAAAGAAAGGCCTGGTAAAGACCGTCAAGATCTTGGGCTTTGAGCGCGTGTCGTTGAGTTGGATCGAAGAGGTCAAGAAACGAAGAAAGATCGGCACTTTCTCTATACATCATCCTGATTACGGCGTGCCTCAGAAACTCCTGATCATTACAGGCGTCGGCCAAAAGAAACTGACAGAATGTCTGGACCAAGGACTCATTCCTTCAAGAATGATCGAAGGTCGAAGGATGATTCCTACGGTGGAATTGGACAAGATAGAAAATGAATGGAGGTCGTCCTGCAAGATTATCGAGGCGGCCAGACTGTTGGAGACGCCGAGAGCGACTGTCAGAACATGGTTGGATAATGGAAGATTAGAATGCGTCACTATCCTTGGGAAAAGAAGAGCTCTATTGTCATCGATTGCAAAGCTGCAAGGAGATGGGCGAGGTGTCAGTTCTCACCGTGCCGCTGAACGATCGAAATACAGAAAAAGAAAGAATGCTGGAAAGCTTGCGTANCACAGAAAGCAGGCGCACGCCGATTCCGATAACGGCAAAGTTAGAAGGGCTACTAGAAGTGCATCACATAGGCTCTTAACGCCGCACAGTAGACTACAGGAAGGCGTGCAGGCAGGGAATGAAAGTTTCTCTATTGAAGTGAAAGGCACTACAGCGAGGTCCCCCGCCGGAGAGGTCATCGGAAACCGGAATAGGACTAAGGGGACAATCCCGGTCCTGTCGTGCGAGGGGGCTTGTATCCGAGGAGAGATCGCCCGTCTCGCCGCCAATCGTGTAGCCAAAGAAGACGCCTATGGACGGGCCTGTCACGGGGAGTTGTTATCGGCGCCTGGTTCTGCGACTTCCGCTTGGGTTCAAGGAGCGGAAAGAGTTGTTGTGATAGATGGCTGCGTGCTTCACTGTAACGAGAGGATGCTGGAACATGTCGTGGGGAGAGAAAAGCTGGTCCACTTCGATGCTCAGTCGCATTACAAGAAGTACACGGATCTGTTTGACATCGACTCTGTTCCGGCGGCAGAAAGGAGTGAAGTGGGTCGCGACGTGGCGGAGTGGGTGCTTGCCAATCTGAGAGATTGACAACAGTGAGGGCACCGTCATGGTGCCGAGAAGTGGGCACTGCGTCGCTTCCGTCGGGAAGACTGCGCGAACAGTGGTCCTTGTATCGCTCGGGCCTCCACATTTCAGACACCAACGGTCCCCCCTCGTGGCATCAATCCACGTGCTTTCGAAGGAACCGTCGCATCAGTTGTGCGATGCGGTCGCCATCCTCCTCTAACGCGAAGTGCCCAGTGTCGAGCTGGACTTNCCAGGGTTCTTTAGACACCCTGCAAGCTCTGCGCGTAGTCGGCTTCGAACTGCTGGGGCGANACCCCGCCGACGTGACTGTGTCGCCGCTTGACGTTGTAGAACAACTCGATGAACGCGAAGATGTCGGCCCGCGCCTCGTCGCGTGTGGGATAGACGCGTCGCCGAATCCGTTGCTTCTTGAGGGTCGAGAAGAAGCTCTCGGCCACCGCATTGTCGAGGCAATTGCCCCGACGGCTCATGGACGGCACCAAACCGTGCGCAGCGAGGAACGTGAGGTAGTCGTGACTGCCATACTGACTGCCGTGATCGCTGTGGACGAGCACCGGCCCCGTCGGGTGGCGACGCCACACGGCCGCCAGCAGGGCGTGCAGCACCAAGTCGCGCGACGGCGTGGGCTGCATCGACCAGCCGACGACTCGACGTGAGAACAGATCCAACACGACCGCCAGATAGAGAAACCCTTCGTCGGTGCGAATGTACGTGATGTCGCCGACCCAGGCCTGATTGGGCGCGTCCGCCGTAAACATGCGGTTCAGTCGGTTGGCTGCGACCCGGGCCGGAGGGCCGCTGGCGATCCACCGGCGCTTGTAGCCGATCTGCGCCCGTAGGCCGTCCTGGCGCATCAATCGCGCGACCCGATGCACACTGCATGTTTCTCCCAGTTCCCGCAAGTCTCGATGGATCCACGGGCTCCCATACGTCCTGCCGCTGGCCGTGAACAAGTCGCGAATCTGTCGGAGCAATCGGGCGTCGTCCTGCGCTCGGTTGGACACCGGTCGCTGTCGCCACGCGTAGAACCCACTCCGCTCGACCCGCAAGACCCGGCACATCGTCCGAACCCGAAACGTGTGCCGATGCTCCTGAATGAACGCGTACCTTACCCGGATGCCTTGGCAAAGTACGCGGCGGCCTTTTTTAGGATGTTTCGCTCCTCCGTGACCCGCTTCAACTCCGTCCGCAGTCGGCGAATCTCCTCGTCTTTGTTTGTCAGACGAGTCGTCGCGCGACTCGCGGTCGCCCGGTGCTTCCGCACCCATTCGTACAGGCTGTAGGTCGATACGCCGAGGCGTTCAGCCACATCCTTGACGGCGTGTCCCTTCTCCGTGACCTGCCGGACCGCCTCGAGCCGGAACTCGTCCGTGTAGCGTTGCTGTCCCATCTCCACACTCCTGATTGCTGCCTCATTTTAGTCAGCAGGAGTGTCTACGAAAGTCTGGGAAGTCCA
>PBRZ01000106.1 GCA_002726085.1 Acidobacteriota bacterium
CGCCAGTATGGCGCGTTGCCCGGGTTCTGCCGTGTGGCGGCCACGCTGACGCCCTCGAGCGATTCCGACATCAAGGTCGAGGCATGGATGCCGGCCGAAGGATGGAACGGGAAGCTGCAGGCGGTCGGGAACGGGGCGTTCACCGGCAGTCTGCGCTACGGGGGAGGACGGTCCATGGCCTCCGGGCTCGAGCGCGGGTACGCCACCGCCTCGACCGATACAGGACACGTCGGTGGCAGCGCCGAGTTCGGATACGAGCACCCCGAGAAGGTCGTCGACTTCGGGTACCGCTCGGTGCACGAGATGACGGTCGCGGCGAAGCAGCTAATAGGCGCCTATTACGGTGACGGTCCACAGTATGCGTACTGGTTCGGCTGTTCGGCGGGCGGGCGGCAGGCGATGGTGGAAGCGCAGAAGTATCCGGAGGACTATGACGGCATCATCGCGTGGGCACCCGGCAACGACTGGACCGGGCGGGCCGCGGCGTCGTTGCGGGTGGCGAAGCATCTCGAGGCGCATGAAGATGCGCGCTTGTCGGATGCGAAGATGGAGTTGCTTCAGACAGCGGCGCTCGATGCCTGCGATGCTGCCGACGGCGTGGAGGACGGCGTGGTTGGCGACCCTGAGCGATGCGACTTCGACCCGGCCGTCCTGCGGTGCTCGGGCGCTGACGGTGCCGATTGCCTGACGGCGGCGCAGTTGGGCACAGTGCAGATGATGTACTCCTCTCCGGAGAACCCGAAGACGGGGCGTCCGATTACCGGCGTGTTCCCGGGCAGCGAGGCCAACTGGACCGAGCTTGGCTGGACCCGATCGGCTCGGGCCACGGGGCTCGATCAGTATCGGTATCTGACCCATGCGGACCCGGACTGGACCATCGACCAGTTTGACTTCGACACCGACATCGTGGCGGCGGAGGAGGGCGACGCCAGCACGCTCAATGCGCTCGACCCGGATCTGCGGCCGTTCTTCGCGCGTGGCGGTAAGCTGCTGACATCGCACGGCTGGAGCGATGCGCAGATCTCGCCGGCGAACGCGACACAGTATTACCAGCGTGTGGTGGATGTCGTGGGGGACGAGGCAAAGGTGAACGAGTCGTTCCGTCTGTTCATGGCGCCGGGTATGGGGCACTGCGCAGGTGGCGAGGGACCGAACACGTTCGACGCGCTCACGGTGATGGAAGAGTGGGTCGAGGACGGCCGGGCGCCGGACCGCATCATCGCATCCCGCAGCCGGAACGGGGCTGTGGACCGTACCCGTCCCCTGTGTCCGTATCCGCAGCTTGCCGTGTACTCGGGGACCGGGAGCACGGACGACGCAGCGAACTTCGTGTGCCAGATGCCCTAGTCACAATCGCTCCTCGGTGCCGACACAGCGGCTGGTCCAGCACGTACTCGAGCGGATCGCGATCGACCTTGGCGCCGATGTCGCGCGCGCGACGAGCGTTCACGGTGGCGACGTGGCACTGTCGTTCAATGTCGCGCTCGATGATGGACGTCGCGTGTTCGCCAAGACCCACGCGTCGGCTCCACCCCATCACTTCAGCACCGAAGCGGCCGGTCTCGTCTGGATCCGTGAGGCGCGCGAGATCGGCGTTCCCGAAGTGTTGGCCGTATCGGACGACCCGCCATTCCTCGTGCTCGAGTGGATCGAGGAAGCTGGTCCGGATGCGGGCACCGAGGTTGCACTCGGCCACGGTCTCGCCTCACTCCATCGAGCTGGGTCACCCTGTTTTGGTCGTGAGGACCGTCGTTCCACCGGCAGCCGCGGACTACCAAACGAGCCGTGTGAAACGTGGGTTCAGTTCTATGCGACACAGCGGCTCCTGCCGCTCGCGCGTCTGGCTCGGGACGGCCGGGCGCTGGCTGACCACGCCACGCGAAGCCTAGAAACGATAGCCGCCCGACTCGGGGAGCTGGGCGGCGAGGTGGAGCCTCCCGCCCGCCTGCACGGCGATTTGTGGGGTGGCAACCGGTTGGTGGGAACCAACGGCCGCAACTGGCTCATCGACCCGGCCGCGCACGGTGGCCATCGGGAGTTCGACTTGGCGATGATGCGGCTCTTCGGTGGCTTCGGCAGCGACTGTTTTGCAGCCTACGGGGAGGCCTTCCCACTGTCTGAGGGCTGGCAGGACCGGGTGGCGCTGCACCAGTTGGCCCCCCTCGTCGTGCACGCAATAAAGTTCGGGGGCAGCTACCCGGCGGCGGTCGATGCCGCTTTGGCCAGGTACGTCTGACCACCCTGGGGGGCGTCGTCCTGGGCGCAACGCAGGGACGCGGCATCCTGCAAGGAACGATCCGATGCCAACAGAAGACGGGTCAGTTGATCTCGAGTCGGTACCAGGCGGTGTCGGCGCTGAATCCAAAATTGTAAATCAACAGCGAGTATGCACCCGGCGTCACCGATGCGTCGAAGCGTGACGGACTCCGGCTGGTGTCGTCGAATCCGAGGGCAGCCTCGACATTGCATCCTGGCGCGTTTGCCGAGACTTCAGGCGCCGTACAGGTGCCGCGCAGCAGCCCGCTGTCTATGTCATTGAAGAAGTTGTTCCAGCTGATCACCCCCGAGAGGTTTCCCTGTCGCCCGATCTGGACCGGCACAACGGTCAGGGACAGCGCCGGGATCGTGGCGGTGCCCTCCACGACTTCTGTCATGTCAGACGGCCCCGTACCGCCGCCGCATCCGGTGAGCCCGGCGACGGCACATGCGACCACCAGCTTCGATGTCAGTCTCTGTGTTCGAGGCATGATGTCTGTTCTCCAGATGGGGAGTATCGCATGACAAGGCAACTGCCTCAGCCGACACGCCATCGTGGGGTGTCCGAGCCCGCGCCAGACTGTTGCTCGTGCAGTTTTCGAGAGCCTACACCCTGTCATGTGTGCCGTGCCCCAATCCTACTATCTGCACCCTTGCGCCGACCCGATCCGCTCACTCGTAGGTAAGCGCGGAAACCGGGTCGACGAGAGTGGCCCGTCGCGCCGGGACCATGCAGGCGAGCAACGCGACGCCGCCGAGGACGACGATGACGGCGACGAAGATGAGCGGGTCGGTGGCGCGCACGCCGTAGAGCTGGCTGGCCAGAAAGCGGCGCAGCAGCAAAGCGCCGGCGACGCCAAGCCCGAGCCCGACTCCCAGCATGGTGAGACCCTCCGACAACACGAGCCGGAACACTTGTCGGGTGGTGCTACCGAGCGCGATCCGGATACCGAACTCACGTGTCCGCTGGGTTACCCGGTAGGCGAGCACCCCATAGATGCCAAGCGCCGAGAGCAGCAGCGCGAGCCCCGCATAGCCGAGCGCCAGCATCATTGGGGTGCGCCGCGGGGTCAGACGCTCCGCGATCCGTTCTTCCATCGACTGCACGAGGAAGAGGGGCAGCTCCGGGTCTATCGCGGCGACCTCGGCGCGTAACGCGCTCACCAGGCCGTGCGGGTCGACCTCGGTGCGAATGGCGAACGTGGGCGAGCCGAGTGGCCGCTGGCTGTTGGCAAAGAAATGCGCGCCGATCGGCTCCGGCACGTCCACCAGGCCATAGAGAATGTGCGAGGCCACCACGCCGATCACGGTGTAGAAGGTCGTGTCGTCGGTGATCTCAACGTCGCCGTGCATCTGCTGGCCCAGGGCGCTACGGCCCGGCCAGAACTTTGTGGCAAGTCGCTCGTCGATGATGACCGACGGGGTCGAGTCGGTGGTGTCGCGTGCGTCGAAGAACCGACCTTCGAGCAGCGGCACACCGAGCGTGTCGAAGTAGTCGGCGTCCACGACGGCTCGGCTCGGGGCGATCAACGATTCTCCGGGCTCGGGCACATAGCCGACGGCCCGGATGACGGTATTGCTGAAGCTGCTGCCGAATGGGATGCTGCTGGTGAGGCTGGCGTCGACGACTCCCGGCAGCGCGCGGATGCGCTCGAGCGCCCGCTCCGCGAACGCGAGCCTCGAAGGAGGATCGGTGTAGCGCGCCGGCGGAAGGCTGACGCCCGCCGTCATCAGGTGATCGGCTCGAAACCCGGTGTCGATCGCCAGGATGCGCTGGAAGCTGGCCAGCAGGAGCGAAGCGCCGATCAGCAGTACGAACGCGACAGAGACCTGTGCGACGACCAAGGTGTTGCGGAAGGTCTGGGTTCGTCGGCCGGAGGTGCCGCTGCGTCCCTCCTGGCGCAGGGTCGCGTGGAGGTCGGTCGTGGCGAGACTGATGATCGGTACCAGCGCCAGGCCGACACCGATGAGGATGGAGAGTCCGAGGGTCAGTGCGACGACCAGGCCGTCCATCACGATCTCGCCGCCACCAGGTAGCTCGTCGGCGCCCAGGACGCCGACCAGACGGAAGCTCCACGTCCCGACGGCAAGTCCGAGGAGCCCACCAACCGTCGAGAGCAGCAGGCTTTCGGTCAGCAGCTGTCTGGCCAGGCGCCCCCGTCCGGCGCCGAGCGCGTGGCGCATGCCGAGCTCCTTCAGACGGACGTTCGACCGAATCAACATGAGATTGGCAACGTTGACGCAGCCGATGAGCAGCACGAAGAGCACACCGCCCCAGAGCAGGTAGAGCACCGCCCGGATGTCGGCCACCAGGTCGTCCTGGAGCACCACCACACCGGTGTAGAAACCGGCGTCGGTCAGCAGCTGTCTGAACTGCGGAAAGCGTTCGAGGTTGGCGCGTTCAACGCGTCGATCTGTGCCTGCGCCTGCGCCAGCGTGGCCCCGGGGTTGAGTCGTCCCAGCATCGCCCACGAGTTGCTGTGTCGGGCGTCGTCGGACTTCTGCTGATCGGTGAACGCCAGCGGCACCCAGAGCTGCACGTTGCGGTCGGTGAAAGCGAAGCCCTCGGGCATCACACCGACGATCTCGTAGGGCCGGCTGTTGATGCGCATCTCCTTCCCGACCGCCGCCGGGTCTCCGGCAAAGAGTCGCTGCCACAAGGCGTCGCTCAGGAGCACTTTGAACTGGTTGCCGATCTCGCCTTCCTCCTCGACGAAGACCCGCCCCTGCTGAGGCGCCACGCGCAGCAGCCGGAAGAACGACGGCGTGACGTTCCAGCCCCGCAGCCGCTCGGGCGCACCGTCGGCCCCCACCGTGAAGCCGCCATTGGCGTAGAACGCCAGCTCCTCGAACACGTCCACTTCTCGTAGGCGGTCGAAGTAGTCTGGCACGGCGTTGGCGCTACGGCCGCGCCGCCCACCGCTCCCACCGGTGGCGCCAGGGTAGGCGTTGAAGACGGACAAGATGCGGTCCGGCTCGGCAACCGGCAGTGGTGTGAGGAGCACCGAGTTGACGACGCTGAAGATGGCGACGTTCCCCCAATGCACAGCGCCAGTGTCAGCAGCACCGCTGCGGCAAAGCTCCTGTCCTTCCAGAGCAGCCGGGCAGCAAACCGGAGATCGCGAAACAGGATGTCCATCGCTTACCTTGACGACGACGCGAGCCGGCCGGTTCCGTGTGTCTCTGCGGGTTTCGTGGCGCTGGATTTGCGGAGGCGGGCAGGCGTCGCCGTGATAGGTTCGATGAAGAGAGGATGCCCGAAAGGTATAATCGCCGGGTTTTCAGCTCAGCCCGAGGCGCGGGCCGCGTTTGCGTTGCCCGAGTAGAGGAGGTTGTCGCGATGCGTCTCTGTATTTCGATGACGGCAGTGCTGATGAGTTGCGTGGCACTGTCTGCCCAGTCGCAAAGCCGCATTGCGGCCGAGGGCGGCGACATCGTCATCACGCCGATCATCCACGCCAGTGTGCAGGTGGAGTACGACGGCCAGGTGATCCAGGTCGATCCATGGAGCGCGGGCGATCTGTCGCGGGCCGGGGCGGCCGACCTCATCCTGGTGACCGACGATCCCGGTCACCATCTCGATCAGACTGCCATCGAGCAGCTGCGCAAGCCGGGGGCGCCGGTCGTGCTGACGGCGGCGGCCCGCGAGCGGTTCGGCGACGGCAGTGTGCTCTCGAACGGGCAGAGCGGAACGTTCGCCGGTATCAGGGTGGAGGCAGTTGGTGCATACGACCTGACCCCCGGGCGCCCGTTCCACCCGAAGGGCGAGGCCAACGGCTACGTCATCACGCTCGGGGGCAAGCGGATCTTCTTCTCTGGGGTCGGGGAGTGCGTGCCCGAGATTCAGGAGCTGCGCGACATCGACGTCGCCTTCATGCCAATGAATCTGCCGGTGGATCGGATGCGCCCCCGGCCGGTCGCCGAGTGCGTCAAGACCTTCCAGCCGAAGGTCGTCTACCTGAATCACTACAACCAGACGTATGCGTCGTGGCTTGGTAACCGGCGAGGGGACCCGCCACCTGACGCGCAGAACACGCCCGCTACCATTGAGGCGTTTCAGGCGGCCATCGAGGGCGCGTCGATCGAATTTCGTGATGGCGGCTGGTATCCGGCGGCGCCGACGCCGTAGACAGACGTCTACTTCTGGCCGCGGAGCGCGAGCCTGGTCCAATCCTTGTTGACGGCGGGCGGTGCGCCGGTATCGGAGCCGACCAGGACGCCGCCGTCGTTGACCCACCACTCGTCGCGGTCGTTCGAGATCCAGTACTGTTCGCCGGTGTCGGTGTTCTCGGCGTACTGTCCCCCTCGCATCATCGTCGTCCACGCATCCCCGTATCGAGGCCAGACGGGCTCGCCGACCGCGCGGCCGAGCGGAGGTAGCGAGAAAACACCCGGTCCATCACGGCGCTGTACTGGCGCATCACCTGTTGCGTGTGCGAGAACGCCTGGTCCGGCGGCTGGGGGAACTGTTTCGAAAGGGCCAGCCGTTCGACGGTCAGATCGAGTCCGAGGAAGGCGCCGGCTACCAGTACCGTGCCACCGACGCGTTGACGAACGGTGAGATTGCGCCAGACCATACCGACCTCCCTGTGTGACAGATATCGGCACGCTGGTGAGCACGCTTGACCATCCCGTCGGGCGGCGCGTAGGGCAGTCGCCGTCCAGGGACCCATCTGGCACAAGCAGATTGGCTTCGCCACACGATGATGTCCAACCTGATCACCGAAGCGTCGTCCGATTCCACCACGGTCGGCGCCCTGCGACCATGACCGGCGAATAGATCCGCGATGCGTGTCGTCCCACTTGTGGTGGCGGCCCTCCTGGTTGCCGCATGCCAGTCGGGCACGGACCCGAGTCTGGTTCCCGACTCGTCCCCTGCCTGCTCGTTCGCGGTTGTCGCTCAAACAGATCTGATCGGCAGCGACGGGGGCACCGCGACGGTCACTGTGACGGCGCCGGACGAGTGCGCCTGGACCGCGACCAGCGAGGCCGAGTGGTTGACGATTGACACCGGGGGAAGTGGCTCGGGGGACGGCACGCTGACGATCACCGCGGCGCCGAATCCAGCTGCCGAGTCGCGCACCGGAACGGTGACGGTGGCGGGACAGCCGGTGACCATCACACAGTGCGCTGTGGCGTGCAGCTTCGCGGTGGCGCCACTGACGGCAGCAGTGCCGGTGGCAGGCGGCAGCAGCGACGTCACGGTGACGGCACCGGCGGGCTGCGACTGGGTCGCCACGACCACCACGCCCTGGCTCACGGTAACGGCTGGGGCGAATGGCTAGGGTGAAGGCATCGTGAGCGTGACCGCCATCCCGAACTCAGCGGCGCTCTCGCGTACCGGTACAGTCACGGTGGCGGACCAGACGGTGACCATCACGCAGCCCGGTGTGGCGTGTACCTTCGCAGTGGCGCCACTGTCGACGGCGGCGCCAGTGGCGGGCGGGAGCAGTGACGTCACGGTGACGGCACCGGCGGGCTGCGACTGGGTCGCCACGACCACCACGCCGTGGCTGACCGTGACGGCCGGGGCGAGTGGCTCTGGCGATGGGACGGTGACCGTGACCGCGGCGGCCAACCCGGCGGCGCTCGAGCGCATCGGCACGGTGACGGTGGCAGGGCAGACCGTGACCTTCACGCAGCCGGGCGTGGCGTGCAGCTTTACGGTCGCGCCGCTGTCGCTGTCGCTGGCGGTGCCGGTGGCAGGCGGCGGCAGCGATGTGACGGTGACGACGCCGGCGGGCTGCGCATGGACCGCCACGACCACCACGCCGTGGCTGACCGTGACGGCCGGGACGAGTGGCTCTGGCGATGGGACGGTGACCGTGACCGCGGCGGCCAACCCGATGGCCCTCGAGCGCATCGGCACGGTGACGGTGGCAGGGCAGACCGTGACCTTCACGCAGCCGGGCGTGGCATGCAGCTTTGTGGTGGCACCGTTGTCGGTGGCGGTGCCGGTGGCAGGCGGCAGTAGCGGCCTGACGGTGACGACACCAGTGGGCTGCGCATGGGTGGCGACCATCAGCACGGCGTGGCTCACCGTCACGGCGGGGGCCAGCGGTACGGGTGACGGGACCGTCAGCGTGACCGCGACCGAGAACACGGCGGTGGATGTACGCAACGGCACCGTGACCGTGGCGGGGCAGACGGTCACGTTCAGCCAGCCTGGCGCGGCGTGCAGCTTTACGGTGAATCCGGTGGCGGTGTCGGCGACAGCGGGCGGCGGCACCAGTGAGCTGTCGGTCAAGGCGCAAGCCGGCTGCGGATGGACCGCCACGAGCAACACGAGCTGGTTGACGATTACCGGCGGCGCCAGTGGCTTCGGCAACGGCACTGTGAGCCTGACCGCAGCGTCGAACACGACCGGTCAGGTTCGGGTCGGCACGGCGACAGTCCCGGGGCAAACTGTGACCGTGACGCAGGATGCCTGCGCGTTCGTGATCATGCCGGAGTCGGTGGCGGTCCCGGCCGCGGGCGGCAGCTCGAGCATCGCAGTCACCACGACGGACGGATGCGCCTGGACGGCGAACAGCAACGCGAGCTGGTTGACCATCACCGGCGGCACCAGCGGCTTCGGCAGCGGCACGGTCGGTGTCGATGCCGCCGCCAATTCAGGGTCACAGGCCCGGACGGGCACCCTGACAGTGGCCGGCGAGACGGTGACCTTCACACAGGACGCGCCCTGAGGGTCAGAGTCCGGTGCGGGGTGTGAAGGTGACGTTGCCGGCTGCGGTATCGCCAGCCGCGAGCACGATGACACCGGTGTCGGCGCGCCCGCGCTCGGCAAGGTTGAAGCCGTCGATGCAGTTGGTCGCCGGCTCGACGCAAAAGAAGTCTCGGCCTGGAGGCGTGTAGACGACCAGGCAGGCGTATATCGGATCGGCGATTAGGTCGAGTCGCGCCTTCCACTCCGGCCATTCGATCGCGGCCTGTCCGCCGAAGGCGACGAAGTTGTTATCGAGCGCCGTCGCGTCGGGGTTCAGCCCGGTGCCCTCGAGCGTGAGCTGTGGCGGCGGCGCGACGAGCGCGTCCGGCATTTGCTCGTCGTCGGCCCGCCACATCCGGCCCACGCTGGCCCGCACCCGGACGCGAGGCGTGCGCACGAAGTAGGGGTGCAGGCCGAAGCCGACCGGCATTGGGTCGGACGCCTCGTTCGTCACGGCGAAACGCACCAGCAGGGCCTCGGGCGTCAGGGTGAACGTTTGCTCCGCGCGGTACGACCATGGCCAGGTATCGGCTGCATGCCGATATTCGAGGGTCAGTTCGGTGTCAGATCGTGCGACGACGTTCCATGGCGCACGCCACGCATGACCATGGATGGCGTGCGGCCCGGGCGGGAAGTTCGGTGTCAATTGAATGGCGCGGCCGCGAAAGCGGAACGCCGCGTTCCGGATGCGGTTCGAGAACGGAACCAGTGGAAAGCTCGAAGTGTTACCGGCCGACCGATTCTCGATCGCCTCGGGCAGCGCGGGGCGCATCCATTCCAACATGGTGCCACCGTGCTGCGACGCGTAGCGCGTAATGGAGCCACCGGCTGCAGGCGAGACGGCGAGGACCGCTGCTCCGGCCCGAAGCTCGACCAGTTCTGGCGTGTCTTGTTGCATGACCGCCCAATCATACGTCGCGAGCCGGCGGCGTTGCTCCATCGCCGAGACGTGACGCGGGCATCCCCGGGCGCCGGTCAGACGGAGCTGGCCCTCTCTCGTAGGGGCCGAGTCCTTGACTCTCCTACCGCTTCGGCGATAATCGACGCTGTATCCGACCCTCGGTGTGCTGGCGACACCTCCCCTTCCTTCATCATTCGGGTCTGAGGCGGGCCGCCGTGCCTCGTCAGTACGTTCGAGTCAACGACGATTATCGAGCTTGCATCATGTGGTCGAGCCTCGTGAGAGCCCGGCGTGCCGCGACCGCTCTGGTTGTGGGAGGGACGGCGTGAAGACGTTGGCGCTGTCGCGTGCTGGCCGTGCCTTCGTGCTGGCGGTGATCGCGCTTGGGGGCGTGCTCATCCTGAGCTCGTTGTTCCAGCTGGCGCTCGAGCCCACGACCCCGTACTGGCTGGTCCTCGCGGTCCTGACGCTTTTCACCGCACCACTGTCGCTTCGGATCCCGTCGGTGCGGGCGACGGTCACTGTCACCGAGACGTTCGTCTTCGCGTCTGCGTTGCTGTTCGGCCCGGCAGCCGCGACGGTCACGGTTGCCCTCGACGGATTGCTGCTGTCCGTCTCGGCGAAGCGGCGCAACGTGCATCGGGTGCTGTTCAACATCGGCGAACCGGCGATCTCGGTCTGGGTGGCCGCGCAGCTCTTCTACCTGGTCTCCGGTGTCGAGCCACTGTTCGGATCTGCGGTTGGGCTCGGCCAGCTGTTAGTGCCGCTGCTGCTGCTGACGACCTCCTATTTCGTGCTGAATACCGCGTTCATCGTGACCGCGCTGTGGTTCGAGACCCGGGTGTCACCGTTTCCGTTCTTGCGCGACCAGGCCATCCACACGGGACTCAACTACTTCGCCTGCTGTAGCTTCGTCGTGCTCCTGGTGCTCAACCTCGACAACCTCACCTTCGCGGCCGTCGGGGTGTTTGTCCCGTTGCTGGTGCTGTCGTATGCCTCGTCAAAGTTGTCGACGGCGCGGGTGGAGGAGGCAAACGAGCATCTCAACGAGCTGAGCCATCTCTATCTGTCGACCATCGAGGCGCTGGCGCTGGCGATCGATGCAAAAGACCAGGTCACCAGCGGTCATATCCGGCGGGTGCAGTTGCACTCGGTGGCGCTGGCGCGCGAGCTCGGCGTAACCGACGAGGGAGAGCTCCGGGCGATCGAGGCCGCCGCGCTGCTCCATGACCTCGGCAAGCTGGCGGTGCCCGAGCACATACTGAACAAGCCGGGCAAGCTCTCCTCGGTCGAGATCGACCAGATGAAGACGCACGCGACGATCGGTGCTGACATCCTCGCCACCATCGACTTCCCGTACCCGGTTGAACCGGTCGTTCGTCATTACCACGAGATGTGGAATGGCAACGGCTATCCGGATGGGATTTCGGGCGACGCGATACCGCTCGGTGCTCGCATCCTCTCGGTAGTTGACTGTTTCGATGCGCTGACATCGGACCGCCCGTATCGCCGCGCGCTCACAAGAGAGCAAGCGATTGCGGTGCTCGTTGGTCGGTCCGGTACGCAGTACGACCCGCGCGTGGTCGAAATCTTCGTCGCGGTGTGCGACCCTCTGCTCGAGGCCTGCGAAGACCAGGCACGCGCCCCTCTGGAATCTGAGAGAGGCACGGAGATCTTGGATGTGATCGCGACCCGGTTGACGGCTGATGTCGGCGTGCCAGCCACGGTGGCCGGTGGGCTCGACGAGGCCGCCTGTTCGGGCGATCAGCGCTGGACACCGGGCGTGGACGATGAGGGCTGTGTCCTACCGACCTTTCAGGCAATCTGCAGCTATGTCGAGACGGTGGCCCCTGGTGGGTTGTGTGTCCTGTACGCGCACGTCGCGAATCAGGCGCGACTGGTCGTCTCCCATGTGTCATCGCCCGAGCTCGACTTCCTGCTGAAAGATGTGTCGCTGCCGCTCGGCGATCGGCTGACCGGATGGGTTGGCGCCAACCGCCAGATGATTCTCAACTCGGACCCCGGTCTCGACCTTGGGGACATGGCGGAGGCCTGGAACCCGCGGTTACGCAGCTGCTTTGCCATGCCGCTCGTCTCTGGCGATACGTTGCTTGGCGTGCTCAGCGTCNATTCGNCAGACCAAGAGGGGCTTACTCGGCGGCAGACCCGGATGATCTCGATGCTCGTGAGCGACGGGCTCGAGCGGTCGGCCGATCGCGACTTCGAGCCAGTTGCCGAGACGGCGTCACCCCCGACACCCAGGCCGCGCTCCATGCCGCGTCGGCGTCGGCGCGGTGTCTCGGTGCCCGCCTGACGCTCCCCAGGTGTATTGTCGGAACGGCCGGAAAGGTAAGTTGCGATGCTGGCAATGAGCGGTATGGTTCGCGGTTCCCGACTGCGCGGCATGCTGGTGACGAGTACCGTGGTGGTGGGGTTTGCTGGGATGTCGAGCTGCATAGACCAAGACCCGATCGGTGGCAGCGAGATCGCGCTCGATGCCGACGATATCGGGGGGGNCGTCACGAGCGCCGACGGTCCCGAAGCCGGCGTCTGGGTCGTTGCCGAAACGACGGATCTTCCCACCCGGTTCATTCGTATCGTCGCCACCGATGACGAGGGACGCTACGTGTTGCCCGACCTGCCCCAGGCGAGCTACGAGGTGTTCGTGCGGGGGTACGGGTTGGTGGATTCGCCGCGCGTGTCCGCCTCGCCCGGGCAGGCGCTCGATCTCGACGGCGTCGTGGCGCCCGACGCGAGAGCGGCGGCACAGGTGTATCCGGCGGCATGGTGGCTCTCGATGCTTGAGCTGCCAGAAGGCGAGCTGTCACAGCAGGCGCTCGGCAGCTCTGTGACCGGCTGCTTGAACTGTCACCAGGTCGGGAACAGGGCCACGCGGGAGATTCCAGGCGATATCCTCCGCGCCAGCGACTCGCACCTCGAAGCGTGGGACCGGCGAGTGACGATGGGTCCGATGGGTGGCGGCATGAACGGCATGTATCGCCGGCTTGGCGACCAGCGGCGGATGTTCGCCGACTGGACCGACCGCATCGCGGCCGGCGAAGCGCCCACGCAGACTCCGCCACGACCCACGGGCATCGAGCGGAACGTCGTTGTGACGCTCTGGGATTGGGGCACCGAAACCGACGGGCGGACCGATAGCGCCGCCTCCGACGTGCGCGATGCTACGGTCAACGCGAATGGCCTCGTCTATGGTGTGGTGCAGCCCAGCGACATCCTCGCGGTGCTCGACCCGGTCGAACACCGGGCCAGCGTAATCAATATTCCGTCGAATGGTCCGGAGATCCAGACCGACACACCCGCGTCCCCCTACTGGGGTGACGACGACGTGTGGGCGCGCCGGTCCGACCCGCGGAGCGTCGCGATGGACGGAGATGGTCGTGTGTGGCTTACCGGCCGCGTGCGGGGGGTGGACGCCCAACCGGACTTCTGCACCGACGTCGCGAACGCCTTTGCCGACTTCTACCCGTTGGCGCGGGGCACTCGACAGGTGTTCATGTACGACCCAGTCACGGAAGCCTTCTCTGAGATCGACACCTGTTTTTCGGCCGATCACAATCAGATTAGCGAAGACGATGACATCTACTACGGGTTCACTGGTGGGCTCGGGTGGATCGACATCGACATCTGGGATGAGACCCAGGATGCCGAGGCGGCACAGGGGTGGTGTCCCGGGGTCGTCGATACTAATGGCGACGGCGTGATCACCCGCGGGTGGACCGAGCCGACCGACGCGATTGACCCGATCCGTGACCATCGGATTCGGGTCAGCTGCTACTCACCGGCCGTGAATCCGGCGGATGGCAGCGTGTGGTGTTCGGGCAACGGCCAGCGGGACAACAAGCTGGTGCGGATCGATTTGGGTGAGAACCCGCCCGAGTCGTGCATCGCCGAGGTGTATGAGCCGCCGGTAAGCGTGACGAGCCCGGCCGCGTATGGCAGTGGCGGACTCCATTTCACCAGTGACGGCATCGCCTGGCAGGACTGGCGGGGCAGCGGGCACTTCGCGTCGTTCGATCGCAGCCTGTGCGCCGACAGGGCAGACCCGGAGGCCGCCGGGCAGAGCTGTCCGGAAGGATGGTCGTTTCATCGCATGGAGAAGCCGATTTTCTCGAATGCCGAGGTCCCGATCAATTCCGACGAGAGCTATCTCACTCAGATCGACCACCACGACGTGCTGGGCCTTGGGCGGGATGTGCCGCTCTACGGCGTGGTCAATACCGACTCGCTCGAGGTGTTCGTGCCCGACACCGAGCAGTTCGTCACCCTACGGGTGCCATACCCGATGGGCTTCTTCTCTCGTTCATCGAATGGCCGCATCGATGACCCCGGCACGGGCTGGAAAGGGAAGGGGCTCTGGTCGAGTTACTCGAACTACGCCGCCTGGCACCTAGAGGGAGGAGCTGGGACGCGGCAGAAGAACGTGAAATTCCAGATTCGGCCCGATCCGCTCGCGAAGTAAGGACCCCGACAGGAATAGGTGTGCCATCTTCTGGGCGTCGAGGCGCCCGTCCCGCCAGGCGCGAGGAGTGCGCATACCCGCAGTATTCGACCTCGTTGAACCGAAGCCCAACGCTGCCCTTGGCGGGATGCATCGGCGGCCGAATGCGGCCGTATTTGTGAGCGGGGCCACTAAGCCTCCGATGGTCCGTCTGTCGTGTCGATGCTGACACAGCGCTCTGCATTGGGTAGCATACGCAGAGGAAACCCCCGTGGAGGAAGTGTAGATGGGTGTTAGGCGACTGCCGACCTCATGCGCGGTAGGGCTCGCATTGCTGCTTGGAACGGGCGACTCCGTGCGGGCAGTTGGGCCGCAGCAACCATCGACTGCCGGCTCCGCGACCGAAGTCTCTCTCGGGCGCTCGCTCCTAGACGAATATTGCGTTCGCTGCCACAACGCCCGACTTCTTACCGCTGGCTTGTCGCTCGAGGACGTCGATCTCGCCGAGGTGACCGCCGACGCCGAGGTGTGGGAGAAGGTGCTGCGGAAGCTACACGCCCGCTCGATGCCGCCCGCCGGGGCGCCACGACCGGACGAGCCGGCGTATGTCGCGCTCGTGTCGCACCTGGAGACCGGGCTCGACGGCGCCGCGGTGGCCAATCCCGACCCGGGGAGAACCGCCCCATTCCACCGTCTGAATCGCACCGAGTATCAACACGTGATTCGCGATCTGCTCGCGCTCGACGTCGACGTCACCGCGTGGCTGCCGGGCGACGATGCCGCTTACGGGTTCGACAACAACGCCGGTGTGCTGTCGATGTCGCCGGCCTTGCTCGACGCCTATCTCTCGGCGGCCACCAAGATCAGCCGGCTGGCTATCGGCGACTTGTCGGTCGGCGCGGATGTGGCGCGCTATCGGTTCTCGAAGTCGCTGCTTCAGGAGACGCGTCTCGACGAGCTCCCGTTCGGGTCGCGGGGCGGTGCCGCCGCGCAGCATTATTTTCCGCTCGACGGTGAGTACGTCGTGACGCTCGACCTGGCCGGGCCGCGCACGCAGTCGGAGCAGATCGAAGTACGCCTCGACGGGGTCAAGGTCGGGGAGGTCTCGACCGCCGCGCGTCCGAGCCTGCTGGGCGAGGCGGTTGCCACCGAGGTGCGCTTCACGGCGTCCGCCGGCTCTCACACCGTCGGTGTCGTGCTGCTCAAGCGGATGCTGGCGGCCGAGGGGCGGTTCCCCGCCTATTTCCCCTGGGCCAACAGCGCGGTCTTCGCCACCACGATCGGGGCCAGCCAGTATCTGCACGTCGATGGGGTCGAGATTACCGGGCCATTCTCACCCACCGGCATCGGTGACACCCCGAGCCGGCAACGCGTCTTCACCTGTCGTCCAGATTCCGTTGGCGGCGAGGAGCCGTGTGCTCGCGAGATTCTGGGCACGCTGGCGCGCCGCGCCTACCGACGACCGGCAACGGTTGCCGACGTCGACACGCTGCTGAGCTTCTATCGCGAGGGGCGTCAGGGCGGTGGCGACTTCGACGCGGGTGTGCGTGTGGCCCTGACCCGCTTGCTGGTCGATCCTGACTTTCTCTATCGGGCCGAGCTGGATCCGCCGGCGGGCGCGACGGGCGCACCGTATCGGTTGAGCGACCTCGAGCTGGCGTCGCGGTTGTCGTTCTTCCTCTGGAGCAGCATCCCTGACGACGCGCTGCTGGAGCTGGCCGAGCAGAACCGGCTGCAGGATCCGGTAGTGTTCGAGCAGCAGGTCCGCCGGATGCTGGCCGACGACCGATCGACGGCCCTGGTCACGAGCTTCGGCGCCCAGTGGCTGTTTTTGCGCAACGTGCGGATGGCGTCGCCCGATCGGTTTCAGTTTCCCGAGTGGGACGACGACCTGCGGGTAGCGATGACGCGCGAGACCGAGCTCTTTCTCGAGAGCCAGATCCGCGAGAACCGCCCGCTTGGCGAGCTGTTGACGGCCGACTACACCTTCGTGAACGAACGCCTGGCCCACCATTACGGCCTGCCGGACGTGTATGGCAGTCAGTTCCGGAGGGTCTCGTTGCCCGACGACCGCCGGGCCGGGTTGCTGGGGCACGCCAGCATCCTGACCGTGACCTCGTTCCCAAATCGCACGTCGCCGGTGGTACGGGGCAAGTGGGTGCTCGAGAACATGCTCGGCATGCCGCCGCCGTCGCCGCCGCCCAACGTGCCGGAGCTGGAGGAGAACGAGCGCGGGGAGGCGCCGCGGTCGATTCGCGAGCGGCTCGAGCTGCACCGGCGGAATCCGGTGTGCGCCAGTTGCCACGCACGGATGGACCCGATGGGCTTCGCGCTCGAGCCGTTCGACGCGATCGGTCGATGGCGGAGCGCCGATGACGGAATTCCGGTCGATGCCCGGGGTGCGCTGGTCGACGGCACCGAAATCGACGGGCCTCGTGGCTTGCGCGAGATGCTGGTGCGTCGTCAGGACGAGTTCAAGAGCGCCCTGACCGAAAAGCTGTTGACCTATGCGATCGGCCGGGGCGTCGAGTACTACGATATGCCGGCGGTGCGGCGGATTCTGCGCGAGGCGGAGTCCGACGACCACCGTTGGCAATCGATCATCCTCGGCATCACCAGGAGCACTCCGTTTCAGATGCGCACCGCCGGAGGGGAGTCATGATCATCACCAAGAGGGCGATTCCGAGACGTACGGTGTTGCGGGGGCTCGGCGCGGCTGTGGGTTTGCCGCTGCTCGGCAGCATGGTGCCCGCCATGACGGCGCTGGCGCAGACGGCGGCGGCTGGGGTGCGCCGGTTCACCACCGTGTATACCGGCAACGGCGCCGCCATCGGGTACTTCACACCCGAGGTCGAGGGCGCCGGATACGAGCTGACGCCGATTCTCGAGCCGCTGGCGCCGTTCCGCGATCGCGCGCTGGTGTTGACCGGTATCGACAACCCGCCGGCCCTCGCGCTCGAGGGGGAGCCCCGTGGCGGCCATGGCCGAATCGCGCCGGCGTTCATGAGCGGCGTGCACGCCAAGCCCACTGTCGGGGCTGACTTCGAGGCGGGCATCACCATCGACCAGATCGCCGCGAACCAGCTGGGCGAGGACACGCAGCTGCGGACGCTCGAGCTGTCGATGGATTCGCCCGAGTTCGGCGGTACCTGCGACACCGGCTTCAGCTGCGTCTATACGAATACGCTGTCGTGGCGTGGGCCGACCAGCCCGCTGCCGATGCAGAACAATCCACGCATGGTGTTCGAGCGGATGTTTGGTGAAGGCGGCACCACCGACCCGGCGGTGCGGCTGGCGCGGTGGCGCCAGCGCGCCAGCATTCTCGATTCGGTGCGCGAGAAGGTGCAGGGCATCACCACGACGCTCGACGGCGAGGACCGGGCGAAGCTCGACGAGTATCTCGAATCGATTCGCGACGTCGAGCGCCGTATCCAGCTGGCCGAGGAACAGAGCGGGCGCGAGCTGCCCGAGGTCATCCAGCCGGCGGGTGTGCCAGACACCTTCGAGGAACACGCCAAGCTGATGTTCGACCTGCAGGTGCTCGCCTTCCAGGCCGACCTGACACGGGTGACCACATTCATGCTGGCGCGCGAGCTGAGCGGGCGCGCCTATCCGTCGATTGGCGTGTCAGAAGGGTTTCACGCGCTGTCGCACCACGGGAACAACCCGGAGAAGATTGCCGATCAGGCGAAGATCAACGCCTATCACACGTCGATGGTCGTGTACTTCCTCGAGCGACTGGCTGCGACACCGGACGGCGACGGGTCGCTGTTCGACAGCGCGCTGGTGCTCTTTGGTAGCGGCATGGGGAACAGCAACGAGCACGACCCGCGGAGGCTGCCGCTGATCGTGGCCGGTGGCGCCGGTGGCCGGCTGTCGGGAGGACGGCATCTGCGGTTCCCCGACGGCACCCCGCTGACCAACCTGCACATGACCTTGCTGACCAAGCTCGGGGTGCCGGTGGAGTCGATCGGCGACAGCACCGGGCATCTGGAGATCGATCTGCTGTCGGGGGCGTAGAAGATTCGCCGGTAGCAAGGGCCTTTAGGCCGGTCGGGTAATTCGTGGTGAAAAAAGACAGCGTTCGACGGCGACAATCTCGAGGCGCGTCATGATGAATCGCATGTTGCGAGTGACTCTGGTTGCCCTGGTGACTCTGCTACTGGTGCCAATCATCGGATTGTCCACCGTGGCGGCTGCAGCGGACGTGCCACTGATCGAGGCCGTCAGAGGCCACGATCAGCCAGCGGTGCGCGATCTGCTGCAACGCGGCGCCGACGTGAACACACGGGAGGGTGATGGTGCCACGGCGCTGCACTGGGCGGTGCACCTCAACGACGCCGAGACCGTGACCCTGCTGCTCGAGGCCGGCGCCGCCGTCGACGCCGTCAACGATCTCGGTGTGGCGCCGTTGCTTATTGCCGCCACCAACGGCAACGCGGACATCGTCACAGTACTGCTCGAGGCTGGCGCCAATCCCAACGGTGGTCCTCCGGAGCGCGAGCGGCCGCTGATGCGCGCCGCCTGGGTCGGCAGCAACGCGGTGGTGACGGCGCTGCTCGACGCCGGCGCCGACCCGAACGCGGTCGAATCCGCGCGCCACCAGACGGCTTTGATGTGGGCGGTCTCGGAACGGCACTCCGCGGTCGTCAGGGCGCTGGTCCAGGGTGGCGCCGATGTGGATGCCGCCACCGTGTCGCACCTTACCGGCCGGCGAGCCCTCCGCGATGTCACCGGATACACGGCGCTGCTCTTCGCCGCCCGGGTGGGCGATCTTGACTCGGCGCGGATCCTGCTCGATGCCGGAGCGAACCCGAACGACACCGCCAGCGATCGCCTGAGCGCGCTAGGCCTGGCGACGGTCAGGGGATTTGCCGATGTCGCGATGTTGTTGCTCGAGCGAGGCGCGGACCCCAACACCGGCGAGGCTGGGTATACGCCGCTCCACTGGGCCGCGGGGTCCTGGGAGACGACGCTCACCACCACCGACTTCCGGGCCGACCGGGAGGGGAACGACGAATGGAATCAGCTGCCGGGGCTGACGACCGGAAAAATCAATCTGGTGCGGGCGCTGCTGGCGCACGGGGCCGACCCAAACGTTCGCCTCGAACGTCCCCCGACCCGCGCGGGTGCGAGTCGCAATCCCGGTCTGCCGGAGCTGGTCGGGGCGACGCCGTATCTGCTGGCGGCCTCAGCCGGTGACGCCGTGGTGATGCGGATGCTCGTGGACGCCGGTGCGGATCCGTTGCTGACCACCGAGAGGGGGTCGACGGCGTTGATGGCGGCCGCCGGAGTGGGGCGAGTCTTGGGCGAGAATACGTTGGCCGGGGCGGACCTGCTGGATGCGGCGCGTCTGGCCGTGGAGCTCGGCGCCCCGGTCACGACCGTCGATGAGATCGGGAACAGCGCGCTCCACTACGCCGCCTACCACCGGGTGAGTCCGGTCGTGGAGTTCCTGGTCGGCGAGGGCGCGGCGCTCGAAGAGCGCAACAAGTTTGGCGAGACGCCGCTGTGGCTCTCCGAGCTTGCCATTCAGTTCTATGGAGGCGGCACCTACCAGATCGTGCCGACCGAGACCGGGGACGTGCTGCGTGCGCTCGGCGCCGAGGCGACGACACCGTTCTACGATCGCGCCCGTCCACGCGACTGGCCCGACCTGGCTCTGCAGTAGCACGGGCGCTACTCCGGCATCGCAAACGCCACGAGCTCCTGATTGCTGCCCGAGCCGGTCGCGATCACCACGAATTGGCGCCCGCTGCTGGTCTGATAGGTCATCGGCGTCGCCGTCGACCGTTCGGTCATGGCGCCGGACCAGAGCTCGCGCCCGGTGCGCTTGTCGAACGCATAGAGCGCATCCTCCCCGCCGCCGGCGAACACCAGCCCGCCGTTGGTCACGATCGCCCCGGGAGCGCCCGGCGTGCCGAGCCGATCAGGCACGTCGACACCCTGCAACGCCGGATGCTCGCGCACGCGGTCGCTGCCTCGGCCGAACGGCACACGCCACGCGATCTCTCCCGCGTTGAGATCGATCGCGACGAGATACGCATAGGGGGGCTTGGTCACCAGCAGGCCACCCTCGAACGTCGGCCGTCCACCCGCGGTGTCGTATCCGACGTAGTCTGGTTCCGTCGTGTCGGCAAACGGGTTGCGCGTCGTTGCCGGGTCGAACTTCTCCAGACGCATGACGGCCGGGACGTTGGAGGTCTTCACGTAGAGGAACCCGGTCTGCGCATCGAACGCTCCGCCACCCCAGTTGGCGGCGCCCCCGCCGCCGGGCCGAACCAGCGACCCTTCCAGGCTGGGTGGCGTGTAGAGCGGGCCGAACCGGAACTGCTGCATCGCTTCTCGCGCGGTTGCCTGGAGCTCCGGCGTCAGATCGAACGCGTCGTCGAGCGAGACGCCGGTCGCCGGGATGAGGGCCGGCGGTCGGGTGGGGAAGGGCTGCGTCGGGGAGCTGCGTTCCCCCGGTACATCGCTTTGCGGCACGGCACGTTCTTCTATCGGCCACACTGGTTCGCCGGTGACGCGGTCGAAGACGAACGTCAGGCCCTGTTTGGTGAGCTGGACGACGGCGTCGATCGACTGGCCGTCGACGGTAATCGGCATCAGCATCGGTTGCGTGGGCAGGTCGTAGTCCCAGACCCCGTGATGCACGATTTGAAAGTACCAGGCTCGCTCGCCGGTGTTCGCGTCGAGCGCGACCAGACTCTCGGCGAACAGGTTGTCGCCCAGCCGCTGCCCACCGTAGTAGCTGTTGGTCGGGTTGCCGACCGGCAGAAACACCAGCTCGTGCTCCTCGTCGACTGTCATCCCGGCCCAGACGTTCGTGGCGCCGGTGTAGCGCCACGCTTCGTTTTCCCAGGTCTGGGTACCGAATTCGCCTTCCTGCGGAACTGGATGAAAGCTCCAGACGAGGGCGCCGGTCCGCGCGTCGTAGGCCCGGACGTCGCCCGGGGGGGTCCGCCGATAGATGAGCCGGTCCCCAACGGCGCTACCGACGATGACCAGGTCCTTGTAGACGACCGGTGCCGCATTGAACTCGAAGTGACTCTGGTCGATCGGCCAGATCAGATCCTGGCTCAGGTCGACGACGCCGTCGTCACCGAACGAGGCGACCACCTGCCCGGTCTCGGCGTCGAGGCTGAAGAGACGGTGCCGGCTCGCCAGAAAGATCCGGAGCGCGTCCCCCTCCTCAGAGTCCCGCCACACGGTCACCCCGCGATGGCGGAATCCGCCGCCGAGGGTCGGCATGCCGCCTTCGTAGGCGCGGGGGTCGAAGACCCATCGCACGCCGCCGGTCTCGGCATCGAGCGCCGCAACCCGGTTGTAGTTCGTGCTGACATAGACGGTGTCGTCGATCATCAGCGGCGTGCTCGTGAAGCTGCCGGGCACCGTACCAAACTCCGGCCTGGGTCGCTCTTCAGGTCTCCAGGTCCAGGTGACCTCCAGCTGGTCGACGTTCCCTGGTGTCACCGACTCGGCCGGCGACGACCGGGTGTTGGACTGGTCGGCACCGACATAGGGCCACTCGACCATCCCGCCGCCGCTCTGTTCGCCGCCCTGCGCCATCACGCTGACACCGAGCCCTGGAAGTGCCAGGAGTGCCGCGAGCAGTGCACAGAGGGCTCGGGGTCGACCCGGACGGTGTGTAGGTTTCATGATCTGTGCCCTTGTCGTCAGCCAGATGCGCGCCAATTACGGTTGGTTGTCGTCGAACAACCGGTCCAGCAGGTCCAGGCCGTCAGGCCGAGGCCAGTGTCCTGCGGCGATCTCAGCGCCGAGGTCCAGCAAGTCCTCGGTGTCGTCGGTGAAGGCCGGCCACACCGGGAGACCGTCGGTATTGGGGTCACCCGTGGCCGCAAAATGTGTCCAGTACCGCATCATCGCCTGTGACAGCCGTCGGTCGACGAGCTCGAGCGTCGAGAGATCTCCGTTCCGAGCGGCAAATTGCAGATTGCCAAACAGGTATGGCANCTCGGCCGTGTGTGTGGCGCCGAGGCCGGTCCATTGATGGTGCGGTGAGTCACGGGAGAAATGGTACACGTAGGTCGTCGAGCTGGTGCCGTCCATCCACCGTGCCTGTTCGCGGGCGTGCCTCGCGACACCCCGGTCCGTGGCGAAGCGGCTCAAGGCCATATAGNCCTCCGTGTCCTTGGTGGCGGGATACATGGCGAGGGCCTCGTCCGCGTCGGATCCAAGCAGGTCTCGGACGTAGTCTCCGTAGCGACGAACCGTACGGACTTCGGCGAGGCGCCCCAGCATCGAGAAGGTCCCTTCATCAGCGTTCCCGCCGATCATCATCGGCACGTCGTGCTGTCGCCCCTCCGCATACACGGTCCGCGGGTCTTCGGGNATCACCCAGCCATCGACGATTGGGCCCGAGTCGAAGCCGGGGACCGCCGCCAGTGCTTGATAGCTCGTGGCGCGCAGACACACCAGCGGGTCCGGGGTATCCGTGCACCCCACGGCTTCGGCAAGTTGCCGTCCGCGCCGCTCCCGATCCTCGAGGCGAGTGCTGACGCCTCTGAGCGCGCCGCTCTGCGCGGCGGCACGGTGGAACAAGCCTCGGGAGAGGGGAGAGGCCATGAGCAGCGAGACCGCCCGGCCACCGGCCGACTCGCCAAAGATGGTCACTCGGTCTGGGTCGCCGCCAAAGCCTGCGATGTTCCGTTGCACCCACTCGAGGACCGCGATCTGATCAAGCAGCCCGTAATTGCCGGAGGCAGCATGGGGAGATTCNTGGCTGAGGAGGGGGTGCGTGAAGAACCCGAGGACGTTCAGGCGATAGTTGAAGGTCACGACGACCACGCCCTGTTTGGCTAGCTCCGTGCTCTCATACATTGGCTCTGCGCCAGAGCCGGTGCCGAATCCACCTCCGTGGATCCACACCATGACGGGCAGCGCGTCCAGGTCTTGCGCAGGTGTCCAGATGTTCAGATAGAGACAGTCCTCACTTTGCGCGAGGCCAAGACCGGACGCGAACCTCTGTGGCGCCATGGGAGACACCTGGTGCGCCTCGCGCAGGCCCTCCCATGGGCTGGCGGGTTGCGGGGGCTGCCACCGAAGTGGGCCGACTGGCGGCGCTGCATACGGAATTCCCTTGAAGACCGCGACGCCCCTATTGCGTGTACCTTCGACGACACCGGTCTCGGTCGCGACCTGCACAGACTCCTGGGCGGCACTCTGGCCGCCAAGCAGACCCAGCACCAGGCCGAGCGACACCGCGGTCGAGATGTACCAACGCCGGGTGGTCAGTCGCTGCGCGACCACCGAGGCCGATTCGATACGGGTCGGGTCCGATCGCCCTCGGTGTGCGTGGCCAGCCATGTTTGCAGTGCGCACAGTGTACCCTTGTTCGGTGCGTCGACGGAGTCTGGACTCCCGGATTGCNGGTTCGCTTGTCGCGGTCGTGCTGTGCGCCGGGGGCCCGGTCGGGGCCCAGCAGCTTCAGCGTGTCGAGCGTGTGGATGTCGCCCGCCTCCTCGTGGACGCGCGGGCTGTCGACGAGACGGGGCAACCGATTCTTGGCCTGGATGCCGCTGATTTCGAGGTCCGCATAGACGGGCAGCAGGTTGCCCTGGAGTCCGCGCAGTGGATCGGTGGGGAATTGTCCGGGACCGGCCCCCTGCCTTCGGTGGAAATCGCCGGTGTGGCCGATCCGGGCGTTCGTGGCCGGTTGATCGTCTTTGTCGTCCAGAAGAGCCTGCAGGCGGACCGCGCGATCGGGCTGCTGCGTCTGCTGCAGGACAGCGAACGGCTGCTCACACAGCTGACGCCCGAGGATCGGGTCGCGGTGCTGTCGTTCGAGTCCCATCTCAAGCTATGGCTCGACTTCACGGATGACCTCGACCGCGTTCGGACCATCCTCACCGACGAGGTCATGTTTCGAGAGCCAGGCCCGCTCGNACCGTCGCGCGGTCCCTCGTTGGTCACTGACATCAGCCACGATGTCGGTCGTGCCACGTCTTCCATCGAGGAGGCGCTGGGTCTGATTGGAAATGCGCTCGAGCCGTTGCCCGGTTCCAAGTCGGTCGTCTTGATTGGACATGGATTCGGAGAGCTGACGGTCACGCTGGGTATCTTTGGGGCGCAACTGGACAAGCGATACGAAGAGGCCCGTGCTGCCCTGCATGCCGCGCGGGCGGCGGTGTTCTCTCTCGATGTCTCCGATGTCGACTACCACACGTTCGAGCATGGACTGGAGACGGTGTCGTATGAGACCGGTGGCTTCTTCGTACGCACACACCTGTTCGCGCGGCGTGCCCTAGACCAGGTGGCCAACGCGCTGGTTGGCCACTACGTCCTGTTCACCGAGCAACCCGCGGTACGGGATGAAGAGCCGCGTACACACCGTATCGAAGTCGAGCTCGTGGGACGGGAGGGAACCGTGCTCGCGCGGAGCACCTATGTGGACTGACCCGTCCCAGAGGGGCAATCTTGCTGTCCAGTCCGGACCGGGCCGCGAGTATAATCGGGCGACTTTCAGCCNNCTATGCCTCTGGACTCCGGCGGCACGACTCGAAGAGAACGGGGACGTGGTTCTCGCGCAGGCACCGGAGGCGTTCAGATCGGATGGCGACCGGTTCGTCCGAGAGAAAGGCATGCAATGAAGAACTGGGTGTTCGTCGGGGTGGTCATGCTTGCGGCCGGGCTCGTCGGTGTGGCGCCGCACGCGCAGCAGCAGGGCGACGACGGAGCGAACGCCGTCATCCCGTGGGCCTACACGCTGAACGCGCCGCGCCTCGAGGGGGGTGGCGGTTCCGCCCCGGACCCGAATGAAGTGCTGCGGGTGCCTGGGAGCAGCGTGACCTTCATGCGCTCCGAGCTGCGGAATCTCTTCGATCCGCCCGACTGGCATCCCGACAACCATCCGACGATGCCGCCCGTGGTGTCGACCGGCCGCACACCGGACGTGCGGGCGTGCGGCTTCTGCCATCTCCCGAACGGCCAGGGACGCCCGGAGAACGCGGGCCTGGCCGGGCAGCCGGCCGAGTATATCGTCCAGCAGATGCGGGACTACCGGAACGGCCTGCGGCGGAGCGGTGAGCCGCGCATGGGACCTCCGCGATTGATGGGGGTCATCGGCATGGCTGCCACCGAGGAAGAGTCGCAGGAGGCAGCGGCGTATTTTTCCTCATTCGCGTTTCGTCCCTGGATCCGAGTCGTGGAAACAGACACGGTGCCGGTGACGCGAGTGCAGGGGTGGATGATGGTGCCTGTCGAGGGTGCGGGCATGGAGCCGATCGGGACTCGCATCATAGAAACGCCGGAGGAGCTGGAGCGAGTCGAGGTGCGCGACTCCGAGGCAAGCTTCATCGCCTATGTACCGACTGGTGCGGTGGCGCGTGGAGAGACCCTTGTGACCACCGGTGGGAATGGGAGAACGGAGGCCTGCACGGTGTGCCACGGCGCAGACCTCAAGGGGCTTGGCCCGGTGCCGGCTATTGCCGGCCGGTCGCCAAGCTATGTCGTGCGTCAGCTCTACGATCTCCAGATTGGGGTGCGTAACGGCGCGTGGTCGGATTTGATGAACGCGGCCGTGGCGAATCTCACCGTGGAAGACATGGTGAACATCGCGGCCTACACGTCGAGCCTCGCACCGTAGAGCGCGCTCCGGCTGGCGTGTGGTGGAGTGGCCTCGCGCTCCCAGACGCCTCGCCTCTGTTGAGCTCGGCGCGTCATCTGGGGGACTGTTGATGATGTGGCGCAGGCCTCCAGGCCTGGGAGGCAAGGCTGAAGCCTTGCCCCACGAAGATCGACACTGGCCTCTAGTTTGTGGCGAAGCAATAGAACAAGCCGGCACCGCCGGTGGAGACCAAGTTGTCCTGGCTGCATCCGCGACTTGGGTGCGACGAGTTCCACGACCCGTTGCCGCCGCCCTGCTTGTCGGAATGGCCGACCTGCGCTGAACCGTCCGAGGCGGTGCTGGTCCAGTTGCCGCATGTGTGGTCCATGCCATCGGTATACGCACGGCCATCAGGCATGGACCCGGTCAGCATGTCGTGCTGGTTCGGCGAGTCGCCGATGCCGTTGACCGGCATCCCTTTCTCGGTGAGCGCGATCATCTTGCCCAGCGCGTTGCCGAGGCGCGCCTGCTCGATCGTGTCGCCATGGAGCTCACCGACAGTCTGCGCGACACGGCGCCGGCCGCCGGAGGCATACCAGGGGCCACTGCCGATGCGGTCGCGCGCGTTGACCGCGTTCGGTCCCTGCGTGCTGAGATAAGCGCGCCAGGTTGCATCGCCGCGACCCGCAGCGGCGGCCAGCGTCTGGCAGTGTGCGTCGGCTCCGGCCAGCCCGCCGAGGTTGGCGCCGTTGCCAGTACCCGCACTGGTGGCGAAGAACGTCATCGGTGGCGGATCGCCCCGCTGCGCGACCGCCAGTTGCGAGGTGGCGGCAACGACCGCGACAGATGCGACGAGGATCAGTAGTGGCTTGTTCATGATGGCTCCAGAATCACAGACCAATGTGCGCTCGGGGTGCTAGGCGAGATTGCCGTTTCGGTTGTCAAGTGGCACATTTATACACCCGATCGGCCGCGGGCGGCCACCGGAGGCAGACAGAGGGGCGAAGTGGTGACTCAACAAAGCAAGATCCATTTGTATGTGGCGTTCCAGGACGACGACAGTATCTCGGTATTCACGGTGGACTCGGCCACGGGGCAGCTCGACTGGCAGGAGGCGGTGACGGTGGAGGGCGGGCCGGCGCCGCTGGCCATCAGCCCCGACAAGGATGTGCTGCACGTGGGGCGGCGGGGCAGCCAGCAGCTGTCCAGCTACCGGATCGATCAGGGCACGGCGGGACTATCCCTCATCGGGACCGTGCCGCTACAGGGTGAGCCGGTGTATGTCGCGATGGACCGATCTGGCCGGTATCTCCTCTCGGCCTATTATTACCAGAGCACCGCCGCGGTCCACGCGGTGGGGGCCGACGGCGCTGCCACGTTTCCGCCCGTCGAATGGCGCTATACGTCGCATGGAGCCCATGCCATCCAGACGGACCGGTCCAACCGATTTGCGTTCGTGCCACACATCGCCAACCGGGGGCCCAACGCGATTTTCCAGTTCAGGTTCGACGAGACGACCGGACGCTTGACGCCAAACGAGCCTCCGAGACATTCCCCACGCGAATATCTTGGTCCCAGGGCGTTCGTCTTTCATCCAACGCTGGACACCGTCTACTTCTCGGACGAGCAGGGGGGCAGCGTCACGGCCTACAACCTCGATACGTCGGCAGGTACCCTGATGCCGTTCCAGACCATCTCCACGCTGCCAGCGGGATACAGCGAACCGAACACCTGCTCACAGATCCGCATCGCGCCTTCGGGCAGGTTTCTTTACGCGCCCAACCGCGGCCACAACAGCGTTGCGAGCTTCACTGTCGACCCCTCGACGGGTCGGCTCACCGCAACCGGGCGCGTGCCCACCGAGCCGGTGCCCCGGGCCTTCAATCTCGACCCGGACGGCCGCTTTGTCGTCGTCGGTGGACAGGATTCCGGACGCCTGGCAACGTATCGCATCGACCAGGACCGCGGTCAGCTCACTCCGCTCGAGACCTACGAGGGCGGCAACAATCCGATGTGGGTGCTGATGACCAGGCTGGCCGGTTGAACCAGTTGGCAAGGTGAAACAACAAGGTTGCATATGCAAGGTCTGATGATGGACTACCCGCTGACCCTCGACCGGATTGTCGAGCATGCGGGCCGACTGTTCCCGAGGAATCGGATCCGCAGCAAGCTGCCCGATGGCGGGATGCACGAGTACACCTATGCCGACCTGCTCTGTCGGAGCCGGAGGCTTGCTGCCGCCCTCGTCGGTTTGGGCGTCGAGCCGGGCGACCGGGTGGGGACCTTCGCCTGGAATCACTACCAGCATCTGGAGATGTATTTCGGCATTCCCGGTGCCGGGGCGGTCTGTCACACGCTGAACATCCGGCTCTTTCCGAATCAGCTAGCCTACATCGTCAATCACGCCGAGGACCGGGTCGTGTTCATCGACGGGTCGGTGCTACCGCTCTACGAGAAGGTAGCCGGCGAGGTCGACTGTGTGGAGCACTACGTGCTGGTCAATGCGGCTCGGGACATCGAGACGCGGCTGCCAAACGTGCTGCACTACGAGGACCTGATTGATGGAGTCGACGACGACTTCGACTGGCGCTCGACCGACGAACAGATGGCGATGGGGCTCTGCTACACGAGTGGTACGACCGGCGACCCGAAAGGCGCGCTCTACAGCCACCGGTCGATGTTCCTGCACACGCTTGGCGAGAACCAGGGGACGGCGCTGGGGCTGACCGAGGCCGATGTGGTGCTGGCGGTCGTCCCGCAGTTCCACGCCATGTCCTGGGGGTTGCCCTTCGCCTGCACACTGGCCGGAGCCGAATTGATCATGCCGGGCCCGCACCTGCAGCCCGCCCCGCTTGCCGAGCTGATCGAGTCGTATCGGGTGACGGTGGCCGCCGGTGTGCCCAGCATCTGGAACGGGCTCTATCATGAGCTGAAGACCACGCCCCGTGACATTTCGTGTGTGCGCGAGCTGGTTGTTGGCGGGTCGGCCATGCCGCGGTCACTGATCGAGGGGTACGAACGTGACCTGGGCGTCAATGTGCTCCATGCCTGGGGGATGACCGAGCTCTCGCCACTCGGCACGCTCTCGAAGCTGCGGCGTGAGCATCAAGACTTGCCGGCGGCCGAACAGTGGGACGTCAAGGCACGCCAGGGCTACCCGCTTGGCGGAGTCGAGCTTCGTATCGTGGGCGAAGACGGCACCGTGCTGCCCTGGGACGGCGAGACGATGGGCGAGCTCCAGGCGCGCGGTCCGTGGGTCATTCGCAGCTATTTCAAACGGGACCCGACGCCGGAGCATTTCACGGCCGACGGCTGGTTCCGCACCGGCGACGTGGCGACGATCTCGCCCGACGGCTACATGACGATCACCGATCGCACCAAGGACCTGGTCAAGAGCGGCGGCGAGTGGATTTCGACCGTGGCGCTCGAAAGCGCACTGATGGCCCACGAGCAGGTGCTCGAGGCCGCCGTCATTGCGGTGCCGGACGAGAAATGGACCGAGCGGCCCCTGGCCGTTGTCGTCAGAACCCCAGAAGGCGACGTGTCGGCCGAGGACCTGCGCACCTGCCTGGCGGTGAGCTTCGCAAAGTTCGAGATCCCAGACCAGTTTGTGTTCGTCGACGAGCTCCCCAAAACGAGTGTCGGGAAGTTCGACAAGAAGGTGTTGCGCAGCTGCCACGCCGAGGGCGCGCTCTGATCCGGCCTCGCCCCTTCGGGCGCGGCCGCTGACATGACGCCCGTCAGAAGGGGCAATCGGGCAGTCGTTTTTCGCGTCGGCACTGGCGACGTAGATGCTGAGCTTGCCGCGTTTTCATTGCAGGATAGCCAGTTGAAGCACCATAATCTGCGAGGGAGCGACCCGCACTTCACTTTGGCAAGATCGGCGAGAGCGGCTCGCTCCGCCTTGCCGGTGGACGTATCGGTGGGCTTCAAATGCAGGCACGCAGCGAGTCCCGAGGCGCCGCGATGAGCTCGAGACGGCAGAAGGAGGCATCAGCATGACTTTGAACCGAGTCGTTATCGGAGTGGTGACCGTAGGGGTGCTCGTGACTGCTGGTCTGGTCCACGCGGCCGACTATCACCACGTGCACATTACGTCGGCGAGCCCATTGCAGGCGGTCGACTGGTACGCTCGTCACATGGGCTGCGAGCCGCTCACCGACCGCAACGATGCGGCCGACTGCTACGGCGTGGAGGTGGTGTTCGTTCCGCAGACGACCAACGGCGGTAGCCAGGGGACCGGGGTCGACCACATCGGGTTCTCGTTCCGCGACCTGACGGCGAAGATGGCCGAGCTCGAGGCGGTCGGAGTGCGCGGCTCGGGCGTACGGTTGCAGCGCAACCCGGACGGCTCGACCTGGCGCGACGTGCCGGGGCTCTTCAAGCTGGCGTTCATCTTCGACCCGTGGGGCACGCGCATCGAGTTGGTGGAAGACCCCGAGACGCTCGGGTTCCACCACGTGCATCTCAATGCCACTGACCCCGAGGCCACCCTGGCGTGGTATCGGGACGTGATGGGAGGCGAGCCCGCCAGCTTGAAAGGACGGCTTGACGGCCTGCGGTTCGACGGCGTCTGGTTCCTCGTGTCGCGCAATTCGGAGGGTGTGCCGGGGACGACGGTGGAGCGGGCCATCGACCACATCGCCTTCGTCGTCGACGACCTCGACCCGGCGGCGGCAGAGCTGCGTCGACAAGGCGTCGCCTTCGAGCAGGAGCCGGCGGTGCCGGAGGGGGGCCGCACCTCGGCCCGGCGGGCCTTTCTTGCTGGACCAGACAACGTGCGGGTCGCGGTGGTCGAGACCGGGTTTGCCGGAGCGGAGGCAGAAATGGGCTCGGCCATTCTGACCACCGACGCGCTGGGGCCGTACGACGCACCTCGGACCCCCTGGGGCGAACCGGACTTCCAAGGCATCTGGACCAGCAGCTCTGCGGTCGGCATCCCGTTCGAGCGGCCCGAGGGTGTCGATGCGGACGAGGTGACGCCGGAGGAGGCGATCGCCCGCCACGAAGGCCGCCTGCTGGGTGGTATCTGGGGCTACGAGCGCGAGTGGCGTGACACGACGCTTGAATATGGGTCGGCGGTTTCCACCCAGGTGGCGATGGTAATCGACCCGCCCGACGGTCGGCTGCCGCCCCGGGTCACGTCCCGTCGGGCGCCGGTCCTGGCCGGAGACGAGCGCGCGCCGCGCCGGGCGACCACCCCCGCCGGTCCCGAGAACCTCTCGACATGGGTGCGGTGCATCACCCGCGGACTGATCCCGACACCGGGCGGCTACAACAACGGCCTACAGATCGTGCAGGGCCCGGGGTATGTCGCCATCACGCGAGAGATGATTCACGAGACCCGGGTCGTTCCCACCACGCCGCAGCCGGCGCTTGGCGAAGGAGTGACGGCGTATCAGGGCAGTGCGCGGGGCCGCTGGGAGGGGGACACCCTTGTGGTCGAAACCACGAACTTCAACGGCGGCGCCTCGTTCCGGGGGTCGAGCGCGGATATGACGCTGGTCGAGCGCTACACGCGCATCGGGCCCGGCACGCTCGAGTATCAGTTCTCGATCGACGACCCGGCTGTCTGGGCCCGGCCCTGGACGGCAATGTTCCGGTGGGACCTCGACCCGAGCCAGTACGAGCTAGTCGAGTACTCCTGCCACGAGGGCAACTACGGGATGACCAACATCCTGAGCGGCGCGCGCGCCCGTGACGCGGAGGCGGGGGGCGCCAGGTAGGTCGTTTCTCGTCAGCGATTGGAAACAGAGCTGAGGACTGCCGCAAGACACCATTGACGTGCTGACGATCCGTGTCGATATCGGGGCCATTGAAGAATGGTAGCCTCGCGAGGCGGGAGCCGACGGCATCTGGGTGGTCTGAGGCGAAGCCTCGCTAGAACTGCACCCGCACCCCACCATTGATGACCCGTCCGTCGAGCGGCGCCCAGGCGTCGACCGTCCAACGGCCATCGACGGCGCGGTCTGAGCGCAGGACAGGGTCCCATTGCTGTTGGCGCACGTCGGTGAGGTTCTCGAGGTTGACGAACAGACGGAGGCGACCCACACGTCGCTCGATCAGGAGTCCAGTCAGCGTGTACGGCTCACTGGTGTCGCGATGCGGGTTGGCTTCCAATCGTTGTCTTCCCGTGTAGTACAGCTCGAGGCCGACGCGACCGTCTTCGTTCTCCACCATGGCCACGAACCCGATGCTGTGCCGCGGCGTCTGCGCGACGTCGCTTGTCACCAGGCCGACCTGTTCACGCGACCGCACATAGGTGTAGCTGGTGGTGATGGCGAGCGGTGTCTGCCGGTATGTCCCGAGCAACTCCAGGCCGATGTTCGTGGTCGGGTGTTCGAGGTTGCGCAGCACGTAGGTCGACCGGTCGACGTGTACCGGGTCGACGATGCGTGACCCGAAAACGGTGGCGGTCGCGGCGAACGGACCGTGCGCGCGTGTGAGGTCAATCGAGACGCTGCGGCCTCGTTCCGCACCCAGTGGGCCATCCACCTCGAGTCGGGTCAGGCCCGCCGCTTCGGTTTCTTCCGTGAGCGGCGTCGGACCGTAGAACCCGGTTCCGGTCGACAGACGGGTCGACCAGTCACCCGATCGCACGAGCGCCGACACGCGCGGGCTGAAGAACCAGCCGTACTCGCTGTGGTGGTCCAGCCGTCCGCTCATCGACAATGCCAGCCAGGGGCGCACGTCGATGTCATCCTGCACAAACAGGCCAGGCGTGGTGAAGGCATAGGCGAACAGCGGCACATCGTCTGGACGGTAGGCGTCATGCTCGACCGCAAGGCCACCCACCCACGTATGCGGCCCGGTCGCGCGGCGCACCGTGATTTCGGCGAAGCTCGTGTCGTGGCGATCGCGTTCGAGGGTTTCTCCGAATTGATGGTCGTGCCACTGACGTGCCAGAGTGGCACGCGCGGTCAACACCGAGCGCCCAGCCACCGTCTGCCACAGCGCCCCGAGGTCAAATCGGCGGGTCTCGAGGGCCTGCCGGTAGGGCGCCCCTGTCTCCGGGAGCGCACGGCCTGGCTGCGTGCCACCGGTGCGACTCTCTCGTGTCGTGCCGGCGGTGAGGAACAGCGACTGACCCTGCCCGTTGTCCCAGAAGACACGCGGCCGCACGACGCCGCGTTCGTAGCGAGCCAGGTCCGTCCAGCCGTCGCTGTCAACATCGGTCTGGTCCTGCCGGTGGCCACCGCCGACGAGGGTCATTGCCCACGAGTCCGAGAGTGGCGACGACAGCCACACCACACCGTCCGTGGCACCGCGCGTCGACTGGTTGAACAGGATCTCCCGCTCCGGTTCCTCACCAGGTCGCCGCGACAGGAGGTTGACGACGCCGCCCATCGCACCGGCCCCATAGAGTGCCGACGCCACGCCCTTGATGACCTCCACCTGCCCCAAGTCCATCGGTGGAATCTGCAGCAGCCCCAGACCGCCCGGCTGGCTGCCATAGAGCGGCAGCCCGTCAGAGAGGAAACGGGTGTAGCGGCCCCGCATGCCTTGAATCCGGACGCTCGCGGCGCCGAGCGACGGCGAGGTGGTCTGTACGCGCATGCCGCCCATTTCGTTCAGCATCATGACGATGTCCCCGGGCGTCATGAGCATCTTCTCTTCAATCTCTTCGCGGTTCAGCGCCTCGACACGCATCGGGTGATCTTCGAGTCGTCGGTCGGTGCGTGTGCTGGCAACAACTGTCACTTCTTCTTCAAGTGTGATCTCCGGCTCGAGCTGGACACTGACAAGGCGCTCCTGTCCTGTGGTCACTGCAACCAGGACGGTGACCGGGATGAAACCCTCTCGCACAACTGTGACCCGCGTCGTACCGACCGGCACCCGCAATACCGCAACCCCGAAGGCGTCGGTCAGCTGCGACATCCCACCCACGACCACCTCCGCCGCTACGACGACCTCGGTTCCGACCCGTACCTCGACCCGGAGCCGGCCCAGGTCTTGGGCAGAAGCGCTCACCGAAGCCGCTACCAGCAGGGCGATGATTGGAAGACGATTCAACACGCGTCTCGATTCGATCGTGGTGAGTCACGGGCTACTGGCGTCCGGCCAGTTCAACCAGTTCCACTGGTTCTACGGGGTGGCGATGTCGGTTGGTTGTCCAGTCTATGATGACTCCGTCATGCCTTCCTTCACGGTGTTCGGAGCTGCTTGATGGACCCGTAAATATGGTAACCTGTAAATGACCTGACCCCCTGAGACCGTGCCAGCCCGAGCGGTAGAAGTCGGGCGTCACGACCAGGAGGCAGGATGCCAAGGAAGCGGTTCAGCACCGAGCAA
>PBRZ01000107.1 GCA_002726085.1 Acidobacteriota bacterium
GGATGGAGAAGACCTTGCCGGTGAAGACCGTTTCGCTGGAGCGCGTGCGCTGGCTCATAATCGGCTGTCTCGCTGTTCTCGCAGCTCGTCGAGGATCGTTTGCAGGTCCTCGGGCAGCGGCGCAGTGAACTCGACTCTTCGGCCATCGCGGGGGTGCGTAAAGGCGATCCGGAAGGAGTGAAGGAACGGACGGTCGAGTGATGCCAAGGTGCGGTGGTCCGCGGCCAGGTGGCGGCGGACGCCGCCATACACAGCGTCACCAACGACCGGGTGGCCGATGCTGTTCAGGTGGACGCGGATCTGATGTTGGCGACCGGTGGCGATGGCGACCGTGGCGAGCGTGAGGCCGCGGAGACGTTCGGTGCCGGTCACACGCGTCACCGCCGATCTGGCTCGGCGCGCGCGAGTCGACATCTTCTGACGGTTCACTGGGTCGCGACCAAGCGGGGCGTCGATGCGACGGCCGGTGTTGAGCAGGCCCCAGACCAACGCGATGTATTCCTTTTCGACCTCGCGGTCGGCGAACTGGCGTGACAGCTCGGCGTGCGCGGTGTCGTGCTTGGCGACCAGCATGACGCCGGAGGTGCCGCGGTCGAGCCGGTGGACGATGCCGGGGCGCTGCTCGCCGCCGATGCCGCTCAACCCCGTGACGTGGTGCAGCAGCGCGTTGACCAGGGTGCCGCTTTCGTGACCGACGGCCGGGTGCACCACCATGCCGGCCGGCTTGTCGACGACCACCAGGTCGGGGTCGTCGTGGACGATTGTGATCGGCAGCGCTTCGGGGACCGGAGTCGAGGGGGCCGGCGCCGGGATTTCCAGATCGATGACGTCGCCAGTGTGCACGGCATGGCTTGCTCGGACCGACCTCTGATTCAGCCGGACGTTGCCGCCGCGGATCAAGCGCTGGATCTGCGATCGCGAGCGATCTGGCAGCACCTCCGTGATGTAGTGGTCCAGGCGCGTGCCGTCGTGTTCGCCGGCCACCTCGAGCTGGAAGGTCTCGGCGAAGACGTCGCGTTCCGCTACGTCATGGTCGTCCATCCGGCTCCCGGCTACGCGGCTTTCTTCTGCGCAGACTTCGCCGGGGCGGACTCCGGCTTACCCCGTCGGCCCAGCCGCAGGAGCATCACGATGGCCAGCGGCACGATCAGACCCGAGAGGACCTGCGAGGTCNAGATGGTGCCCAACAACATGCCGCGCGGGTCGCCGCGGTAGAACTCGATGAAGAACCGGGCGGTCGGATACAGGAGTAGGTAAGTCCAGAACGTCCGGCCCGCGAACGGGCGCCACCGGCGCTCACCGACGAGCAGCACCGCCAGCACGGTCAGTTCGGCGATCGCCTCGTAGACCTGCGTCGGGTGCAGCGCGATCTCGAGCGGCGTACCGACGTTGGCGGCCGCCAGCGTGTTGGTGAAGGTGATGCCCCACGGCAGGTCGGTCGCCCGTCCGTAACAGCAGCCGGCCATCAGACAGCCCAGGCGGCCGACGGCGTGCCCCAGTGCGATGCCCGGGGCAAACAGATCGCAGNTGGTCCAGAGCGGCAGCGCGTGCTTGCGAATGTACCACCAGGCCACCGGCACCGCCAGCAGCAGTCCGCCGTAGAACACCCCGCCAGACTTCAGCAACACCATGAGCTGAGCCGGGTCGCTCGTGAACCGGTCGACGTCCAGGATGAACAGCATCAGCTTCGCGCCGACGAGCGCGCTGATGATGGCGAAGATGCCGAGGTCCATGACACGCTGGCCGTTCAGGCCGGCGCGGTCTGCCCGACGCAGCGCGAACTGGAGGGCGACGATATACGCGGTCGCCAACAGCACGCCGTAGCTGTAGATGCTGACCGGGCCTAGCTCAAACAGAAGTGGATACATCCCGGCTCACCACGAACATGTCCAGTATAAGCAGACAGGCGCCCACCGTGATCGCCGAGTCGGCCACGTTGAACGCCCAGAAGTGGTAGGTCCTCCAGTACACGTCGACGAAATCAATGACATAGCCGGCCGTTGCGCGGTCGATCAGGTTGCCGACGGCGCCGCCCAGGATCAGCGCCAGACCCGCTCGGGTCAGCGTCTCCCGCGATCCGACTCGTGAGGCGAAGATGCCGATCGCAGCCAGGGCCACCAACGCGATAACTGTCATCAGGAGCTGCTTGAAGCCAAGGTCTACGGCGTTCAGGAAACCGAACGCCGCGCCGGTGTTCCGCACGTGCACCAGGTTGAGGAACCCCGGCACAACCTCGATGCTGTCGTGAAGCGCGATCTCGCTTCGGATCAGCAGCTTGGTGAGCTGATCGAGAATCAGGACCGCCACGATGATCGTCCCCATGATTCCACGGGTCATGACGCCGGCCGACGCCGCGGGCATCTCGGCGGTCGGTGGGACGACCGACGCCGTCTGGGATTCGGTGGGCATTGCCAGTCGTCCGCTCAGACGAGCGTGGACACGCTCTCGGACAACGCGTCTCGGCAGCGGTTACAGACCTCGGCGTCGGTATCAGCCTCAGGTTCGTTCACGGCCGCCGCCGCGGGTCGCACCCAGCGCCAGCACCGCGGGCACTTGGCGGCCTCGACGCGCCGCGCTGCAATACGGGCCGTGCCGGCCGGCTCGCTGTATACGGTGCCGTCTGCGGCGTCACCAGCCGGCGGGCCGGCGGCGAGCGTCACCTCTGAGGTGATGAACAGCATCGCCAGATCGTCGCGATATCTCTCGAGCAGCTGGGCCAGCTCGCCGTCGACGGTCAAGGCAACCGTCGCTTCGAGCGACGTGCCGACCACCTTGTTTTGTCTCAGCTTTTCGAGCTCGCCGTTCACCGCGTCCCGCAAGCTCAGCAGCCGGGTCCAGCGGGCGATGAGCTCATGGTCAACCAGGGCGTCGATGCCGGACGGAAAGTCGGCCAGGTGCACGCTCTCGGCGTCGGCGCCCGGCAGGTTGCGCCATAGCTCGTCAGCCGTAATCGGCAGAATTGGCGCGACCAGGCGGGTCAGGCCGTCGACGATCGTGTGAATNGCNGTCTGNGCNGANCGNCGNGCGTCCGNCNCCGGNCGCGAANGTNTANAGCCGGTCCTTNGAGATGTCCACGTAGAANGCGCTCAAGTCGACCGTCAAGTAATTGTTCAACGTGTGCACGACCGTCTGGAACTCGTATCGGTCGTAGGCGCGCAGCACGCGGGCCGCCACTTCGCCATAGCGGGCCACCGCGTAGCGGTCCACCTCGCTCAGCCGGTCGAGCTCCAGCCCGTCGGTCGCCGGGTCGAAGTCGTACAGATTCGCGACCAGGATCCGCAGCGTGTTGCGGATCTTCCGGTAGGCTTCAATGATCCGCGCGAGAATGTGCGGGCCAAGCCGTACCTCCTCCTGGTAGTCGACCATCGCCACCCAGAGGCGCAGCACTTCGGCGCCGCTCTGCTTGATGATCGTTTGTGGCTCGATGGTGTTGCCGACCGACTTCGACATCTTGCGGCCCGTTTCGTCCACCACGAAGCCGTGGGTGATTACCTGTTTGTAGGGCGCCGCGTCGCGTGTGCCCAGCCCGACCAGCAGCGAGCTGTGGAACCAGCCCCGATACTGGTCGCTGCCCTCCAGGTAGACGTCGTAGGGCCACCCCAGCTCGGGATGGTCGCCCAGTACGCCTTCGTGGCTCGACCCCGAGTCGAACCAGACATCGAGGATGTCGCGTTCGCGCTCGAACTCCGCGCCGTCGCACTTCGGGCACCGCAGGTCCGGCGGCACGAATTCGGTGATATCGCGCTCGTACCAGGCGTCGGCACCGTGTTCCGCGAACACGGTGGCCGCGCGGTCGATCAGCCCGGTCGTCAGCACCGCCTTCCGGCAGCCGGTGCAGTAGACCGCCGGAATCGGGACTCCCCAAGACCGCTGGCGCGAGATACACCAGTCGGGTCGGTTCGCCAACATGTTGCGAATCCGTTCTTCGCCCCAGGCGGGAAACCACTCCACCTGCCTGACCGCGGCCAGCGCCCGCCCACGCAGGTCGCCCGTGTCCATGGCGATGAACCACTGCCACGTGGCCAGGAAGATCACCGGATGCTGACACCGCCAGCAGTGCGGGTAGGCGTGGTCGAGCGGCTCGCTGTGCCACAGGCGTCCCCGGTCGGCCAGCGCCGCCTCCACCTTCGGGTTGGCGTCGAAGACCTTCTCGCCCCCGACGATCTCGACGTCGTCGTCGAACCGGCCCGATGGCCCGACCGGAGCACAAATCTCCAGGTTGTAGCGCACCCCGGTGTTGTAGTCGTCGGCACCGTGCCCGGGTGCTGTGTGCACCGCGCCGGTGCCCTGCTCCAGCGTCACGTAGTCGGCCAGCACGCCGACTGAGTCGCGTTCGTAGAGCGGATGCTGGAACCGCAGCCCTTCGAGGTCGCGTCCCTTCAGGGCTGCGAGCTTCGGGCCGAATACTCGCCCGACCGCCCCGGCGACCGGCTCGGCCAGTCGCTCGGCGACGATGACCGCCGTGCCGTCGACGTCATAGACGCCATAGTCGAAGTCTGGGTGAAACGCCACCGCGAGGTTCGAGGGGATCGTCCACGGGGTGGTCGTCCAGATGAGGACCGAGATCGACCGGTCGACCAGAGCCGGCGCTCGTTCGACGAGCTGGCGCGCGCTGTCCTCGCGCAGCGGAAACTCCACGTAGATGGACGGTGAGGTGTGGTCCTCGTACTCCACCTCCGCTTCGGCGAGTGCGGTGCGGCAACGCAGACACCAGTGCACCGGCTTCTTGCCCTTGTAGACCGCCCCTTGCTCGACAAACCGGCCCAGGGCCCGCACGATAGCGGCCTGGTAATCAGGCGTCATCGTCAGATACGGGCCGTCCCAGGCGCCAAGCACGCCGAGTCGCTGGAAATCAGCCGACTGGCTCTCGACGAACTTCTGCGCGTATCGGCGGCAGGCGCGTCGGAAGTCGGCCACGCTCATTTCGCGCTTCTTCTTGCCCAGCTCGCGGTCCACCTTGAGCTCGATCGGAAGCCCGTGACAGTCCCACCCCGGCACATACGGTGCGTCGAAACCGGCCATCGTCTTCGACTTGACGATAATGTCCTTCAGTACCTTGTTCAGCGCATGCCCGATGTGGATCTTCCCGTTGGCGTAGGGCGGGCCGTCGTGGAGCACGAACCGCGGGGCGCCGGCACGGCGCGTGCGGATGCGCCCATACAGCCCCATCTCGTTCCAGCGGGCAATGGCGGCCGGCTCCGTCGTCTGGAGATTGGCCTTCATCGGAAAGCCGGTCCGTGGCAGATTGAGGGTCTTCTTCCAGTCAGGCATTTGACCTTGGGGATGCCCGCGCAGGCTGGTGGACACACCACCCCCGTGTCCGGGTTTCAGGCTTAAACCTTTTGGCTTCAGGCGCTCCGCCGGCTCGACAGTTCGTAGCCATCAGGCGGTTACACCCAACGAGACCATTGTAGTGCATGGCGACGGCCCGCCAGGGGCGGGCCGCGAGTCGTCGAGCTCGTCGCACCGGAAGCAGCCCAGTGCCGACCGTCCGGGGCCTGATACTCGCCATGTTTCAGTAGCACCGCGGGCGGGGCGCGCCTCCCTGAGCCTCGCCTTGACATCGTCGACCGAGTCCTTGATGATAAACCGACGGTTGGTTTATTTATGGCAAGGACCGTAGACGTCACGGCGCACGCGCAACGCCGACTCTCGTTTCTCGAATCGGCCGCGCGGCTGATCGAGCGCAAGGGCTACGAACAGATGACGGTGCAGGACGTGCTCGACGACGTGGAGCAATCGAAGGGCGCCTTCTATCACTACTTCGAGTCGAAGCAGGCCCTCGTCGAGGGCCTCATCGCCCACCTCGGGGCGTCGATTGTGGGCGAGCTCGACCGATACATGCAGGCGCCGAGCCTGTCTGCGCTGGACAAGCTGCGGGCGCTGTTCGACCAGGGAAATCGGATGAAGCTCGAACGGCGCCAGCTTTGGACCGCCCTGATACCGATGTGGTCTCACGAAGGCAATGCCGCCATCCGGCAACGAGTGTTCGCGACGGTCCAGGAGCGGCTGACGCCGTTGCTGACCGGCATCATCAAACAGGGCTGTGCGGAGGGCGTGTTCACCACGCGCTATCCGGAGCAGATCGGGCGGATGGTGTTCGCGCTGAGCCAGGACCTCAACTCGAGCGTCGTCCTGCTGCTGACCGCGCGACGCACCGACGCCGACACCCGGGCGGGCATCGAGCGGGCCATCGACGCCTACAACGATGCGGTGGCACGGTTGCTGGGCGTCTCACCCGAGTCACTGATGCTGGTCGACCGAACCCAGCTGACGGCATGGCTCGACCGGTCGAATCAGCGCACAGGCCGCAACGTGGCTCCGCTGGCGGCGAACGGTTGAGCAGAGCAGGAGAGAACACACCATGGCACGTTGGGGAAGCACGTTTCCGCTGATCGGGGTCCTCGTCGGGTGCCTCGCGACGGCCGGCGCGGCGTCGGCGCAGACCGATCCACTCGAGATCATGGATCGGGTCGACCAGCTGATGCGGGGCGATTCGAGTCGCGGTGTGGCCATCATGGAAGTGGTCACCGAGAACTGGGAGCGGGAGATCACGATGGAGATGTGGTCTCTCGGCACCGACTATTCGCTGGTCCGGGTGGAGGCGCCGGCCCGTGAAGCGGGCACAGCCACGCTGATGGCGGACGAGAACATCTGGAACTATCTGCCCAAGGTCGATCGCACCATCAAGATCCCGTCGTCGATGATGGGCGGCGCCTGGATGGGGTCGCACTTCACCAACGACGATCTGGTGCGCGAGAGTCAGCTCACCGAGGACTACGACATCGAGGTGGCCTTCGAGGGCGACCGTGACGGCAGCGACCTCTGGGAGTTCCGACTCACGCCGAAGCCGGAGGCGGCGGTCATCTGGGGGCATCTCGAGTTCGAGGTCAGGCAAGGCGACTACATGCCGCTCCGGGCCCGCTACTACGACGAGGACGGTGAGCTGGTCCGCACCATGGCTTACAGCGAGTTCACCGAGTTCGGTGGGCGGTTGGTGCCGGCCGTGATGGACATGCGCCCGACCGACAAACCGGGCGAGCGCACGACCGTTCGCTACGAGGAGCTGGAGTTCGACATCGGTCTCGACGAGTCGTTCTTCTCGCTCCGGATGCTACAGAGCCGGAGATGAGCGAGTCACCCTGGTCGCGCATCGGTTGGCGGAATCTCGGGAGGAACCGGAAGCGTACGGTCCTGACTGCGCTGGGACTTGCGGTCGGGTTCTTCGCCGTCGTGTTTATCGTCGGCTGGTCCCAGGGGATCATGGCCGAGATGGTCGAGAGCGCGACCTCGCTCGTCAACGGCCAAATCGAGATTCACGACGCCGAGTACCGACCGGAGCGAAGCCTCTACGACACGATCGGCGGCCGGGACGGGACCGATGTCGAGGCGCTGCTCCACACGCTCGACGCAGACGCCGCCGTCGTGGCGGCGGCGCCGCGCGTGTATGCGGGGGGCCTGATCAGCTCGGGGCAGGCGACGACGGCCGGGATGTTCATGGGAGTCGACCCGGCGCGCGAGCTGACGCTGAGCCGGTTTCTCGACCCGTTGCTGATCGGGCGGATGCCTACGTTGGGACGCAACGAGCTGCTGGTGGGGGAGGAAATGGCCCGCCAGTTGTCCGTCGCCGTTGGCGACGAGCTGGTGGTCGTCTCCTCAGCCGCGGATGGCTCGATGGCCAACGATCTCTTCACGCTGGTCGGGGTGTTCGGGACCGGTCTGGTGGAGCTCGACGCGACGTTTGCGGTGATGCCGATCGCCGATCTCCAGACCCTGCTGGCATTACCGCCGGAGCGTATCCACGAGATCGCGGTGGCGACCAGCGACCCGTGGATCGCCGAGACCGCCGCGGCGCGCCTGACCGACTCCCTGCCGTCCAGCGGCCGGGCGGTCGAGGTGGTCTCCTGGGCGACGCTCAATCCGGCGATGGTGGAGTATGTGGCGCTGGGTGAGTCGATGTACTTCGTCATCATCATCGTTGTGTTCGCCATCGCCATTTTCGGTGTCGCGAACACGATGCTGATGGCGACCTACGAGCGACGCCGAGAGTTCGCGGTCATGCTGGCGCTCGGCGCGACACCACGATCGGTGCGGCGGGTGGTGTTCTCCGAGGCGGTGGCGCTCGGGGTGCTGAGCCTTGCGCTCGGGGCGGGGCTGACCTTCCCGCTGATGGTCTGGTTCCACACCGCGCCGCCCGACATGAGCTGGGCTGTGGGCGACGTGACCCTGATGGGGGCGCTGCTGTCACCGAGCCTGCGGGTCGAGTACGACCCCGGATTCTGGGTCGCCAGCGCGGCGGCGCTCTTCGCGACCGCGATTCTCGCTTCCCTGTTGCCGGCGTGGCGCGCTGCTCGAGTCCCGCCGGCCGACACGCTGGCCGGCCTCTGACCCATGACCACTCGACGACCTTCAGGCCAGGCAGGTGTCATCGCGGTGCTGGCGCTGCGCAACCTCCGCCGCCAGTTGAGGCGAACGGTGCTCACGTCGGTGATGATGGTACTGGGCGGGGCGCTGCTTATCTTCTCGTTCGCGCTGGGCGACGGAACCCACGAGAACTGGATCGAATCGGGCATCCGGACCTCTAGCGGGCACGTCACCGTCGAGCACCCGGAGTTCCGGCGTAGCCGCAAGATCGAGGACCGTCTCGGCACCCTCGTGCGTGACGAGGTCGGTCGGGCGCTGGCCGCGCCGGAGATCGCGCCCCACGTGGTCGCCACGTCGGCTCGCTTGAGTATCAACGGTCTGGCCAGCTCGGCGGCCGGAGCGCGCCCGGCCCAGGTGCTGGCGGTCGACCCACTGGACGAGGCTCGGTTCAGCACGCTCGACGACCAGGTCGTCGACGGGCGGTATCTCGAGCCGGACGATCGGCTCGCCGTCTACATCGGCGTGGGGCTCGCCGCCAGCCTCGAGCTGCGGCTCGGGTCTCGCGTCGTTGTCCAGGCACAGGATGCCCACCAGGAGATCGCGGCGCAGCTGTTGCGGGTGGTCGGCATCTTCGAGAGCGGAGTACCGGAGATCGACCAGGCAGTGGTGCACATGCCGCTCACGACGGCAGGGGAATGGCTCGGCTCGGGGGCGGATGTCACCAACGTCGGTGTGGTGCTATCCGATAGCGGGGTCGTGGCCGACGTTTCCGCGCAACTGGAAGCGACCCTGAGGGACCCGGTCGGGCGCGGCGAGGCCCGGGTGATGGGGTGGCGCGAGGCGAATCCGGCGCTCGCCGCCGCAATCGCCATCGACGACTTCGGGAACTATCTTGTCTTCGGCATCCTTTTCCTGATCATCGCGTTCGGCATCGTGAACACCGTGCTCATGTCGGTGCTGAATCGTCATCGGGAGTTCGGGGTGCTGCGAGCGCTAGGGCTGACCCCCGGACAGACCGGGACGATCGTGCTGGTCGAGGGCCTCACCCTCACGGCGGTCAGCGGGTTCGTCGGCGTCGCCCTCGGCATGCTCGCCACCTGGTATTTCTTTGGAGACGGGCTCGACTTCTCGGCGCTCATGGGCGAGGACATGACCTTCTCCGGCGTGGTCATAGACCCGGTCATGGTGCCCGTGTTCCGAACGATGCGGGTCGCGCAGGTGCTGACGTTCATTCTCGCGATCGGTGTCATTGCGTCGGTCTACCCGGCGGTGCGGGCGGCACGCCTCGATGTCGCCGAGGCGATGAAGTTCGAGCGATAAGCAGAAGGAGACAGGAGACAGGAAGCAGGAGACGGGAAAAGCCGGGGAGCATTGTCTCGTTGGTCAGGTCTCTGGCACGCACATGACGAATTCCCACACACCGGCCGTGCGCACCGAAAGTGTCTGGAAGACCTTTCAGCAGGAGGCCGAAGAGGTTCATGCGGTTCAGGACGTTTCTCTGACGGTCGAGGCGGGCGAGTTCACCGCACTGGCGGGACCGTCCGGCTCCGGCAAGACCACGCTGCTGAACGTGATCGGCGGGCTGACACGGCCGACGCAAGGTCAGGTGTGGGTGGCCGGGAACGAGGTCAGCGAGATGTCGAATCAGGAGCTCGCCCAGCTCCGACTCGAGCAGGTCGGGTTCATCTTTCAGGCTTACAACCTGCTGCCGGTGCTGACCGCGCTGGAGAACGCGGAGTTCCCGATGCTGCTGCAGGGGGTCGACCCGGCCCAGCGTCGCGAGCGTATCTCCGAGCTGTTCGAGCGGACCGGCATGACCGGGCTCGAGGACCGACGGCCCGGGAAGCTCTCGGGCGGGCAGCAGCAGCGGGTGGCCGTGGTGCGGGCCGTGGCGAGCCGGCCGGCGCTGGTGCTCGCCGACGAGCCGACCGCCAACCTCGACTCGACCGCGAGCGCGGCGCTGCTCGAGGTCATGGCCGAGCTGAACCGCGATCTCGGGGTGACCTTTGTGTTCGCTACCCACGACCAGCGTGTCATGGACCGGTCGCGTCGGCTGGTGCGGATGGTCGACGGCCGGGTCGACTCGGACGAGACCCGGGCGGGATGATGCCGCCGCTGCCGCGGGTAGTCGCGCTCTGGGCCGTCTGTCTTGTCGGGCTGGGCGCGATTCCGGCCGTGGCGCAGACCACCTGGCTCACTGGCTACCTCCAGACCGTGCCGCTGTTCAGCGGTGCGACCGACTTCAGCAACTCGAATCTCGCCGGGTTCAATCGCTTTCGCCTCTCGACCAATCCCAGCCTCGGACCGCTGGCGTTCGAGGTGGCCTACGAGCACGCGGTGACCCTGCGGCAGCGCGCTGCGAGCGCTGGGTTCGGGCTGGGCATCGTCCCAAGTGGCGGCGAATGGATCGACCTCGGCACGACGTTGCACGAGGACGACCACGTCGTCTGGCGTCATCGATTCGACCGGCTGGCGGTCTCCTGGAGCCCGGCCGGCGCTGTCGAGCTCACCGCGGGCCGACAGGCGGTGTCGTGGGGCACGACCCTCTTCTTTACCCCGGCCGATCCCTTCCTGCCGTTCAACCCGGCCGATCCGTTCCGCCAGTTTCGAGGCGGGGTCGACGCGCTACGGGCACGGATCTATCCAGGCCCGTTGAGCCAGATCGACGTCGTGTTCCGCCCCAGCCGGACCGAGGTCGGTGAAGAGGTCACAGCGTTGGCTCGAGGGTTGACGACGGTGGGGAACTGGGAGCTCTCGGCCTGGGGCGGCTCGCTGTATGGCGACCGCGCGGTGGCGCTGGGTTTCGCCGGCGGTCTCGGCGCTTGGGCTGTCCGAGGTGAGGGCGTGCTGCGCGAGGTCGACGGCGTCCGGCTCTTTCGGGCGACGACCGGAGTCGACCGTATCTTGCAGGTCGGCGGGAAGGATCTGTTCCTGGTCGCCGAGTATCAGCGCGACAACCTCGCCGCGGCCGGGCCGGCCGAGTATCTCGCCGTTGTCCTCTCCGAGGCGTTCCACCGGGGCGAGTTCCAGGTGCTGGGCCGGGACGAGATTGTGCTGCAAGCCTCCTATCAGCTCCACCCGCTGTGGAGCCTGGCCGGACTGGGGCTCTGGAATCTCAACGACCGGAGCGCGCTGATCTCCCCGAGCGTCGCCTACTCGGCTTCCGCCGCCGTCTCCGTCGCCGCCGGCCTGTATTTTGGCGTCGGCGACGACACGGTGACGCTGGCGCGCCCGCTACCCTCCGAGTTCGGCCTCTCCTCCGTTACCGGGTACATTTCCCTCAGCTGGTTCTTCTAGGTGGCCGGGCGAGGCGCCCGCTTGGCGGCATTTCTTCTTCGGCCACAGCCCGCCTGGTAGCCGCGTCGTTTGCTAGGAATATCTGGTGGGCTCACGGATCCGATGATGAGAGAGGGACGCTGCGTGGGATGATGCGTTGCGCGGTCATGTCCAGCTCGAAGAGGCTGTTTGCTCCGAAGCCGAACATCGAGCCAACGATACCCGACGGAAAACCCTCGCGCAGCAGGTTCATAGCACGCACCTTGCCGTTGAAGAGACCGCTGGCGGCAGCAAGTCGGTCTTCGGTTTCAGCCAGCTGCGCCTGCAGCGTCAGAAACTGGGCGTTCGCCTTGAGCTCGGGATAGCCTTCGACGACGGCGAAGAGCCCGCGCATCTCGTGCATCAGATCCGACTCGTCTTCCGCCTGGGAGGCCGCGCTAGCGTGGCGAGCCGCGGATTGATCCAGCAGCTCGGAGACGCGCGTGAACAGCTCCCGCTCGTTGGTGACGTATCCCTCGGCGGTCGAGACCAGATTGGGAATGAGTTCGTGGCGCCGCTTGAGTTCAACGTCGATGTCAACCCAACTCTGGCGGATGAGCTGACGCAGCTTGGCGAAGCGGCTGTAGGTCGCCCCGAGCCAGATCGCCAGTCCGAGGAGGAGAATCAGGCCTTCCATAGGTGCCGTCGAGTTAGGGAGAAGAAGGCGCGACGATCCCCAGATGGCTCGGGCCATCATGGTTCAACAGCCACACGTTACCTCATCCCAGACTCGGAAAGCGCGCGTTCTGAGCGACCAGTCGTGAACAGATGGGAGCAGGTGACGGCCCGCGCGGCAGAGATTGAGGACGAGCCCCAGGACCAAGAGAAACCGCTACGCGAGCAGATCTTCAACGATAGCTGGGCGGCCGGCTTGTCATCTACCTGGCTGGCATCGCCGGCATGCAGTATTCCCAGTCCCTGCAATGCTTCTTCAAGGGACTGCAGAAATACTCCACCGTAGGCGAGGTGTGGCTGTGGATGGTCAACGGTTATTACAGCGTCGAGAACATAGCGGCGTCGCTGATCACTGAGGCGTGGCACATTGTGGCACGGATGCATCAACCCGGGAAGCTCATGCTGTTTGGCGATCCCTCCCTGAGGATCCTCGGGGCGGTCAAAGGCGGATGGTCCCGCCAACAGCTGACTTCCGGAGACCGGGGGACGTCCCGTGGGCCGGCTCTCGCCGTCTATCGGAACAAGCTGTACAAAGTGCGGAAGGGAAAGGGAAGGGACGTAAAGATATTCTTCTCTTGTCTGTATTCTTGAGTCCCACGCTACGAGGGTGGAAGGCCGGTTGAAAATGGCAGCCCGCTGGCCCGGAGTAGCCCGTATCGGCCTGGCGACCGCCAACGCGGTGGCTGGCCGCGGATTCGGACGCGATTCGCCCGTTGGGTTTCACCAAGGGCTGCGAAGGCTCGCCTGGGGCCAGGCGTTGAAGAATCGTCGAGGCGGCACGTAGGATTGGTCGATGCCACGCCGGGACCGGCGTGGCGGTGTGGTGTCTCATTCGGCCCCGACCGTCTCATGGTGACCAACGCACGCCTTCGTCTCACCGGGCTCCTCATCGGGTGCGCAATCGGCATCCTTCAGGCGTTCGCTGGGGGACCGGCGACGGGTGGAACCGCCGGGTACCCGGTGGTCGCAAGGAGAGCCGCTATGGGCGTCCGGTTGGGTGTAGTATGGGCTAGCTGCTCGCGCCCCGACGCGGGGTTCTGCGCCGGGCGCCCCCACGCGCGCTTTGGCAGCGGACGCGGAGCCAGCGGTCTCTGGCGAGGCCGGTTCGCGGACGCCTAAGGAGGGTCGAGTCCATGGCACAACAGCACGGGAAGGTTGACCGGCGCACGCTCCTCAAGATGATGGGCGCGGCCGGCGCGTCGGCGACAGTCGTGTCGGCGTGCGGCACGCCGTTCGACGGGTCGGTGCGCGCGGCCGGTCTGACCGGGGCCGAGTTCGACAAGACGATCCCGCTCGCCACCGCCGGTCCGGGTGGCAACAAGAACTGGCAGCCTGGAGACACGCTCAAGTTCCTGCCCCCCGAAAACATTCCGACCAGCGGCACGACCTCGGACAGGATGGCCGCCCTGCCCACAGAGACGCAGCTCAAGCTCTACGAGCAGATGGTCGCCAGCCGGAAGTGGGAGTCGACCATGAAGGACCTCTTCCTTTCCGGTGAGGACAGGCTCTACGGGCTGTTTCACACCTATGTGGGCGAGGAGGCGATGGCGGTCGGTGTCATCGGCGCCCTCAACGAGGACGACTACATCGCCAGCACCCATCGCGGCCATGGCCACCTGATCGCCAAAGGCGGCGACCTGAACAAGATGTCGGCCGAGATCTTCTTCAAGGAGTCGGGGTACAACAAAGGCTACGGCGGCTCGATGCACATCACAGACATGTCCAAGGGCATCATGGGCATGAACGGCATCGTGGGCGCCAGCTACTATATGGTCGCCGGCGCGGCGCTCCGCGCCAAGGTGCGTGGCACGCAGCAGGTCGGCGTGGCGTTCTTCGGCGATGGCGCCGCCGCCTCGCCCTATTACTTCAGTGCCATCCGGAGCTGCGCCAACCTGAACGTCCCGGTGATCTTCGTCAACGAAAACAATTTTCAGTACATGTCCAACCCGGTGGCCAACACGGCACCGACGAAGTACATCTCCGAGTACACCAAGGGGCTGGACATTCCGCACTATCTGGTGGACGGCAACGACGTCACGGCGGTGCGCGCGGTCACCGAGGACGCGGTGGCGCACGCTCGGGCCGGCAACGGGCCGAGCATGATCGAGGGGATCACCTACCGGTGGTATGACCACTCCGGGTTCGCCGGTGGCAAGGTCGGTCAGGACGGGGCGTTCGGCATCCCGTATCGCACGGACGACGAGGTCCGCGCCTGGATCTCGCGTGATCCGATCACGCGGTTCAAGCGGTGGCTGCTGGAACAGGGGGTGGCGACCGAGACCGAGCTGGGCGAGATCGATGCGGCAACACAGGCGGCGGTCGATGCCTCGGTCGAATTCGCGCGTCAGGGCAAGGTCCCCGACCCCGAGTCCGGCGTGCTGAACACCCACGCCGCGGGCGCGGCGGCCGCCACCCAGTTCTACAATCGCAAGGGCATCGCCACAACTTAGAAGGAAGCCATGGCCAAGAAATCATTTAGCTACGCGGAGCTGGAGGCCGTTGCCCAGGAGATGCGGGCCAACCCGGACATGGTCTTCTTCTACGAGTACCAGCGTCCGGTGGCCACGCTGCCCACCGGTGAGGTGCTCGATCTCGTGCGGGAGTTCGGCGAGGTGCGCACCTCGGGTCGCGGCTGGCCCATCGACGAGCAGTGGATTACCGGCGCCGCAATCGGCGCCGCGGCGGCCGGGTCGAAGGCGATTGCCCGTCTGCCGTCGATGGCGCAGATCTATGCGCTCGAGTATGTCTACAACCAGGCCGGCAAGCTGCGCTCGATGACCGGGGGGCAGGCGAGCATGCCGTTCGTGCTCTGGGTGGATGGTGCCAGCAGGCGGCGGGGGAGCGCAGGACAGCACACAGATGTCGGCGCTGAGGCGCTCTACGTGAACCTGCCGGGCGTCAAGGTGGTGGTGCCGAGCAACGCCTACGACGCCAAGGGGTTGCTCACCGCGGCGATCCGCGATCCGGATCCGGTGGCCTATTTCGACTACCCCGAGGTCAGAGGAGGCGAGCAGCCTGATGTGCCGGATGAGGCCTACGAGGTCCCCTTCGGCGAGGCGGTCGTGCGGCAGGAAGGGGGCGACCTGACACTGGTCGCCTGGGCGCCGGCCACGGTCGACGTGGGGCGCGCGCTGCCCGAGATCGCCAGTGCGGGCATCAGCGTTGAGTTCATCGACCCGCGGTCGCTCAAGCCGCTCGACGTCGAGACGCTGGCGCGCTCGGCTCGCAAGACCCGCCGGCTGCTGGTAGTGGAGCACGGACACTACACGGGCGGTTTCAGCTCCCACGTCATCGCCGAGGTGGCGCAGGAGGTGTCGAACGTCAAGGTTCGGAAGATCGCGTTCCCGGATGTCCCCGGTCCAGGCGCCGGCAGCATGATGACGTGGCTGCGTCCAGATGCGCCGAAGATCGTGGACGCTGCAAAGCAATTGATGCGGGCGTAAGCGTCGTTGTGGCCCGTCCCCCGCGCTCGCGCGTGTCGCGAGGGCGGGCGCGTTGTGTGTCAGGCCGACTCCCGAGTATGCCCCCCGAACAAGTGGAACCCGCTGGCGCTCCATGTCCACGGTGCCAGGCGCCCCTGGTCCCGCAGACGGTCCGAACCGCCATCTGGCAGGGCGACCGACTGGCGGTGATCGAGGACGTGCCGGGCCATGTCTGCACGTCCTGCATGGAGCAGTTCTACGACGACAATGTCAGTGACGCGATGCGGCGGTTGACCGAAGACGGGTTTCCCGCGGACGCTGCCCAGAGAGAGATCCGTGTTCCGGTGTTTTCGCTGAAGGGGCGCATCCGGAAGCCGGCCGCGATGACAGAGGACGCCGATGTGGACTAAGCCCGCAGCTCACGTGTGGCACGAGTTCGCAGCGGGTTTAGCGGGCCTGAAGGCCCTTGCTACCATGCTCAACAGGTGCTCAACGCCACTGACCGCTGGGGTCAGGTGGACACGGCTGGCGGCGCTCCTCGTCTCGGTCGTGATGCTAGGCTGTTCCGAGGCCGGCGCGCCGGATTCGGAGAGCGAGGCGACAGCACCCGCGTCGTCATCCGCCGAGCCGGTCGCGGCCCTGCCCGCGACCGTCGCCGATCTGCTGCCCGAGGGGGCCGGTCGGGTGCTGGTCCTGGACAACTGCGGGGCCTGTCATGCCGTGGCCTGCAGCACGATCGGACAGCGCACGCTGGCGCGGTGGGACAGCCTCAGGGAGGACCACCACGACAAGGCGTCCAGCCTCAGCGAAGCGGACCTGGGTACGATCTTCGCCTATCTCAGCACCAACTTCAGCGAGAGCCAGCCGGAGCCGATCGTGCCCCCACACCTCCTGGAAGGAGGGTGCACACCGTTCTGAGGGATGTGCCCCTCCGTCAGCGTGAGCGACCTGGAACACGCTCGCACAACCGTGATCAGACTGCCGCTTTCCCGGACCCTCCCGCTCGTGAGTGTGCTCGCCTTGAGCGGCGCGTGCGGTGGGGCGTCCTCCGAGGAGGAGAGCGGCAGCCAGGCCCCGCGGCCGGCCTCAGAGGCGAGCGCCGGCCCGGTGAAGGTGGACATCGACGCGATCTTTCCACCCGGACCTGGCCGGGACCTGGTGCTCAACAACTGCCAGTCGTGTCACATCTGGGTGCCGATCGTGATCTTGCAGATGGACGAGGCCGCCTGGTTCCGCAGCAGTCTCGAGCATCGCGGGCGCGTGGAAGTCCTCTCGGATGAAGAGTTTGAGACCCTCTACGCCTACGTGTCGTCGACATTTACTCCCGACCGGCCTGTCCCGGAGCTGCCGGAATCGCTCCTCGAAGCCTGGACGTCGTACTAGGATGCTCGCAGGAGACAGGAGACAGGAGACAGCAGACAGCAGAAGTCCGAGTGCTTCGCCGGCTTCTTCGGTCGGCTGCTGGGGCTGAGTCGGGAAGTCCGACGATGCTCTTCAACTCCTTTTCGTTCCTCGGCTGCTTCGCAGCCCTCGCCGTCCTCTATTACGCGGTCCCCCACCGGTTCCGGTGGCCGCTGCTTCTCGCGACGAGCCTGATCTTCTATGCGACGTTCAGCGCGGCCTATCTCGTGCTGCTGCTTGTCATCACGCTGGTGACCTACCGAGCCGGTCTGGCGCTGGGGGCCACGGCCGATCCCCGTCGCACCCGGGTCCTGCTGGCCACGAGCGTCGCGGCGGTACTGGGCGCGCTCGTCGTCTTCAAGTACTACGACTTCCTGGCCGGCACCCTCGAGGGGGGGCTCGCCACGGTCGGGGCGGGCGGATCCGGCCCGCTGTTTCCCCGGTTGGGTCTCGTCGTGGCCGCCGGGCTTTCGTTCTACACCTTTTCGTGCGTCAGTTACCTGGTCGACGTGTCTGCGGGGCGGCTGCCACCGGAACGCCACCTCGGGCACTTCGCGCTCTACGTCGCGTTCTTTCCGAAGCTGCTGGCCGGCCCGATCGAACGCGCGCGGCCATTCCTGACCCAGCTCCTTCAACCAGTCTCGTTTAGTGCGGACGGGGTGACCCAGGGCCTGCAGTTGATGCTCTGGGGGCTCTTCAAGAAGGTGGTGCTGGCCGACCGGCTCGCAATATTCGTCGACACCGCCTACGGGCAGGCGGCATTTTCGTCTCCCGCCGACCTGGTTCTCGCGACCTATTTCTTCGCGTTCCAGCTCTACTGCGACTTCTCGGGCTACTCCGATATGGCGATCGGCGCCGCCAAAGTGCTCGGCATCGACCTGATGGAGAACTTTCGTCGGCCCTACTTCTCGACTTCGGTGCCCGAGTTCTGGACCCGTCGGTGGCATCTGTCGCTGGCCGGCTGGTTCCGCGACTACCTGTATGTACCGCTAGGCGGCAGCCGGCGCTCGCGCCTCCGGCTGTATGCCAACGTGCTGGCGGTGTTTCTGGTGAGCGGGCTCTGGCATGGAGCCAGCTGGACGTTTGTTGTCTGGGGCGGTCTGAACGGGCTGTACCAGGTCTGCTCGCTGGCCACCCGCGGCATGCGGGAGCGCGTCTGCGCGGCGGTCCGGCTGCCGGGGGGACTCGGGGGGCTCCTCCGGGGGCTGCTGACGTTCCACCTGATCCTGGTCACCTGGATCTTCTTCCGCGCCGCCTCGCTGGCCGACGCCACCACGATAGTCTCGCGGGTTACCGCGTCGCTGGCCACATTGCCGCGGCTGTTACAGGTACGGATCGCGAACCCGGAGATCCTGTTCTCCATCGGGCTCATCGCCGTGCTCTTGTGCGTGGAGGCGTTCGACGAGCGGCGCTCGGTCTGGGAGCGCCTGGCGGACCGGCCGGTGTATTTGCGCTGGGGCGTGTATTACGCCGTGCTGGGGTCCTTGATCGTGCTGGGAACCTGGAACCTCCAGCAGTTCGTGTATATGGGATTCTGATGCCAAGGAGGCAGGAGACAGGGGGGGCGCGGGCGTGGCTCCGCTCGGCAGTGCGGTTCGTCCTGGTCGGCCTCCTGGTCTACGTCGGGCTCTATGTCGCCTCGGAAGCGCTCGTCGCGCGTCATGCGCAACGCAACCGCTTCTTCATGGTGAACACGGCGCCGTCCTCAGACTACGACTATGTCATCCTCGGCGCCTCACATGCCGCGACCTTCGACTATCGGGACATGAACGCCAGGCTGGAGGCGATGACCGGGTCGTCGATTCTCAATCTCTCGATCGAGGGCGCCGGCATCACGGTGAACCGCTTCGTGCTCGATTACTTCCTGGGCAATCATCGAACCGGCACCGTGGTCTACGTGGTCGACTCGTTCTCGTTCTACTCTCGTGAGTGGAACGACGCGCGTCTGCAGGACACCGCGTTGTATCAGCGCGCCCCGTTCGACCCGGCGCTGGGGTGGCAGCTGTTGCGCCGTCCGGCCACGTTCTCGGTGGCGCTCGACTACCTGTCCGGCTTTTCAAAAATCAACAACTCGGGTCGGTTTGCGCCGGACCTGTTCGATGCGGAGACGTCACGGTTTGACCGTTCCTACCGGCCGGTGCCGCAGATCGACCGCCAGCGCATCGCCTATCTGTATCCGCCCGGCATCGACGAGTCGCGACTGCGGGACAATCCCTATCTTGCCGAACTCGAAGCGCTGATCCGTGATCTCCAGGCGCGCGCTATACGCGTGCTGATCATCCGGCCACCGATTCCGCGTCGCATGTACGACATGATTCCGGGCGAGCCGGAGTTCGACGCCACGCTGGAGGCGCTCGTGGCGCGTCACGGCGTCACCTATCACGACTTCGCCTCGGTGAACAACGAGGAAGCACTGTTCTTCGATAGCGACCATCTCAACCAGGATGGGGTCCTGCAATTCTTCGAGAACCACCTCCGGAAGGTGTTGATCGACGGCCGGGGCGAATGACATGTTCCTGTCGCGGTCATGCGCCGCCAGCGGTCCAGTTGGCCAGGGAACCGACAGCCACCTCCCGTTCCCAGACGCAGGAGCCGTGCACCAACGCCTATAATCGACGACGTGCCCACCAACGCTCCCGCTCGCGACGGCGCCCTGCCGGCTCCCCGCGCCGCGGTGCTCGACAACGGTCTGAAGGTCCTCGTCCAGGAAGCGCACACGGCCCCGCTGGTGTCGGTGTGGTGCTGGTATCGCGTCGGGTCGAAGGACGAACCACCCGGGCTCACGGGGGCGTCGCACTGGGTCGAGCATATGAACTTCAAGGGCACGGCCGGCATTCCGGCCGACGAGTTCAAAGAGCTGATCGACCGGTTTGGAGGCTTCTGGAATGGCTACACCTGGATAGACCAGACCACCTACGTGGAGACGGCCACACGGGACGCACTGGACCAGATGCTGTTCATGGAGGCCGAGCGCATGGACCGGTGTCTCTACGACGCCAAGGCCTGCGAGTCCGAGCGCACCGTCATCATCTCTGAGCTTCAGGGTGGCGAGAACGACCCCGACCAGCTGCTCGACATCGAGGTCACCGCGACTGCCTTCAAGGCGCACCCTTACCGCCATCCGACAATCGGTTGGGTCGGCGACTTGCGAGCGATGAGTCGCGACGAGCTGTATCGGCATTACCGGCGGCATTACACACCGGCCAACGCGACGCTGGTCATCGTCGGTGACGTGGCTGCCGATGACGCGCTGCGGCGGGCCGAGCGGAGGTTTGGTGCGATCGCTCCGGGCATCGAGCCGACGCCGGTGCGGGCGCTCGAGCCGGAGCAGACGGGAGAGAGGCGATTGCATCTCGTGCGCGAAGGCACGACGGGGTATCTCAAGGTGGCCTACCACGCGCCGGCTGCCGGGGACACCGACTTCGCGCCGATGCTGGTGCTGGACGCGGCGCTGACCGGCGCCAAGGGGTTGAACGTCTGGGCGAGCTTTCGCGGGCCGGCGCCGCAACGTCGCGCGCGCCTCTATCGCGCCCTGGTCGATGGCGGCCACGCTTCCGCTGTGAGCGGTGCCTTCGTTGCGACCGCCCATCCGTATCTGTTCATGCTGTCGGCGACCGCCCGGGACGGCACGCCGGTCGAGGTGTTGCGGGATGCGGCGCTCGCTGAGCTCGACGACGTTTGCGCGAACGGTGTGACCGACACCGACGTCGAGCGTGCGAAACGTCAGCTCCGGGCACGGTTGGTGCTCGAGAACGACAGCATCACCAACATCGGGCATCAAATCGGGTTCTTCGAGACGGTCGCCGGCGCCGGTGTGCTCCAGGATCTGCCGGGCCGCATCGCCGCGGTCACGCCTGAGGACGTTGCCCGGGTGGCGGCAGGCTATCTGACCGCGAGCAATCGGACCGCGGGCTGGTTCGAGCCGGTATGACCACGGCATCCGTGACCGGGCTTTCTCCGGTGCGCGAGCGGCTGGTCAACGGCGTCACGTTGCTCGTCGAGGAGACCCGTGCGCAGCCGGCGGTGACCATAGGCGCCACCATGTCTGCCGGCAGCCTCTGCGACCCGTCGGGCGCGGAGGGGACGGCGCAGTTGCTGTCGCGGTTGCTCGACCGTGGCGCCGGTGAGCGCACGGCCGATGAGGTCGCAGACCTCCTCGACCTGCGGGGCGTGTCGCCAGCCGTTAGCGTGACGCGTCACGCCACGACCGTTACCTGCGACTGTCTGGCAGAGGACGTCGAGACGGTGCTCGAGATCGTCTGCGACATGCTGCGCGCACCTGGCTGTCCGGATGTCGAGATCGCGACGCGTCGCGGTCAGCTCTTGACCGAGCTCCGCCAAGACGAGGACAGCCCGGCCACTCGCGCCCTCGAGGCGGCGATGACGCTGCTCTACGGCGAGACGCATCCATACGGACGCCGGCCAAAAGGCTCGGCCGCGACGGTCGAAGCGATCGACCGACGCCAGCTTCTGGATTTCCATGCCGCGCACTTCGCGCCGGGTCGGCTGACGTTGGTGCTCGTCGGCGACATCGACGTGTCAGCCGCCGTAGCCATGGTCACGCGAGTATGCGTCGAGTGGGCGAGCCGTGGCGCACCGTCGTCACCCCTGCCACCGCCTCGGGCCCAGACCCGCCAGCGTCTCGTGATCTCGATGCCGGGCAAGGCACAGGCGGACGTCGTTTACGGTTTTACGACGATCCAGCGGTCCGACCCAGCGTTCTACGCCTACTGGGTCATGAACAACGTGCTGGGGCAATACGGCATCGGCGGGCGCCTCGGGCGCAACATCCGCGAGCGGCAGGGGATGGCCTACTACGCCGGTAGCATGTTCGAAGCCAGTCACATCGCCGGCCCCCTGCTCGTGCGGGCCGGGGTCAGCGCCGACAACGTCGACCGAGCCATTGCGGCAATTGACAGCGAGGTGGAGGAGTTGGCACGTGATGGCGTGACTGACGAGGAGCTGGAGAACGCCAAGCGGTATCTGAGCGGCTCGATTCCCCGGTCGCTCGAGACAAACGCCGGTATCGCCCGGTTCTTGCAGACCACGGAGCAGTTCGACCTGGGTCTCGACTATGACAGGCGGCTCCCGGGTCTCATCGAGGCGGTCACTGCTGACGCCGTTGCCGAGGCGGCGCGACAGACGCTCGTCACCGATCGCGCTGCGATCGTCATTGCAGGACCCTACGAGGATTCGTGACAAAGCAGACCAGAGCGGTTTTCTTCGACGTCGACTTCACGCTGATCTATCCGGGGCCGACGTTTGATGCTGTTGGCTACAAGGCGTTCAGCCGCCGTCATGGTTTGCGTGTCGACACGGGGCGTTTCGAGTCGGCGGTCATCACCGCGTCGCGCGAGCTCGATGTGGGCGAGGACGCGAGTTATCGGGCCGAGCTTTTCGTGCGCTACGCTCGCCGCGTTCTCGAGGAGATGGGGGGCACCGGCCCCGGCATCGACGCCTGCGCACGGGAGATCTACGAGGAATGGGCCGTGTGTCGACACTTCTCGTTGTATGACGACGTCAAGCCGGCGCTGCGGCAGCTGCACGAGAGAGGTCTGCGGCTCGGGTTGATCTCCAATACCCACCGGTGTCTCAACGCGTTCCAAAGTCACTTCGATCTCGACATGTTCATCGCCGGTGCCGTCTCATCATCCGACCACGGGTTCATGAAGCCGCACCCGAGCATCTTCGAGGCGGCATTGCTCGAGGTCGGTGTGAGCGCGGACGAGGCGCTGATGGTGGGTGACAGCATCAGCCATGATGTAGACGGTGCCCTGCGGCTCGGCATGCAAGCCGTGCTGCTCGCGCGGTCGGGTCAGACCGACGCGCCGGTCGAGGATGTCCCGGTCATCGCCAGTCTGAGCGAATTGCCGGCCGTCATCGATGGTCGGTAGCAACCCCATCGCCCCCGGCTTCGGGCTACAGGCTTGAGGCGCCCTGGGAGTCCGCCTACCCGGGTGGCCAGGTCATATTGCGGCCGGCCAGCAGGTGCAGGTGGATGTGAAACACCGACTGCCCGGCGCCGCGGTTGCAGTTGAACACCGTCCGGTAGCCGTCCTGGTCGTGTCCATGCTCTTTGGCGATCTGCGCAGCCCGTGTGATCATGCCGCCCAGCAGCGCCTCATCCCCTGCTTGCACGTCGTTCAGCGTCGAGATGTGGCGGCGCGGAATGATCAACGCGTGGAACGGCGCCTGCGGGTTGACGTCCTCGAACGCCAGCAACTGGTCATCCTCGTAGACGATCTTCCCGGGAATCTCGCCGTTGGCGATCTTGCAGAACAGACAGTCGTCAGACATGAATGGTCTCCTGGTGCCGGACCGCACGAGTCTAGCATCTGCTTTCGTGCGCCTGCAGCCAGAAGCCTGTAGCCCAGAGTCCGGCGCGCTATGCGTTCGAGCCGCGCCGTATCACCGCCGCTCGCGGTATCCCCTGAAGGTCTTTGCAAATCTCGACCAGTGACAGACCAGGCTGACACGCCGCGAGCTCACAGACCGCCTCATCCTGCCCGACGCCGATCTCCATCACCAGCCACCCGCCGACTCGCAGGCGTGCCGCGCTCGCCGGCAGCAGCTCCCGCGCCGGGTCGAGTCCGTCCTTGCCTCCGCACAACGCCGACGCCGGTTCAAAGCACGCGATCTCGGGCGCCAGCCCCATCATCTGCGACGTCGGCACATACGGCGGGTTCGAGACGACGAGGTCGAAAGGGCCTGGCACACCATCGAGGCACCGAGTCTCGTGAAAAGCGATCCGGTTTGCCACATCGTGCCGGGTCGCGTTGCGCCGGGCAACCACAAGCGCTGGAGGAGAGAGGTCGGTCGCCGCGACCCGGGCATGCGGCAGCTCGCGAGCGAGGGCCACCGCGAGACACCCGGAGCCGGTGCCGACGTCGGCGACGTCCGAGGGTGCCGCGTGGTCCACGAGCAAGGCCAGCGCCGTCTCGACCAGCAGCTCCGATTCGGGTCTGGGGATCAACACGTCCGGCGTGACTGCGATGTCGAGCCCCCAGAACTCCCGCGACCCGGTAATCTGCGCCACCGGCTCACGTCGGCAGCGCCGCTCGACCAGCGGGTCGAGCCGCTCGTCGAACGCCGGCGGCACAGGGTCCCGCGTGCGCGCGAGATACTGCGCTCGGTCCCAACCGAGCGCGTGC
>PBRZ01000108.1 GCA_002726085.1 Acidobacteriota bacterium
TGGGTCGTCGCCTGCCGCCAGGCGGCGGGTCACGGCGGCCGCAAGCGTGTACGACGCCGAGTCGTAGGTCGTCGCGGCAAAAACGACGCACACCAGGCAGAATACGCCGACGACGAGCCCAGGGGCAGGCAGCTGGTCGAGCATGGCGACAATCGCGGTCGGGGCGCCCTCGGCGTCGAGCAGACCCGACACGCCCAGCACGCCGGTCAGCTCGAGGTGCAGGCCGTAGTTGCCCATGACCATGAAGAACAGCGCGCTCCCCAGCGAGCCCCAGCCGATCATGCCAAGGATGACCTGACGCAGGGTCCGGCCCCTCGAGATGCGGGTCACGAACAACCCGACGAACGGACCGTAGGCTACCCACCAGGCCCAGTAGAAGATCGTCCAGCGTTCCACGAACCCGGAATCGGTGAACGGGTCGGTCCAGCTGTTCATCCGGATGAACTCCGCCAGCAGCACCCCCACACTGTTCAGCGAGGTCTGGAGGAGAAACACCGTCGGCCCGACGATGACCATGTACGCCAGGAGGACGAGGGCGAGCACGACGTTGACATCGCTCAGCCGCTTGATGCCTTTCTTCAAGCCGAACCAGACGCTGGTGCCGAAGAGCGCCACGCAGAGCCCGACGACGACCACCTCGAGACCGAAGTCGCGCTCGACGCCGGTCAGGCGGCTGATGCAGGCGGCAATGAGCGGTGTGGAGAATCCGAGCGACGACCCGGCCCCACCGAGCAGCGCGATCATGAACAGCCAGTCGATGACGCGTGCGCGCCGCGTCTCCTCTCGGCCGCCAAAGAAATACTGACAGCTCGTGCTGAATCGCAGATAGGTCAGTCGCTGCGTGTAGTACGGATAGGCGATCGCGACAGTCGGCAGGCAATAGAAGCCCCAGGCCGTGGGACCCCAGTGGAAGATGCCGTAGGTCGACCCCCAGGCGGCCGCCTCGACTGACCGAGGTGCGGCGCCGAACGGCGGGGCATCGTAGTAGTACGCCCATTCGATCGGCGCCCAGGCAAGCATGCCGGCGCCAATGCCGGCGCAGAAGAGCATCGCCACCCAGCTGTAGGTCGAGAAGTCGGGCGCCGCATCATCGGCGCCCAGCACCACCGGCCCGTGACGCCCGAACGCCAGCCAGGCCAGCAGCGCCATCACGCCGACGCCGGCCAGCAGATAGGCGAACCCGAAGGTGCCGGCGATGAGGTCGTAGGCGCGCTGCAGCAGCCGGCCACCCGCCTCGGGAAACGCGGCCAACGGGACACACACCACCACGATGATGGCAAGACAGCCGCCGAAGCTGGGCCAGTCGACCTCGCGCTGTTCCATTAGGTCAACCAATTCGACAGTCCCTCACGCTTCTGGCGTCACCGCGACGGCGAGCCCCCCGTAGGGCACCCGGCCCTCTCGCTCGTCGCCCATTGGCCGACAGTTCTCCAGGACGAGCCCCTGTTCGGCCATATAGGCGCCCAACCGACCCTCGAAATCGGGCAATACCGAGAACCCGAACGCGAGCGACTCGCCGTAGGTCGCCACGAGGGCCCATTGGCCCATCCTGCCGGCGACGCCGTCGATCCATTCGCGGGTGAAGAAGTCGAACGCGATGCGGCTGCCCGGCGGCAGCGTCGCCACCGCTCGGAGGGTGCTCTGGATCGCCTGCTCCTCCAGATACATGGTGACGCCTTCCCACAGAACAAAGGTGCACCGCTGCGGGTCGAAGCCGTGTGTCTCGAGCGCGTCCAGCCAGCTCTGGCGGTTGAAGTCACACGTCACGAAGGTCACGTGCAAGGCGTCCAGGCCCGTCTTCTCGATTGCCGCGCGCTTCACCGCCTGGGTTGCCAGCGCATCCACCTCGAAGAGAGCGGCATCCCGACCCGCGAGCAGGCCGTAGGCCCGCGTATCCCACCCGGCCCCAAGGATGACCACCTGGTCGCCGGCGGCGACGTGGTCGCGCAGTGCTTTGTCCAGAAACTCGCACCGGGCACCGACCATGGCGCCCTCAGACGTTGGGCGGAGCGGTGGATACAAGAAGGCCTTCGGCACGAAGCCCGTCACCCGAGACACCCAGGCCATCGGCCTGACCAGCAAATTCAGCGTGCCACGGTTGGCGGCCGGCAGCCCCGGTGCCAGCTGCAGCGACGCCGCGTCGGGACGAGTACCGAGCAGGTGATAGAGCAACCGCCCGGTGAACGGTTCGTAGGCGGTGCCCGAGACCCTGCCACGCGCGAGCAGGATAGGCACCATGTAGAAGCCAAGCCCGATCACGTAGATCGGCACCATCAAGACGTTGAAGAGAACGTAGCAGAAGAGACTCAACTGCTCATGCCAGGCATTCTCGCAGGGACTACTGGCCGTCGAAGATGTACTGCACCGTCGTCCGAAGGCGGCCCTCCGCCGCCGAAAAGTCGCTGTACTGACTCGGCACGCTATAGGTGGAGACGACCTCGTCGACCGATCGGCCGGCTGCCTTCCCCTGCTGCGTCTGCATCACCATGTCGTTGTAAAAACCGCTGAAATTGACAAAGTCGTTCCAGGTGACCGGCACGGGGTTGTGTCCGGGAATGACGGTATCGACGTTCGAGATTCCGGCGACCGCCTTCTCGAGCGTCTCACCGAACTCGGACGCGCTCCCGTTGCTGTTCGGCGCGTCGATGAACGGCAGCCCCAGCCGCTGGAACATGTCGCCCGTGTGCATCGCCCGCGCGGCGCGGAAGACCACGAAGGTGTCGCCGTCGGTGTGACCACGGCCGAAATGATAGAGGTCGATCTGGTCGGCGCCGCTGAAAAGCGTCAACGTGTCGGAATAGGTCGTCTTGGGCAAGAATCTCGCGTTCGCGCCTTTGAAGGAATCGCAGTTCTTGATCGAGCCCCCTTGGAACCCGGCGCCGTCACCACACGCGTCGCTCGCCAGATGTCCGCGGGTGTTCTCGTGCACGACGAAGTTGACCGTATCAGGGAACTCCGTGTTCGACCCCGTGTGGTCCCAGTGCGTGTGCGTGTTGATAATCGTTGTCACCGGTTTGTCGGTGATGTTGCGCACCGCGGCGAGGATGTCCTGGCCGTAGCCTTTGATCTTCGTGTCGACGAGCGTGACACCGTCGTTGGTCACGAAGATCGCGGTGTTGCCCCCGCCCCCCATCCCCTGCACGGAGGAGGCATTGGCCAGCATGAAGAGGTTGTCGGCGATGTCATACACCGTGAGGCTGGCGCGGTCCTGCCGCGCCGCGTAGGTCGTCATCGTCGCGAAGACCCCGACGATGGTCAAGAGTGCCAAACAGATATTGCGTTTCATCTCGATCTCCTCCAGCGTGAGCAACTCACAGCGCAGCGTTGACTATACCGGGCGCGTGCATTCTAGTCGACCGGCACCCGCGCATTGAGCTCCTCGAGCCAGTTGAGAACGATGTTGATCTGACGAGTCCCCTGGCGCTCGACACGAATCATGACGAATGTCCGGCCGTCCGGCGACACGTCATATTGCGCATTGACGTTGTCTCCCAAGAACGACGGAGAGGGACCGTCTCACCGTCAAATGCCTTGCGGCCGGTCAGCATTTCGAACAACACCGCACCGAACGACCAGAAGTCGGCACGTTTGTCCACGGACTTGCCGCTCGCCTGCTCCGGGCTCATACTTGCCGCCGTACCCAGGATGACGCCCATTTCCGTGGCTGCTGCCGTCAGCGTAGGCAACTGCGACGAGTCCGCCGTCGCGCTAGTCGGGGTCGGAGCGAGCGCTTTGGCGAGACCGAAGTCCAGCACCTTGACCGTGCCGTCTTCACGGACCTTGACGTTGGCGGGCTTCAGGTCGCGGTGAATGACGCCCGCCTCGTGGGCCGCCTCCAGTGCCTCGGCGATCTGTGTTGCGATCGACAGTGCGTCTTCGACTGGTATCGCACCCCGCGCGATGCGGTCCGCCAACGTCGGCCCTCCGACCAGCTCCAGGACGAGCGCCTGCGTGTCGTCGGACTTTTCGAAGCCGTAGATGGCGGCGATGTTCGGATGGTTGAGGCTGGCGAGGACCTGCGCTTCGCGCTGGAAACGGCCCAATATACCGAGGCGCCGGTGGGCGAACGTGTTGCTTGATAATAATAACGCGTGGCGTTATTATCAATAGGTGATTCGGAGCTTCGCGAACAGCCAGACCGAACGGCTGTTTCTACGGGAGCGCCTTCGGCGGTTGTCGGCCAACGTGCAGCGACTGGCTCTGCGTCGGCTCCTGTATCTCGATGGTGCGGAGCGTCTCGCTGACCTGCGGCTTCCGCCTGGGAACCGCTTGGAGAAGCTTCGAGGAAATCGCGCTGGGCAATACAGTATTCGCATCAACGACCAATGGCGAATCTGCTTCCGCTGGCGAGATGGCGATGCATATAACGCAGAAATCACCGACTATCACTAGGAGTGGCCGTGTCTGGAAAAATGCCGCCGGTTCATCCGGGTGAGATTTTGCAAGAGGACTTTCTGACGCCTCTGAAGATCTCGCAGTACCGTCTGGCCAAGGACATCAGCGTTCCCGCTCGTAGAATCAATGAAATCGTCCATGGCAAGCGTGCGATCACAGCGGACACCGCGCTGCGTCTGGCCCGCTACTTCGGTTCGTCCGAGCATCTGTGGTTGAACCTGCAGGCGAGATACGACCTGGAAGTTGAAAAAGACCGGCTTGGCGACCGGCTCGATCGGGAGGTTTCCGCTCGGGCAAGTTGAACGACCAAGGGCACCACGGTACCGTCCAGACCGCACTATCAGGTCGGCCAGTGCCGGACCTTCGACGAGCTCCAGCGCCAGCGCCCCTCCGTCTCCTCGATGCCGTAGATCTGCGCGATGTACTGAGGCCCATGTATTTCCGGGAGTCGTTGAAGTATATCGGCAGACCGGTGCTGGAATAGGCGCAGGCCGTGACGGCAGTACAATGCGGTTGCTGAGCTATCTGCCAACCAAGGTCCGCGGAGATGATTCCATGAACCTCCAGAAAACCGTCCTCCCACTGTTCGCCGCGACCATCGTGGTCGGCATGGGGTCCTTTGCACTCGGTGCGACGCTGGCCGAGGCGCAAACTCCGATCGTGCAGCCTGGTGCTCCCGGCGAGCCCAGCCGGGAAATCTCGGCTGAGGAAGCCTCCGATCTCGCCGGTATCCGGTTCACCGACGCCGACGTGAAGTTCATGCAAGGGATGATCTCCCACCATGCGCAAGCGGTCGAGATGACAGAGCTCCTTGCGTCGCAGAGCGGCCGCGATGTGATGCAGCGGCTGGCGGAGCGTATCGAGCTCTCGCAGGAAGACGAGATCGCGATGATGCAGGAGTGGCTGCGCTCTCGCGGGCAGGATGTCACCGCGCTCGACGCGCATCACGCCCCTGGCTGGGAGCCGATGCCAGGCATGCTGACCGAGGAGGACATGGGCCGACTCGAGCAAGCAGAGGCGGCCGAGTTCGATCGGCTCTTCCTCGAGCTAATGATCGAGCACCATCAGGGCGCCTTGACGATGGTCGACACCCTCCTCGCCCAGCGGGGCGCGGCGCAAGATTCGCAGCTGTTCGCGTTCACGTCCGACATCACATCCGACCAGCGCATGGAGATCGACCGCATGGATGCCATGCTCGCCGAGCTGTCCCCCGATCCGCGGGTCAATCTGGCTGCCGGCATCGATGACGCCGGCCAGGCGTCGTGGAACATGACGCTGGTCGCATCGCGTCCGAAACCGGAAGGGTTCTACGATCCCCACGTTCCGACGGGACGGCCCATGCCGGCCGAGCGCGCGCCGGACGCGAAGCCGACCGACCAAGACGAAGAGAGCGAGGCCGAGGACGAAGAGCAGACGCCGGCTCGACGTGGCCTGCTCAATTTCGCGAACACCGATCTCGCGTTCTCCGGAGACGTGCTGTTCGAGGGCAACTACCACGGGTTCAGCACTTACCGCGTGGAGGTCCCCGGCTCGCCCCAGCTCGTCAGCTCGGTCGTGTGTCCCGGCGGACAAGGCGACGTGTCAGTGGTCGGCGATCTGCTGATCATGTCGGTCGAGCAGACCCGGGGACGGCTCGACTGCGGGTTGCAGGGGGTCGCCGAGCCGGTCAGCGAAGCGCGGTTCCGTGGCATCCGAGTCTTCGACGTCAGCGACATGCGGTTGCCAAGACAGGTCGCCGCGGTCCAGACCTGTCGTGGCTCGCACACCCACACGCTGGTCTCCGACCCGGACGACCAGGGCAACATCTACATCTATGGGTCAGGCACGAGCTCGGTTCGCCCCGGGGAGGAGCTCGACGGCTGCTCGGACGAATCTCCGGCCGAGAACCCGGACACCGCGCTCTTCCGGATCGATATCATCCAGATTCCGCTGACCAGCCCCGAGGATGCGCAGATCGTCAGCCGCCCCTTCATCTTCAGAGATCTCGAGTCGGGAGCTCTCGCCAGCCTGTGGCAGGGTGGCGACCACGGGCCGGGGACGCAGCGGACCAGAGCGACCACCCAGTGCCACGACATCACCGCCTTTCCGGACATCGGTCTGGCGGCGGGTGCCTGTTCGGGCAACGGCATCCTGCTCGACATCTCCGACCCCATCAATCCGGTCCGGCTCGACGAGGTCGTCGATCCAGGGTTCTCCTACTGGCACTCGGCGACGTTCAACAACGACGGCACCAAGGTGATCTTCACCGACGAGTGGGGCGGCGGCGGACGTGCTCGGTGTCGCGCGTCCGACCCCAGAGACTGGGGCGCAGACGCGATCTTCGACATCGTCGACGGCAAGATGCAGTATCGCAGCCACTACAAACTGCCGGCGCCGCAGACCGAACAGGAGAACTGCGTGGCGCACAACGGGTCGCTCGTCCCGGTGCCCGGGCGCGACATCTTCGTGCAGGCGTGGTATCAGGGCGGCATCTCCGTCATGGACTTCACCGATTCCTCGAATCCGGTCGAGATTGCCTACTTCGACCGCGGCCCGCTCGACCCGGAGAAGATCGTCCTGGCCGGCTTCTGGTCTGCGTACTGGTACCGGGGCTTCATCTACGGCACCGAGATCGCCCGTGGCCTCGACGTGTTGGAGCTGCTGCCGAGCGAGTATCTGACGGAGAACGAGATTGCCGCCGCGTCGTCGGTGGCTCCCGCCACGTTCAACGCGCAGCAACAGCGGCGCATCGAATGGTCTGGGCGACCCGTCGTGGCGCGCGCCTACCTCGACCAGCTCACCCGCAGCGACACCATTGCGCCTGAGCGCTCGGCGGCGTTGTCGGACTTGCTCGACCGCACCGACCAACTGCTGACAGATGGGACGCGAACAAACGCTGGGCTCGCCGCTGAGCTCGCCACCGCAGCCGGTGCACTCGAAGACGAGAGCGCGGGTGCGAGCGGTCGGAACCAAACGCGACTCCGCGCACTTGCCGAAATCCTGACGAGCCTCGCCGAACGCCAGCAATGAGTTGAGATGGGGCCGAGGGACCCATGAATCCTCGCAAGGGGACACGGCAGAGGCTCACCGAGCCCTTTGACCTTTCTTCACTCGGTCCATGAGCCGCTCGGTCAGGGAGCGCCGGCCCGGAGAGAACTGCGCGGCGGCGGCGCGCAAGTAGGGCCCGAACTGGCGGCTCCAATAGGGGCCGAAGCCCTCCCGGTGGATCTCCGCCAGCGTGTCCCGGTAGTGGTCGAGTAGCGCGCCGGCGAACATTCCACCGGTGCTCTTCGCCGCGGTGGCGGCGCTGCGGGACAACCAGCGCGCGCCATCAGGCAACGAGCCCAGCGCCGACACCGCCATCAAAGACGACAGCTGGAACACCGAGCGCTCCTGCACCGCGGCCTCGGCGCGCAAACCCCGCCAGCCGTCCCACAAACGATCCGCCGTTGGAAGTTGGGCGGGTGGGATCCTTCGCATGCGCTTCTGGATTTCGGTCCACTCCCTGCGCAGACCGGCCACGTCCAGGGGCGGCGTGTTCACGGCGTCTGCTACTTGGCCGGAGGCATCCTCGAGGCCGGTGAGGATATGGTCCACCGTCTCGAACTCGGCGTCTGGGTCGAGCAGGCCTTCCTCCTTGAGGGAGCCGGCGATCTCCCGGATCAGCTTGCGCCCGGCGCCGGAGACATCGGCCAGCGCCGCCATCACCCAGACAGGCGACGCCCGAAACGCCAGGATGCCGGCCATCTCGATGCCGTTCCCCGCCGCCCGACGCAACGCGAACTCCGGACCGAGCTTCCCCTCCTCGGGGAACGCCCCCTCCACGTCCCCTACAGTCTCGATCAGGAAGCGCAGCGTTCCCTCGACCATGTTGCGGTAGAGGCTGGTACGACGGAGGGCGGCGGGCAGCGCGACATCGCCAAGCTCGCGAAGCAGGCCGGCGGACACAGCGGTGGCAGAGCGAAATGTGCGCTCGGGAAGCGACAGGAGGTAGCGGTCGAGGCGCCCGGGTGGCCGGGTCGGGTCGGCGCGTTCGCCGGGTGGGTCCATGTCGACTGTTCCAAAAGGGAGGCGTCAGACGAGAGTCGTTGAATTATATCGGCAGGCCGGCTCAGGGCGTCCAAACTTGAATGCCACCAGGTCGGTGCCTCCGCCATGCGGCGATGGCGTGCGGTTGTATACTCTGGACCGATGGGCGTCACACACCGGCCTTCGACGACTTTCTCGATTCACACACGCAGGGGCTTCGCGGCCAGGTGGGGGCTTGCTGCCGTGCTCGTGCTCATCGCCGCGGGGGCTTGGCCCAGCGACGCAGCAGCACAGGTGACGGCCAAGGCTCGGCCCGGCGCCACCACACCGCCCTGGTTCAAAGGGATTCTGCCCATCTCGCCCGAAAGCTACTACAACGCCATCGAGTGCGGGAAGCAGGGCGGCGACGATCCGCCGTGTGTCTTCTGGGACACCGGGCTCTGCCAGAACGACGACTTCACGCTCGCCGCCTACACCGGCTACAAGCAAGTCGCCTACGAGGTGTGGCTCGCGGTGCAGAGGGGGCAGCCGGCGCCCGAGCCCAACTATCAGGCGGCCCGACGCACGCGCGTGACCATCAGCGCGACACCAGCCGAGGGCTCGACCAACGTGCTGACCGATCTCATCCTCTCGCGCGACGGCAACCCCGTCTCCCCCGTCGATCGAAGCAGACGCGACGGCCGGTACACCTTCGACTACCCGGCCTGGGCCCCGACCGGCGCCGTCACCCTCGAGATGGTGGGCGAGGCACGCACGATCTCCTGCGTCATCGAGCCCGCCGTGCTCCAGCAGTTCCGCTGAGACGCCGTGCCGGCCAGACGGCCCCCATCGCGACGCCGACAGTGACGGCATGACCAGCCTGCGCGACACCGCCGCTGTCACCGGCATCGGAGAAACCCGCTATTTGCGTGGCACCGAGAAGAGCGCCCTGCGGTTCACCCTGGAGGCGTCGCTCGCCGCCATAGCGGATGCCGGACTGACGCCACGAGACATCGACGGTGTGATTGCCTACGCTAGCGGCGCCGTCGTCGCCGAAGACCTGTTGACGAACTTCGGCAGCGAAGATTTCCGCTTCTCGGCCACCACCCCGATGGGGGGCGCAAGCCCGGTGGCGGCGCTGCAGTGCGCGGCGATGGCGGTTGCGACCGGGGTCGCCACGCACATGCTGATTCCGCTGGGACGCGACGGCTACTCGGGGGGCCGCATCGGCCGCCGTGTCGGAGCGATGCGACAGTTCCGGGTGGTATCGGAGTTCGAAGCTCCGGTGGGGGCCAACGCCCCGGCGCAATACTACGCCCCAATGGCGCGACGGCACATGGCGCTGTACGGCACAACGAGCGAGCAGTTCGCCGAGGTGGCGGTTACGATGCGACGTCACGCTGCGCTGAACGACAACGCGCTGATGCGGACGCCGATGACGGTGGCCGACCATCATGCGTCGCGGATGATCGCCGATCCGTTCCGGCTGCTGGACTGCTGTCTCGAGAGCGACGGCGGCGCGGCAGTCGTGGTGAGTGGCGCCGAGAGGGCGCGCAACATGCCGCGGCCACCGATCTGGCTGTCGGGGATGGGGGTCGGTCACCCCGATTCGCCCAGCGCCATCACGCAGCGCCCCGACATGACCCGGCTCGGTCTCGCCAAGGCGGCGCCGCGCGCCTTCGAGATGGCTGGCGTCACCCACGACGACATCGACGTGGCCGAGATCTACGACTGCTTCACCTACACCGTCGTTTGTCAGCTCGAGGATCTCGGGTTCTGCCCCAAGGGCGAGGGTGGCGCCTTTGTCGAAGACGGTAGGATCGGCCTGGGCGGCGCGCTGCCCACCAACACACATGGCGGACTGCTGTCACAGGCCCATGTGGTCGGCCTCAATCATGTCGTCGAGCTAGTGCGCCAGCTTCGGGGCGACTGCGGCACGCGGCAGGTCGACGGCGCCGAAGTGGGGCTGGTGACTGGATATGGCGACCTGGGCGACGGTTCGATCGCGATCATGCACCGCTAATCCAGGCCACAGGCGACACAACGGTAGCAAGGGCCTTCAGGCCCGTCTGAGCCGCGGGACGCACGCAACAGACGCGAACCGCATGCTGCATCAAGAATGAACGCCCCGAACATCGCCAGGCCGCTGCCCGAACCGACCGCCGAGAGCCGACCCTACTGGGAGGGCCTCAAGGGGCACCGGCTCGTGCTCCAGCGCTGCGCCGCGTGCAAGACACCGCGTCACTATCCTCGCCCGATGTGCGCCGCCTGCTTTTCGCTCGAGGACGAGTGGTTCGAGGCATCCGGAACAGGCACGGTGCACAGCTGGACGGTGAGCCATCACGCGTTTCACCGGGGGTTCAAGATCGACATCCCCTACGTGCTGCTCACGGTCGACCTGGCGGATGGTGTCCGCATGGTGGCGCCGCTGGTCGAACTGGTCGATAATGACGCGAGTCGGTTGACGCTTGATCTCCCCGTGGTGCTCGACTACCAGGACGTGAGCGACAAGATCACCCTCCCGAGGTTCCGTATCGATGGCTGAGACACCTGGGCTCCTGACACCGGAGATTCGCGAGTGGGTCGGGCGGGCCGATACGCCGCAGCGGCTCGACGTGACCCGGCGCGACATCATGAAGTACGCCATCGCCACCGAGCAGCGCCAGGACAAATACCTGCGCGGCGATGAGGCGCCGCCCATGTTTCTCTTCAACGCGCATCAGCCGCTGGTTCAGATCGAGACGCTGCGTGCGGACGGCCTGACGCCAGACCCGCTGCTGCCGGATCTGCCACTGAAGCGCGTCATGGCGGGCGGGATCAAAAACATCTACTACCGCCCGATCAAACCTGGCGATGTCCTGGTCCTGACCCGAACACTCNNCGACATCTACGAGAAGCAGGGCCGCACCGGCCCGTTGATCTTCGTTGCCTACGCCGTGCGCGTCGAANCCGAAGACGGCGAGCTGGTGATGNAAGAAACCCGTCGCAGAATTTTTCGGTAGCNGCCATGCCTACACTCAGCACCGTCACGGTCGGCACCAGCCTCGACGAACGGACCCACGAGCCCTCGATGGTCTCGCTGTTCCTCTACAACGCCGTCATCTGGAATCCGCATCGGATTCATTTCGACGAGCCCTACACCACCCAGGTCGAGAAGCACCCGGGCATCGTCGTCGACGGTCCGCTGCAGGGCGACTGGCTCTCGCAGGTGGTCACCGAGTGGATCGGCGACGATGGCGCGCTGGTNGAGCTCGAGTACTCGAACCGCCGNGCCGCGTATCTGGGCGAGCGCCTCCGCGCCGGCGGCGAGGTAGTGGAGGTCGACCAAAGCGACGGAACCGTCACGCTGGAGATCTACATCAAGAACGCCGACGACCAGGTNATTGCGCCCGGGCGCGCCGTGGTGCGCTTNCGCGACTGACTGTACGGGCACTTTCNAGNACGGGAGCACCAAGCANCAAGCGGTTCTTCGCAGTGATGTCGGCCGGNATGGTCTGCGTCCAGACGCGATAGCCCTGCTGGGTCAGCCGCGTTGCCCGCACGATATCGGCGGCCAGCGGGCCGTCGACCCAACCCNTCAGCCGNCCGGTGTCGCCNGACNCGAGGTCGTGACAGCAGGGCAGCACCGCGACCCGCGCCTGCNCGGCCACGGCCCGTTGCAACACGCGATCGGTGAGATCGCCACACGCGTGGCACGAGACGACAACGTCGGTGCCGAGCAGCTCCGCCGTCTCGAGCGAACCGGCGACAAAGGTCAAGCGTCCTGCGAGCCTCGGCCAGGCCCGCNCCAACGCCTCATACAACCGCGCGCCCGAGGCCGGCAGGGTCTGGTCGACCACGAGCGCNGACGGCGACGAGTCGTCGAGCAACAGCATGATCTGGGCGAGCAAGCCGTGTCCGCCACCGAGATCGATGACGCGTCCNCCGCGAAATCGGCGCCTGACACGCCGCGCCATCTCCCACGTCTCGAACAGCTCCTTNCGGGGCAGACAGCCNGCATGGCACACCGCGCGCGCGATGCGATGAAAAAGCGTGTCCTCGGCAAANCGGCCGAGGTCCTTGTCGGTCAAGCGTCCTCGGGAGGACCGGGAGAACATCACGCTAACCGCGTCTGGAGGCGAGTGTGGCAAGCCCGGCGGCGACGANNCCGGCAACGATCCCCGCGGCGANGGTGCCCACCGCGGGCGGCAGCTCATACCAGATCGCGCCCGCCGCGACGGCGACGGCCGATGCGACCGCCCCGACCAGCGTGCCCGTATATCGAGGCAGGCGAACGGTAATCTCGGTCTCTCCCATGGCGGGACGCTCGCGGGCGGGCGGACCGCCGCGCCGCCTGGAGACGAAGATGAGCCCCACGAGCAGGGCGACGATCAGGATCTCCGCCAGACCGATCATGAGATGTCGCCGACGGAGTCAGGAATGACCATCATTGATTGAATGGTAGCGCGAGACGGCGCTGACTTGACTCGGGAAGTCTCGCGCTGCGATTCTTGGCGGGATGATCGTTCGAACATTCACAGCGTTGATGGCGGTGCTCGCCTGGGCCGTCCTGGCACCGCTCGTGGCAGCCGGTCAGGACGGCGTGAACGGCGCAGGCACACCGGCCACCCCTCCACTGGCGCTGACGCCCGCCGAATACAACAACACGATTGCCGATCTGCTCGCCTTCCCCCGGGACGGCGAGGAGTGGCCCGACCGGTCGGCCCTGGCCGACCGACTGAGCCCGCGGCGCACCGCGAGCAAGGGTGTCTTCCTGCCCCCTCCTCCCCCGCCGGTCTGGCCGTGGCGGTTCCCGGCCGAGCCGGGCTCGGAAGGCTTCGAGGGCATCGTGCAGGGACAGAGCCCGTCGTCCTATCAGGTGGAGGAACTGCACCTGGCGGCGATGCATTTTGCGTCGTTCGCGCTCGAGTCACCGACGTTTTTCACCTGCGCGAACTGGGCAAGCCTTGCCGCGACCGAACAGAATGCCTGCGCCTGGTCGAGCATCGAGCGTTTCGCTCGGCGCGCCTATCGACGACCCCTCCGTCCGGACGAGCGGGCACGGCTCGAAGCATTCTGGCAGGCCAACCTCGGCGCCTACCCGCGTGACGAAGCGGTGGCCCTGAGTGTGGCCGGCGTCCTGCAGGCTCCCTCCTTTCATTTCAGGGTCGAGCCGGGCAAGGGTGACGTCACAGCTCAGCCGAGCCGGTGGGAGCTGGCCACGCGCCTCTCCTACTTCCTCTGGGATTCGATGCCGGACGAGGCGCTGTTCGCAGCCGCCGAATCGGGCGAGCTCGCCACGGCGGAGGAGATCGAACGCCAGGCGCGCCGGATGCTAGACGACCCGAAAGCCCGGCTCGCCGTCGTGCACTTCCATCATCAGTGGCTTGGCACCGACCAGGTGCTGCTGGTCGCGCCCGCGCGCCGCGCCTTCGGGCCGCTCTTCGGCCTGGCTCCGGAGCTGGAAACCGCGCGAGACGACGACGTAAAGTGGCCGGCCGTCATGGGCCCGGTGCGCCACTCGATGAAGCTCGAGACCGAGCTGTTCGTCGAGCGCACCATCTTCGACGGCGCCGGCACGTTCAGTGCGCTGATGACCGACAACCACGGCTACATGTCGGATGCGACGAAACCGATCTACGGCGCCGGCGCGACACGCATCGAGGACGGGCCCACCGTGACGCGGCCGATAGAAATCGTGGTGGCCTCCATCGGGCGTCAGCAAGACTTGACGCTCTACCCCGCCGAGTTTCCCAGGAGCGAACGCGCCGGCGTGCTGACGCTGCCGTCGGTGCTCGCGCTCGGGGCCTCCGCCGTGCAGCCCGGACCGATCTTGCGCGGCAAGCGGGTGCTCGAACGCATCGCCTGCATGGAACTGGGCTTGCCCATTCAGGGGGCCGAGGCAGCGCTGCCGCCGGACACGCTGACGGCCGAGAGCACCAACCGCGANCGCACNGCGANCGCCACCAGCCCGGCGCTCTGCAACACGTGCCATCGGATGATCAACCCGCCCGGGTTCGCCTTTGAGCACTACGACGCGNTCGGCAAGTGGCGGGCCGAGGACAACGGACAGCCGGTCGACGCGAGCGGCACGCTGGCNCTGACCGGCGGCGAGGAGATTTCCTTCACCGACGGCATCGACTTCGCGCGCCAGCTCGCCAACAGTGACCGCGTGCGCGACTGCTACGTGGAGCACTGGANGCGCTATGCCCTGGGCACCCAGCTCGGAGACNCCACCCCAGGACTCGAAACGTTGCAACAAGGGTTTCGCGACGACGACTCGATCAAGGAGNTGCTGGTCTCGANCGCCAGCAGCGACCTGTTCCGTATGCGCCCGGCCGCCACACCCTCGGGAGCCAACCAATGATCTCGCGACGATACCTGCTGCAGCTGGGCAGCTTGACGGCGCTCGGGGCGGCACTACCCGACGGTGTTCTGCGCGCCTTCGCCCAGCGCGCTGCGGCGCCCAGGCGACTCGTCGTCATCAGCCACTGCCATGGCTGGCCCTATGAGACATGGAAGATGCACCCGGCGGGTCGATCGGACGCCGAACCATGGACGCTCGATCTGGCCTCGGTCAGCCGCAGCGAGTTCAGCCAGCCGCTGGCGCCGCTCTACGAGCACCGGCACCGTTTGCTCGCCCTCGACGGCCTCTCGCTGGCGACGGCCGAGCTCGACAGCGGCGGAAACCGTCACGACCGGGGCTGGATTCACGCCTGGACCGGCAACAATGCCGATTTCGCCGCACGGGACACGCGGTCGACCTCGGCGTCGATTGACCAGCTGGTCTCCGCACGCGTCGCGCGACCCGACCGGCTGCCCTCGCTCGAGCTGTCGGTCGACGCCGCGCTCGAGGCCGGCCGCCCCATCGCCTACAACCCGAGCGGCATGCGCCTGCCGGCCGAGAACACGCCACTCAACGCCTGGGAGCGCGTCTTCGGGCCCGCCTCGTCGGGTGACGCGGTCGGCACACGTCGCCGCACCACGCTCGATTTCGCCTACGACGAGTATCAAAGGCTCGCCCCGTCGATCGACGCCACCGACCGGGCCCGGCTCGAGTCCCACTTCGACCTGGTCGAGCGACTCGGCGGACGACTCGAGGGACTGGCCACCCTGACGTGCGACGCGCCGCCGCGACCCGCAGCCGCGTTCGCACAGTACGACGCGAGGTTCGACGCCTTCACCGACATCATTGGCGCCGCGTTCAGCTGCGACATCACGCGTGTGGTCTCGCTCTCGCTGGGCGAGATGCCGACCGCGGAGTTCGGCGCCGACAACATCAGCGACAAGGTGCACAAGGGGATCGCCCACTACATCTACGAGGATCCGGCGAAGTACGCCGCGATGACCGACTATGCCGAATATCACGGCAGGCAGGTCGCGCGTCTCGTCAGCACGCTCGAGGCGATTCCAGACGCCGGAGGCGGATCGGTGATGGACAACACCCTGATCGTTTGGGGCTCCGAGCTCGGCGACGGCTGGCACGGCTACAGCCGCTACTGCCCCGTCCTCATCGGCGGCTCGTGGGCCTTCACGACAGGGCGCTACCTGCATTGGCCCCACGAGACACCAGCCGAAATGCGGGTGCCGTCACAGGTTCTGACCGGCGGTACCACGCGGGCATCCGGCATCCCCCACCAGAAGCTGCTGGTGAGCGTGGCCCGCGCGATGGGTCTCGACGTCGACCATGTGGGTCTCGAGCACGTGCGTGGCCAGCGCAGCGACTTTATCGACGTGACCGGCCCGCTCGATGGACTGACAGCCTAGCCAACAGGCCACGGATGTAGAGCGAAGTGCGAACGCAACTCGTGGTACTCTGAGTGCCTGTCTCCCAAGAGGTGCACACCATGACCAACCGACGACCTGGGCTCATCGCCAGCGGCGTGGCACTCGGACTGCTTATCTCGACGGCGGCCGCCGCCCAATCCGGTCGCGGCCCGGCGCCGCTACGTACGGCGGACGGGCACCCCAATCTGAACGGCGTCTGGGATTTCAGAACCGTCACGCCGCTGGAACGCCCAACCGAGTTTGCCGACAAGGAATTTCTCTCTGAAGAAGAGGTCGCCGCATATGCCGCCGAACGCGTGCGGGCCAACAATGCCGACCTCGACCGGGAAGCCAAGAAGCAGATTACAACTGCCCGTGGTCAGGTAAACGGCACCAGCGAGACGCGTGACCTGGCGCTCGCCTACAACGACTTCTGGTGGGACCGCGGGACGGCCGTCGTCGAGACGCGTCGCACCTCCCTGGTCGTCGACCCAGCGGACGGACGAGTCCCCGAGCTGACCGACGCCGGCACCGCGCGAGCAGCCGAACGGCTCCGGATCAACCAGCGGCCCTCAGAGGGCCCGGAGGATCGTCCACTCGGCGAGCGGTGCATCACCGGCTTCAATTCTGGACCACCAATGCTGCCCTCCGCCTACAACATGAACGTGCAGATCTTTCAGACCGCCGACCATGTCGTGCTGCTCAACGAAATGGTGCACAACGCGCGCATCATCCCGCTCGACGGCAGCAACCACAGCCCGGTACCACTGTGGACCGGCGTGTCTCGCGGACACTGGGAGGGCGACACGCTCGTCGTCGAGACCAAGAACTTTCTGCGGGAGACCAGCTTCCGGAACTCGAGCAAGAATCTCCACCTGACGGAACGGATTCAACGCTCGAGTGAAGATTCCCTGCTCTACACCTTCACGGTGACCGACCCCACGACGTGGACGGCGCCCTGGACGGTGGAGCTTCCGATGCGGCAGAGCGACCTGCCGATCTTCGAATATGCCTGCCACGAGGGGAACTACGGCATGGACGGCACGCTGAATGGCGCCCGTGCCATCGAGAACGGGTCAGGCCAGTAGCCGAGTAACCAGTCTCCTCCGCCCCGACCCGCCCTGAAGGAGGGTGCGATGACCGATCGAAGCCTCGCCTCGTTGGTTGCCGTAACCGCGGTCGTGTTGCTTGCGCCGGCGCTCGGGTCGGCCCAGTCGACACAGCCGACGCCTCGGACGGAATGGGGGGCGCCCGACCTGCGGGGCGTCTGGAACAACTCGACGCTAACGCCGTTCCAGCGGCCCGAGTCGCTTGGCGACCAGCAGTTTCTGACGGAAGAAGAAGCGGCGGCCATCGAGCAGCGCACCGCCGACCGGGATCGCGAGCTGGCGGGCCGGGCCGCGTTGCGGACCGAGGCCGACCCTAATGGCAACGTTGACCGGGGCGTGGACGGCGCTCCCGGGTCGTACAACAACTTCTGGATGGAGCGCGGCACAAGGGTCGTCGCGACCAAACGCACGTCGGTCGTCACCGACCCGCCAAACGGACGGCTGCCGGCCGTGACGTCCGCGACGCGGGCCTGGATGGAGTCGGACGAGGCGCGGTATCTGGCCGACGTCAGGGGCGGGCGTCTGCCGACCGAGCACTACGACCAGCTCGACCTGGGAGACCGCTGTATCTGGTATCGCGGCGTGCCGTCGTTTCCGACCGCCTACAACAACAACTACCAGATATTTCAGACGCCAGACGTCGTGGCAATCGTGCAGGAGCACATCCACGACGTGCGCGTGATCCCGCTCGACGGGCGCCCGAACATTCCCGACTCGGTCCGGCAATATGCAGGCGACTCGCGCGGGCACTGGGACGGCGACACGCTCATCGTCGAGACGACCCACTTCAACGAGCACGCCTTCATCCGCAACTTCACCCCCACGCTCAGCCAGTCGCTGCACGTCGTCGAGCGCTTCTCGCGCGTCGATGACGGCACACTCGGCTACGAGTTCACCGTGACCGACCCGAACACCTGGACCCGCCCCTGGGGTGGCTCGCTGCCGATGACCCCCAGCACCGGCCCGATGTTCGAATACGCCTGCCACGAAGGCAACTACGGCCTGACGAACATGCTCGCCGGATCGCGCCTGCAAGAGATGGAAGAGCTGGAAGCGAGCCGCTGAGCGCCGGCGCGGTGGCGGTGCCTACCTGTCGTCGAGAAACGCGAGCACTGCCTGGTTGAACGCCTCCGGTCTTTCCATGTTGACCAGATGCGCCGCGCCTGAAATGACGGCGATCTCGGCATTGCAGGCTTCCTCGGCAACGCGCCTCCCCAGATCCACGATGGACGGCTGGTCGAGCTCACCGACGACGACCAACGTCGGCGCCTGAATCACGTCCAGACGTGCGATCGCGGGCGGATCGAGCTCTTTCAACACGATCTAGGAGCTCTGCTTGACGAGGGAACCCTGCGCCATGCTGCGCACGCTGTCCATGAGTGCCGCATCGACATCAGCCGGCTGCCGTCTCGGACCAACCACGGTCCAACCAAGGAAGTAGTCGATGGCGGCGTCGAGGCCGCCACCGAACGCACGGAAGAATTCCTGGTTGTGCCGCGCGAACGCCGCACTCTGCTGTTCATAGCCGGAGGCACCAGGCGACACCAGGACAAGCGCGCTCACCCTCTCCGGGAAGGTATTGGCGAAGTCGATCGCCGTCCGGGCTCCCAAGGACAGCCCCATGATTTCCGCCCGGTCGATGTTCAGACCGTCGAGCACGGCCCGCAGGTCCTCGACGCTGCTGAACACGCCCGGCGTTCCCTCGGAGCGGCCGTGAAACCGGGCATCGACCCGGATGACCCGGTGCGACGTCACGAGCGGTTCCACCTGGAGATCCCACGACCGCACATCGAGCAACCCTCCATGGAGCATCACGACGGGCGAGCCGAGTCCGGTGTCCTCGTAATAGAGCCTTGCGTCCTCGACCTCGATGAAGTCGGGCGTGGGTAAACCAGTCATGGTCTATTCCTCCTCGGATGAGTGCAGGGTGTCGCCGGGATCGGTCCGACGACCAGGAGACGACGAGAAGTTGTGCGCTTCGTTCCGGACCAGGTGGGAAACGTCGGCGGCCGGCAGCCGGTGTTCAATGACGACGGGAGGGACCGCCAGTGTCCAGCAGCTGACCACGCGATGTCAAGTTAGGTGTGCGGTCTGGCGATTTGTCGTCAGAAGCTCAGGCGCCAGCGGTGCATTCTGTATGGCCAAGATCGACCACTTCAGAGGACACTCTCGCGATCGAGACTGGTTCGGCTACATGCCGCTATCTAATTATATTTACGTCAGTTGTACGGTTTCGGTCGAAGCCAAGGGCGATGGCATGCGATGTGAAATCTAGGAATGACGGGAAGGGAGGAACCCAATGACGAGAACCCAATGCATCGGACGTTCGATAGCAGCCGTGTTCCTGGTGACGTTCACCGCTGCCCCCGCAATGGCCGCAAGCGCGGACGACGACCTGCAGCGAAAGGTCGAGCGACGGCTGTCGAAGGAAGAAGTGGTCGGATTCAGTGTCGAGACCGCCGTGCGCGGCAACGAAGTGACGCTGACGGGCGAAGTCCCGTCGCTGTGGCACAAGGAATGGGCCATCGAGCGGGCCAGCGACACCGAGGGCGTGGTCAGCGTGGTGAGCTACCTGACCATCAGGGACGCCGACGGCCCGCACGCGCTGGCCCGCGGGGTGGCCGAGGCGATTCGGCGCTACCCGTACTACACCGTCTTCGACTATGTCAGCGGCTCCATCGAAGACTCGATCGTCACCCTGCACGGCGTGGTCACCGCGCGCCCCGACAAGCCGGGCGACCTCTACGAACGTGTGTCGCGTGTGCCTGGCGTGAAGGGGATCGTCACCGATCTCGACGTGCTGTCGCCGGGGATCGGCGACGAGCGGATTCGCGCATCCCTGGCCCGAGGGGTCTATGGCCATCCGGCGTTCCACCGGTACGTTGGTCTCGACCCAGGCATCCACCTGATCGTGCGGAACGGCTATGTCACGCTGAAGGGTGCGGTGCTCACCCAGGCCGACCGGATCCAGGCCGACGCCATCGCCCGTCGCACCTTCGGGGTCATCAAGGTGGACAACCAGTTGCGCACGAAAGCGGAAATGCTGAAGGCAGCGCCTCAACAGGACGCCGCTGGCGTAAAGTAGTCCAGATGAACAGCCCGTGGCAGGCTACTACTGCCACGGGCTCCGGTCGCCCCTTATCCGGTCGTCTCGACATCCAGGAGCAAGGCTGTCGCCTTGCTTCGCAGGCCTGAAGGCCTGCGCCACAGAAGCAACCCACGCGTGGTGCGGGCTATCCCGGCATGACCTACCGCGCCGGCACGAGCCGCCTCGATGCTGAAGAGCTCAGGGCACTCGACGATACGCTGATGGTGGCCCTGGGAATCCCGACCAGCTAGACAACCGTCACTCCCGGCATCCCTGGCGACGACATCTGCACGCCGAGGCGGCCCAGCCGTGCTACAGTCTTGCGGTTTACGCCATTCGAATCGCCTGTGCGTGCTACCTGGGGAGCACTTCGACCATGTGGGAACAAGATTACGTACCCGTCGCGGGCAACCTCGGCTACTCCACACTGGTGGCGGCAGTGCCGCTGGTCATCCTGTTCTACATGCTGGGCGTTCGACGCAAGCCCAGTTGGATAGCGGGCCTCAGCGCACTGGGCGTGGCGCTTGTCCTGGCGCTGGGCATCTATGGCATGCCCGCCCCACAGGCCGGCGCGTCGATGGTCTACGGCGCCGCATTCGGCCTGTTCCCGATTGGCTGGATCGTCATCGCGTCGCTCATCCTCTATCGCGTGACGCTCGACACTGGCAAGTTCGAGGTCATCAAGGACTCGATCGGCGCGCTCAGTGACGACCGTCGGTTGCAAGCTGTGCTGATCGGCTTTGCGTTCGGAGCGTTCATCGAGGGCGCGGCCGGGTTCGGCACGCCGGTCGCCGTGGCCGCCGCGATGTTGACCGGCCTCGGGTTCTCGCCATTCTACGCGGCGTTCATCTGCCTCGTCGCCAACACCGCTCCCGTCGCCTTCGGTTCGCTCGGCATTCCGGTCGTCACGCTAGCGGGCATTACCGAGCTGCCGATGGACGCGCTGAGCTCCATGACCGGACGCCTGTGCGCCCTGATCGCCATCATCATCCCGGCCTACATGGTCGTCATCATGTCGGGTTTCAAGCGGGCGCTCGAAGTGCTGCCGCCAATCGCGGCCTGCTCGGTGACCTTCGCCGGCGTGCTGTTGGTCACCTCGAACACCATCGGCCCGGAAGTAGCCGTCATCCTGTCGTCGATCGCCGCGCTGGTGGCGATGGTGCTGGTGATGAAGGTGTGGCAGCCGAAGCAGGTCTTCCGGCTCGAGGGTGACGTCGCAGCCACCACGAAGCGCCACACACACACCACCGGAGAGCTCGTCTCCGCCTGGAGCCCTTACATCCTGCTGGTCATCTTCGTTCTGGCGTGGCGCTTCCCGCCGATTCAAGGTGCGTTGAACGCGGTCAGCGTCTCGATCCCGGTGCCGCTGCTCCACGACCTGATCACCCGCGTGCCACCGCTGACGCCCGAGCCGTCGCCCTACGCGGCGCTCTACAACTTCCAGTGGCTGTCGGCGGCCGGCACCTCCTGTTTTCTCTCGGCGTTCGCCGCGTCGCTGCTGCTGGGTCTCTCGCCTGGCAAGTTCTTCGGCATCGTCGGGTCGGTCTTCAAGCAGCTGTCGATGCCGTTGCTGACGATTGCGTCGGTCCTGGCGCTGGCCTTCCTGATGAACTACGCCGGCATGACCTCGACGTTGGGTCTGGCCTTCGCCGCCACCGGCACGCTCTTCCCCTTCTTCAGCGCGATGCTCGGCTGGACCGGTGTCTTTTTGACCGGCAGCGACACGTCCTCAAATGCGCTGTTCGGCACACTTCAGGTGGTTACCGCCAACGCGCTCGGGTTGAACCCGATCCTGACAGCCTCGACGAACGCCGCCACCGGGGTGATGGGCAAGATGATCTCGCTGCAAAGCATTGCCGTCGCCGTCGCGGCCACCGGCATGGCGTCGTCCGAGGAGGGGCGCCTCTTCCGGATCACACTCAAGCACAGCATCATCCTGGCCCTCTTCATGGGGGTCGTCACGATGATCTTTGCCTACGTGCTGCCGCAGCTCGTGCCGCAGGTGTGACGGCTGACCGGTCAGCGACCGAGTGCGCCCGGCGCTGACATCAGCGCGTAGCCGGATTCGGACGGGGGCGATGTCGTTTGCGACCGACAGCCTGCGCGGGTCGGACCAATCGCGCGACCAACGCCGGACCACTGCGCAGGGCCTCGGCGAGATTCGCCCCGAACAGCGCTGACTTCCTGCCAGGTCTCAGCAGCGCGAAGCCGATGAAGCAGGCGGCCCCAGCCACGACAAACAAGAGCCCCCCACAATGGTCACCGCAACGAAAGTCTCATCCATTAACCACGACCTCCATTCACCGTGGTTCGCAAGACCGGACAAGCCATACTGCGCCCTCACCTGTTAGACACCGGGGGAGCCGATGTGGCGCCAAGGGAGCCCCGGCTGGCAGTGTGCCAAATCTTCTACAGATGCAGCCCCGCCAGGCCAGGCACAGCGGTCGGACTCCTGTGTCTACTTCACCCGGTAGGTTTCAGGGAGCGCCGGCTGATACATCGGCGGACTCGTGTGGTCGAAGCCCTGCAGGAACTCGACGGCGGTCTGGGTGGTGAGCCTGTCCCGTGCCGCGAGCGCGTCCCGCCAGACCTGCCAATCGGGCCCGTTACCGCCGACCAGGACGGCCTGCCCGGGACGCGTGGCGAGGTAGTGGTCGTAGCTCGCATAGCGGAGCATGGTCACCATCTCGTCGTAGTCTGGGCTCTCCTCGGTGCGGCTCGGCGCGTCGGGATAGATCACCTTCCACTGCCCGATCGGGCGGGCTCCGAGCTTTTCCTCGAACGGCCAGACCTGGTCGACCGTGGCTGCGAGAAGCTCGTCGAACGTCCCTTTGCGGATCCGCGCGTAGCGCAACACGATTGTCTCGGTGCCCGATTGCGCGATATCGTTCCGCACCGCGATGACATCGTCGTCCGGCGCCGGCCGGGTCCCGTCCACCAGCTCGTACTCTTCACCGGACCCGGGCAAGAACTGAGGTCTGGTCGTTGCGGTCAGGCCTTGCAGGAAGTAGCCGCCCTTTGAGCCCTCGCTGACCTGACGCCGCAACAATCCCGCCTGGTTGCTCCGGTCGCGATTTGGTCCGTTACCGGCCAGAGTGCTCGAGAGTCGCCCGCGCGTATACCGCCAGTGCTCGAAGCTGGCATAGCGCGCCAACCGATATCCTTCGTCGAGGTCGGGACTTTCGCCGCCTTCCGGGTAGACCACCTGCCACTGGCCGGTCATGCGCGCGCCCAGCCGCTCGTACCAGGGCCAGACCCCGAACAGGCTCGCCCGGTAGTACACCTCGTGCGCCCCCTTCTGCAGGAACTGGTGCCGCAGCATCAGCACCTCGTCGGCGGGTCCCAGGGAGCGCGCCACGTCGTTGCGTGCCGGCACCGGCGGCAGTGCGTCGGCCTGGTTCGGCTGGGTCTGGCCTATCGCCCGCGAGTTGGGCGCGACACCCGACGCCAGCAGCCCGGCCAGAATAACGACCGCGCCGATCCACCGCACGGATGTGGGTCCAGTAATTCGTCGTGTCATGGCAACTTCTTTCCGGATACTCCAACTTCTGCAGGGACCGCTGCACCGAGGACAGCCCATTGTGTCACCCACACGGCACCGACGGTCCTCAGACACGCCTCAGCCGGCACGAGATATACTTCGCAATATATATAGAAATATACGAAATACCCGATGGGTAAACCGCTCATGTTGCGCGACGAGGACGACAAGCGGATCGAAGCGCTGAAGGCAAAGCTCGGTGCGCCGACCAAGATCGCGGTGGTGCGAGCAGGCCTCGATCTGCTCGAGCATGAGGCGCTGAGGGCGGCCCGCATCAAACGTTCGCACCGGGCGGTGCATCTGGTCGCGGCTGAAAGTCGCCGGGTCAACGCCGAGTTCCGGTCACACTCCCGATTGAAGCGCACATAAGGAGAGCGAAATCCTTGTGGATCAGATGCTGGCGTGGGACAACACCCTGTTCCGCCGTGACCTGGGCGTCTTGCCGGAGGCACTGCGGGACGAGGTGCAGGCGGCGCTACGAGAATTCCTAGACCTTTGACACCGCGCGTTCTCCGCACCCATCTCCCACCCACGACGCGTAGTGTGCGACGATTCGCTGGATCGTCGAAGATGCCGGGAACTTCGGCGCCAGATGTAAAGGTACGGATGAACATGCGAGAGATCAGATCGATTCTTCAGATGGTCATCGGGTCCTGCTTCTTGCTGGTGGTGGGAGTCGGCCTCTTCCATCCGGTCTCAGCCCAAGCGCAACAAGCGCCCCTCTTCGAGGTCGACCCGTCCTGGCCCAGCCTGCCGCTGGGTGAGCGCTGGCTGACGGGCGGACTGGGCGGAATGTGCGTCGACGGCCGGGATCACGTGTTTCTGCTCAACCGGCAGAACGTGGTCGCCGCCGACCTCGATGGGTCGAGGTTGGCCCCGCCGGTGATCGAGCTCGACCCAGAGGGCAACGTCGTCCGTGGCTGGGGCGACCCGGAGCGGCTGGGCACGCGGCTCCACGATTGCCACGTCGACGCCGAGGGCAACATCTGGATCGTCGCCGCCGGCACCGGCTACGTGCAGAAGTACTCGAATGACGGCAGCGAGTTGCTCCTGCAGATCGGGGAGACCGGCCGGTACGACTCGTCGGACGGCACGCGCCGGGGCCGCCCTCTCAACTCGGACCGCGCCACCTTCTTCCTGCCCGCCGCCATCGACATCGATGCCGCCACCGGCGACATCTACGTGGCCGATGGGGAGCTGCCGGGCGGCAACCAGCGGATCGCGGTGCTGGACCGCACCGGACGGTTTCTCCGTCAGTGGGCTCTCGCACGCACGCCGACGGAACAAGACATCACCCCGCTCCCCCACTGCCTCCGGGTGTCCAACGATGGTCTGGTGTATGTGTGCGACCGGCAGGCGGACCGCATACAGGTGTTCGACCGGATGGGCACCTTCGTGCGCAACATCGTCGTGCCCTGGCAGCCGCTGACTCCGCGCGACCGTGAGCGCACTGGCACGCGGGGGGCAGCGACCGTGCTGGCGTTTTCCTCCGATGCGGAGCAGCGCTTCCTGTTCGTGGTGAACCAGAATAGCGTGATGGTCGATGTCCTGGACCGCCACACCGGTCAGGTGCTGTCGAGCTTCGGGGGAGGCCCGGGTCGCTACCCCACACAGTTCACCCTGCCGCACGGCATCGGAGTCGACTCGGCTGGCAACGTCTACGTGGCCGAGCAGGAAGGCCGTCGCATCCAGAAATTCCTGGCGATCGACCGCTAGACCGCATCTGGATTGTGTCGACATTTGTGAGGCAAGGCTTCAGCCTCGCCTCGCAGGCCTGAAGGCCTGCGCCACAGCATCAACCCAGCTGATCTGGCTTCAGCCTTCGCGGACCAGGCGGCAGCCTCAGAGCGACCAGCGAATGCCGGCGTTGAGCGTGCGCCCCTCGATCGGCGCCCAGGCGTCCACCGCCCAGCGGCCATCGCTGTTGCGACTCGGCCTGGTGAGCGGCTCATACCTGGTCTGGCGGATGTCGCTGAGATTCTCGACGTTGAGGAACACGCGCGCGCGCTCGTTCAGGCACCAGTCTGTGCGGTGCAGGCGGGTATCGGTGGCCTTGTAGACCTCCCCCATCCCACCTTGGCCGATCTTGGCGGCGACCTCGTATGCACCCAACCGGGTGCCGAGATTCAGAGACATGGTGAGCGGGAAGCCGGGCAAGTATACAGGGATGGCGGTGAGAAGAAGAACTGCTGTGCGGCGGGGACCGTGATCAACATCACGACAGCAGCGTGACGAAGGTCAACGCTCAGACGCAGGGAGGCACTCTACGCTTGGAGACAGATGGAGGCTCCCCATGCACCGTTTCCTGACTGCGATAGCCGTTCTTGCTGCAACCCTAGCCCTGATGTTCTTCTTCACGAGCAGGCTCGAATCGAACCTTGGCACGGTCGTGTTCGCGCGCAGAGGCGTCCCTGATGCTGTCAGCTATCTGTCCCACTGGCACGCGAGCGCGGATCGCCTGCCCAGGGTGGAAGCCCTATTCGAACAGATCCGTGTCGCGGCACGAACCTGGATCGAGGCCGTGCAATCGGGTCAGGATGACCCGCCGGCCGCCAATCATGACGAAGACGCCGACACGACCACCCGGAATCCGATGATGCCGGCGCTGTAGTCGACAGTGGTTCTGCCGCGACGGGCGGGACGCACGAAGCCGCCGTTCATGTCGAACGACCCGCTCCGCAACGCTCGTTCTTGCGAAGCGCTGGTGTCTTCGCGCCCGTCGTCGGCACGATAGGGATAGTCGAGGGGCACGCTGCGGGTCCATTCCCAGACGTTCCCCGCCACGTCCAGTAGCCCGTACGGGCTCGCCCAGGCTGGATAGCTCCCCACCGGCCTGGGCCCTTCCGTGCCACCATAGTTTGCTCGCGTCTCATCCAGGCGGTCTCCCCACGGGTAAAGCCGCCCATCGGTCCCCCGCGCCGCCTTCTCCCACTCCGCCTCGGTCGGCAGGTTCACGCTCCAACGACGCCCCCCATCGCTCCCGCGCAGCTGACGTGCCAGAACTGATGGCGTCCCAGTCCAGTCGCGCAACGTCTCGGTCAGCCAGGTGCAGTAGGCCGTCGCGTCGTTCCAGGTCACGTTCCGAACCGGATGGTCCTCGGGCCCATCGAGGCTACCGAGGTCATCTGGCGCATAGCCGGTATCGGCCACAAACGCGGCGAACTGCGCCACGGTCACCTCGTACCTGCCAATGTAGTAAGCTGGCAGGGTCACCGTGTGCTGCGGCCGCTCGTCCTCGTCGGCCTGCGCGTCCTGCCTGTCGCTGCCCATCGTGAACAGCCCGGCGGGAATCTCGATGAAGCCGAGGAGCGGGTCGCCAGGAAGGCCCCATGATTTGGTCCGCGCGCCCACTTGCGCCGGTGGGCGACCCAGACCATCCGTGAAGACGCGCAATGTAGGTATCCGCTGCGCGGGATGATGGGCCGGCGGCTCGACGAGCAACACCACCACCATGACCGCCGCGACCCCCGGCGCCACCGCACTCACGGCACGGAGCATCGACTCCTCCGTTTGGCGGCGGACGGCCCGCCGCGCGTGCCAACAGACAAGAACCAGCCGATATTATAGCTGCGTGCTACCACAAGACGTCCGCGCGGAGGTGGTCGAACCGACCCGGTTCCCGAGAGGTCGAGGGTTCGAGCTGCTCGACCGGCACCAGACACGCTACGTGGTGCTCCACCGGTAACGCGATGGTGAAGGGGATGCGCCGCCATCCTGGACCGGCTCGACGCGTTCGCCGGACGCCTGAGACCGATCTTCTTGGACACGGACGCCTTGCTCTTCGAGGTCGTCGGTTAGCAGCCCATGGCAAAAGCCCCGCTGCATTCGAACGGCGCTGGGCCATTCTCTACAGGGGTCGAATACAGGCCGGTATTCTCCGTTGTCGCACCTTGAACTGGCCGAACGCAGCAGTGTCACGCCAGGTTCTCGGTGCGATGCAGGGTTTTGCCATGGACTGCTAGCCTGCTTGCGACAGTCCAGGCGGCAGTGGTAGGTTTGCGTCTCTAGTGGCGAACGCGTCCCCCCGACCGCGGCTGGCGGTCTGACGGTCTTCTTCCCCGCCTACAACGACGCCGGCACGATTCCGAGCATGGTGATCGGCGCGGTGCTCGCGGCGCGCCAGGTGACCGACGATTTCGAGGTGGTGGTGGTCAACGACGGCAGCCGGGACGCGACTGCTGAGGTGCTCGAGGAGCTGTCGCAGATGTGCCCGGCGCTCCGGGTGGTCGAACATGCCGCAAACCGGGGCTACGGCGCCGCGCTGCGAACCGGGTTCGCATCAGCCACGAAGGAGTTCGTGTTCTATACCGATGGCGACGCCCAGTACGACCCGCGGGAGCTGGTCGATCTCTGGTCGCACATGACGCCGGAGGTCGATCTCGTCAATGGCTACAAGATCAACCGCTCGGACCCGCTCCATCGGATCGTCATCGGGCGGCTCTATCACCACACGGTCAAGCTGCTCTTTGGCCTGAGGGTTCGGGATGTCGACTGCGACTTCCGGTTGATGCGTCGATCGATCTTCGAGCGGGTCCATCTCGAGAAAAGCAGCGGCGTGATCTGCCTGGAGCTGATGAAGAAGGTCCAGGACGCCCGCTGCCGGATCGTCGAAGCCCCGGTGCATCATTTTCACCGCGCCTACGGGACGTCGCAGTTCTTCAACGTGCGCCGCATCGTGCGCACCCTGTTCGATATCCTGAAGCTCTGGGTAGAGCTGGTCTGGCGCAAGACGCATACGGCGACAAAGAAGCCGCTGCCGCGCACGGAGGGCACCGCGGAGGGAGCGGCGGTCTCACAGGAGACAGCAGACAGGAGACAGGAAACGGGAGACACCTAGCGGGTGGTCGGCTTCCGCGCCATGGCGAGCAACGAGCTGCCGCACGGCAGGTCGATGTGCCGGACGATCGCGGCCTCGAGCGCCAGCATGCGATCGAGCAGCGCATTGACCGGAGGCGCAGGCACCCGGATCTCCTGTTCGGCGTCCTCTTCCGGCGCCAACCCGAGCGCCTTGTGAGCCAGCCGCAACGGGAGCAGAATCGGCAGCATCGTCGCATTGGTGTAGGTCAGACGCTCGACGGCAAAGCCGGGGTGTTCGAGCAGGGCCCGCAGCCCACGTGCGGTATAACGACGAAGCTCATGCGACAGCACCGAGTGGTTTCCGGTAAGCACCGGCATCGCGGCCACGTTGACGACGACGCGCTCACCTGGCCGCAGCACGCGAAACATCTCGGAGACGGCCGCCCGCTCGTCGGGCGTCTCCAGACAGTAGAGGACATCGAACGAGGTCACCAGGTCGAACTGGGCGTCTCCAAACGGCAGATGCGTCACCGTGGCCTGGCCCACAAGGCGGCCCGCGGCGCGGGCGCGCTGCAGGCCGGCCCATTCGCGTTCGACACCGCGAGCCGCCCCGAGCTCTGCCAGGACCGCCAGGTTGGCGCCGGTGCCGCAACCGCAGTCGAGAATCTCTGGTTGGCCGCACCCGGCCACGGCGCGCGCCAAGAGCGGGCGCACGAAGCGGCGTAGACCACGAAACCAGAAATGACGGTGTTCGGCCCGCGCGGTGGCATCGAGCAGACGTTTCACCGGTTAGCTCACCACCGCCTCGGACGAGGGGACACCGCGGCCACCTCGCAGCGGACGCATATGGCAGACTGACACGATCATCATGGATAGCGACAACCTGTCATTTTACAAGGACCGGCGTGTTCTGATCACGGGCGGCCTGGGTTTCATCGGCAGCAACCTGGCCGTACGGCTGGTCGCGCTGGGTGCCGATGTCCTGCTCGTCGACTCGCTCGCGCCGGACTACGGCGGCAACCTCTTCAATATCGACGCGGTCCAGACCGACGTCCGGGTGAACATCTCGGACGTGCGTGACGCCAGCTCCATGCAGTATCTGGTCAAAGACCGCGAGGTCATCTTCAATCTCGCCGGTCAGGTCAGCCATATTGACAGCATGCGCGACCCGTACACCGATCTCGAGATCAACTGTCGGAGCCAGCTGTCGATTCTCGAGGCGTGCCGCCAACACAACCCGGCCGTCAAAGTCGTCTTTGCCGGCACGCGTCAGATCTACGGCAAACCAGACTACCTCCCGGTGACTGAAGAACATCTGGTCCGGCCGGTCGACGTCAACGGCATCAACAAGGCGGCCGGCGAGTACTACCACCTCGTCTACAACAACGTGTTCGGCATCCGCTCCTGTTCGTTGCGCCTGACCAATGTCTACGGACCGCGGCGGCTCATCAAGCACAGCTGGCAGGGTTTCATCGGCTGGTTCATCCGGCTGGCGGTCGAGGACCAGGAGATTCAGATCTACGGCGATGGCTCGCAATTGCGCGACCTCGTCTTTGTCGACGACGTCGTCGAAGCGTTCCTGTGCGCCGGCGCCTCGGACGCCTGTAACGGCGAGGTTTTCAACGTCGGCGGCAACGGCCCCATTTCACTCAGCGATCTGGTGGAGCTGCTGGTCGAGGTGGCGGGCACCGGCCGGGTCCGGCATGTCGAGTGGCCCGTCGACCGCAAGTCGATCGATCTCGGCGGGTTCTACGCCGACTCGACGAAGTTCATGCGCGCGGTCGGCTGGACCGGCCGAGTCGACCTGCGAGACGGTCTGACTCGCACGGTCGCTTTCTATCGGCAGCATCTGGATCGCTATGTAGACACCCCGCTCGACACCGCACCGGGCGCCTCATGACTTCGTCGCCGATACCGTGGGTCGACTTGCGCCCCGGTGAGGACCGAGCGGCGGTCGACGCGGCGATTCGTCGGGTTCTCGACCGCGGTTGGTATGTGCTCGGGCCAGAGGTAGACGCCTTCGAGACGGAGTTCGCGCAGGCCACGTCGAGCGGGCAGACGATTGCCGTGGCCTCGAGCACCGACGCGCTGACGTTGATCCTCCGCGCCTTGGGAATCGGCCCGGGTGATGAAGTCATCACGACGGCGCTGTCGGCGGTGTACACGGCGCAGGCGGTCATGATGGCGGGGGCACGGCCGGTGTTCGCCGACATCGACCCCGAGCGGCTAACCCTTGACCCGACGGCCGTGGCCACGCTGGTGGGGCCGCGGACCGCCGCCGTGATGCCGGTGCATCTGTATGGACAGCCGGCAGACGTGACGGCGCTCAGGACGCTGACCCAGCTCCACGGACTGGCCCTGATCGAGGACTGCTGCCAGGCGCACCTGGCGACGTGCGACGGGGTGCCGATCGGCATGACGGGTGAGGCCGCCGCCTACAGCTTCTATCCGACTAAGAACCTGGGGGCCTTGGGTGACGGCGGCGCTGTGTGTACCGGGAATGCCGAGTTAGCAGCGTGGATTCGGCGGCTACGCAACGGCGGACAAACCGAGCGGAACCACCACACGGAACCGGCGAGCCACTCCAGGCTCGACGAGCTCCAGGCCGCGGTGCTTCGCGCGCGGTTGCCACATCTGCGGGACTGGACGACACGTCGACGCGCGTTGGCCGGTCGCTATCGGGCGGGGCTCGTCGGGTCGGTGGTGAGCGTACCTCCCGAGCTGGATGCCGGTCACGTGTATCACCTGTTCCCGATCAGAACCGCGGCAAGAGATGCACTGCGTGCGCACCTGCGCGCGCAGGACATCGACACGCTCGTCCACTTTCCGGTGCCGATGCCGGCACAGCCAGCGTTCGCCAGCGTGTCACCGCAACCCTGCCCCCTCGCCGACGCGGTGTGCGGCGAGCTGGTGTCGCTGCCGCTCTATCCAGGGCTCGACGACCGAGCGGTGGACCGTGTGTTGGCGGCGGTAGCGGACTGGCCGGGGCCCGACAGGGATTGAAGAGGCTGGCGTCGCCGTCCGGCTCCCTCCTGCCTCCCGCTAGTACCGAGGGTCGTACATCAGCCCGGCGAGATGATCGCGGATCGACGCAGGGCGAGGCGCACGCGCCAGGCCGGCCTCGTAAGCGACCTCGGCGACCGCCGTGCCGATGGCAAGCGACACCTCCCGAATAGAAGACAGCGGCGGATAGACCGCACCGTTGGCGAGATCCTCAGGCCGAACCAGGTTGGCCAGAGCATGGGCGGCGGCCAGGAACATCGCATCGGTCACCTCGGTTACCTCCGCGCCGACCACGCCGAGCCCGACCCCAGGAAAGACATACGCGTTGTTCCCCTGCCCCGGGCGCCAACGGCTTCCACCTGGGAGCTCAAGCGGCGAAAAGGGACTGCCACTCGCAAAGATGACCCGCCCGTCGGTCCACCGATATGCCTGCTCGGCGGTGCACTCGGCGCGCGAGGTCGGATTCGAGAGCGCGAAGAGAATGGGCCGCTCGTGCAGCCCGACCATCTTCCCGACCACCTCTTCGGTGAACGTGCCGCTGTGGCCCGTCGCCCCGATGAGCGCCTGCGGCCGATGCGTCTCGATCGCCTCGAGGAGCCCCATCGGGGCCTGGTCGACGGCGTAGCGTCGCTTGTGCGCGGCCACCTGCGCCCGCGAGCGCACGACGAGCCCGCTGCTGTCGACGAACCAGAACCGGCTGCGGGCCTCCGCTTCGTCGAGTCCTTCCTCTCGCAGCGCCGCGACCACGAGATCGGCAATGCCGGTGGCAGCCGAGCCGGCGCCCAGGAACAGAATCCGGAGGTCCGACATCGCGGCGCCGCTGATCCGAGTTGCCGCATACAGACCGGCCAGCGCAACGGCGCCGGTACCCTGGATGTCATCATTGAAGCAGAGCACCCGGGGCCTGAACCGCTCGAGCAACGCAAAAGCGTTCGGCGTCTGGAAATCCTCGAACTGGATCAGCGCCCGCGGGAAGGCGTCCTGCACCGCATCGACGAACTCCTCCACCAGCGCGTAGTAAGCAGCGCCACGCAGACGCGGATGGCTACGTCCCAGATACAGCGGGTCGTCTAGTAGCGCCTCGTTCTCCGTGCCGACGTCGATCTGCACGGGCAGACAGCGCTCTGGGTCGATTCCAGCGCAGGCGGTATAGAGCGACAGCTTGCCGATCGGGATCCCCATGCCGTTAGCACCCAGATCGCCGAGCCCAAGAATGCGCTCGCCATCGGTCACGACGATGACCCGGACGTCGCGCTCGGGCCAGTTGTCCAGCATCGCGCGCACGTGCCCACGGTCTTCCGGGGAGACATAGAAGCCGCGCGGACGACGAAAGATATGCCCGAACTCCCTGCACGCCTGTCCAACCGTCGGGGTGTAAACCAGCGGCATCACGTCGTCGATGTAATCGCACACCAGGCGGTAGAACAGCCGCTCATTCCGGTCCTGCAGCCCGATCAGAAAGATGTAGCGCTCGAGGTCGGACTCTTTGCGGTGAAGATTCTCGAGGACACGATGTACCTGATCTGACTGGCTGTTGACCCGATCGGGGAGAAGTCCCCGAAGACCGAGAGCGTGACGCTCGCCCTCGGTGAAGGCCGTCCCCTTGTTGTGTGACGGATTGCGGAGCAAGTCGAAGCCGGTGGTGGTCATGGGCACTCCTCGCGATGGTTGTTCGGTCGGGACCCAGCCCCGTCGGAGTTGGGCCGGCCGGCACCCTATCATAGTGACGGTTGGGTCCGCGGACTGACGCGACGCCACCTAATCGCACTACGATGAATGCACTACGATGACGCCTCGTTGCACCTCCCCGTCCATGACGCTGCCCGAGTCCCATGCGCATCTCTGGTGGGCGCGGCCGGAACGGTTCACCGATCCGGCCGAGTTGGCGCGGTACCGCGGGATGTTGACCGATGACGAGCGCATGAAGACCGACCGGTTCCGCTTCGAGCGAGACCGACACACCTGTCTCATTACCCGCGTTCTGGTACGCACCACCCTCTCCCGATACTGTGACGTGTTACCGGAGCAATGGCGGTTCCGTGCCAACGACCACGGACGACCAGAGATTCTCGAGCCGGCGTCGCCGCTCCGCTTCAACCTGTCGCATACGAACGGGCTCGTCGTGTGCGTGGTGAGCCACGACCGCGAGGTGGGAGTCGATGTCGAGAGCCTCGAACGTATGGGCCACTGGCTAGACCTGGCGGAGCGGTATTTCGCACCGCGCGAGGCGGCTGCGCTCAGACGCCTGGCCGCCGAGCAACAGCCGGCCCGGTTCCTCGAGTACTGGACCCTGAAGGAGTCCTACATCAAGGCCCGTGGGCTGGGTCTGGCCATTCCGCTGGCCGACTTCTCTTTTGATCTGCCGGCCGGGTCCCCGGACGACATCGCCATCCGCTTCACGCGGGCCATCGACGATGCCTCGTCACGGTGGCAGTTCAGCCTGGAACGGTTTGGCGCAGGACACCTCATTGCGACCGCGGTCGAGCGAAACGCAAGCGGTTCCGTCTGCGTGACCCTGCACGAAGCGGTCGGCCCCCTCGTGTAGCTACCGGTGAAACACAGGGCCGCCGGTCTGCGTGCCTGCGGCCGGTCCCGGCAGAATCTCGCGCAGATAGCCGTCGATGCCCCGTTCGCGCCGCCAGTGCCGCGGATAGCCCAGCGACACTTCCTCGAACCGGACCCCGTCGATCCAGTCGGTCGTGCGGACGTGCAGATGCCCGGCCACGACCACCACCGCCCGAAACCGGGTGTGCCAGGTCTCGGTGCGACGCGTCCCACACCACAGTGAAAAGCGTGGAATTCTGGGGATCCGCACCAGGTCCTGCCGGAGCGGGAAGTGGTTCACCAGCACGAGCGGGTACTGCGCCGCCGCCTCGGCCAACCGCGGCTCGGTCTCCTCGACCCGCGCCTGGCACCACGCTTCGCGGGTCGGGTAGGGATCTGGCGCCAGAAAACGCTCGTCGGCACTGAGGATCCCATCCGCCTCGGCCCACGCCACGGCGTCGCCGGCCGCGACCGGGGCAGGCCGGAAAGAGTAGTCGTAGAGCACGAACACGGGCGCAATCACACACGGCGATTCCCCCGGCCATATGACATATGGATCTTCCGGCGTGACGACACCAATCCGGCGGCAGAGAGCGATGATCGCCTCGTACTTCGCCACGCCGCGCGGTCCATCGGCCCGGTGGCTCCACAGCTCGTGGTTGCCAGGCACCCAGAAGACGCGTGCGAACCGTTCGGTAGCCGCACGCAGCCCCAGTTCGACGTGGGCGAACGTCTCGCCGACGTCACCGGCCAGAATGAGCCAGTCGTCGGGACGAGCCCGCCACGCCGGAAGCGCCTCGCGATTGGCGCGAAAACCGAGATGCAGGTCACCCAGCGCGAAGAGCTTCACGGATGACACGGATGGGGCGTGGGATCGCCGACGTGGTGAATCACACACTCCAGATCGCCGGTAGCGGTCAAGGTCACGAGACCAAACTGGTTTACCATCGGTCCCGACGGCATCACGGCACCTTGCGACACCGCGTCCCACCCCCGCATGTCCCACCCACGCCGGCCGAACGCGGTCATCGGGTCTTGGACCGACCGAGCCCGCCGGCTGCCACCGGCCTTGCCGGACACGTTGACACTGAGCATGGACCGGCCGCCGCGCGAGACCCGGAGCACCTCGTAGGTGTGGGTATGTCCGGTCAGCACGAGGTCGACGCCGCCATCGATCAGGATTTCGGGCAGTGTGCGGTCGCCGTGGGCGGTGTAGGCGCCATTCCAGAGACAGCGCGCATGGTCCTCGTGCTTGGTGGCCGAGAGGATGAGCGTATGATGCAGCGCCACAACGGTGGGCCCGACCCAGGGCTCCGCCAACTGGTCGGCCAGCCAGCGCATCTGTCGGGCACCACGACTGGCGACCGGATATCGCCCTCGGCACGCCCCCAGCTCCGGATACACGAGGTCGTTGCTGTCGAGCGTAAGCAGCCGTAACGACCCGAGGGTCTTGGCGTAGTACAGCGTGTCGACACTGAAAGCGTCGCGTCCGATGACATCACCGAGGAACTCGACGACATGCCCCTTCGCCGTCTCGTCGTCGTGGTCGATCTCGTGGTTGCCGACCGCCAGCAGATACGGCAGATCGCTGACCACGGACAGAATCTCCTCGAGCTGCACGAACTGGTCGCGGTGGGCTCCGTTCTCGACGATGTCGCCGGTATCGAGCAGGAACGCAGGCGATGGCTCGAGTGCCTGGACCTCGCGCAACAGGGGATCCCACTCACCGTTCTTGGCCAGGCTCTTCTGGTCGCCGAAGACGGCAAAGCGAAACGGCGCTGCGATCTCAGCGGTCGCCGTGTCGAACGGCGGATGCGCGAGCCGCGGCACCGATTGGGTGGACGAGCGGGACCAGTAGCACCCGCTCGACAGGAACCCGACCGAGACCGACACCAGCACGACCAGCGTCGCCCGGGACCAAGCCCGCGCCCGCCATGTCGAATCGAATACCCTCATGCAGATAGCGTATAACCAAATGTGCAGCGTCTGGCTGATACTGTTCCCTTTTACTCTGCTACACACATGATCACCACCGCGGCCGCCCTTCGATGCCAGGGGCTGATCAAACGGTTTGCCGAGACGACCGCAGTGGATCGTCTCGACCTGACGGTGCCCACCGGCAGTATTCTTGGCTTGCTCGGTCCCAACGGCTCCGGCAAGACCTCCACCATTCGTACGACGCTCGGCATCTACGTGCCGGATGGCGGCTCGGTTGATGTGCTCGGCTCGCGTGATCCGCTCAGCGTGCGTCATCGGGTCGGCTACCTGCCGGAAGAGCGTGGACTCTACGCCAAGATGAAGGTGGTCGAACAGCTGGCGTTTCTGGCGTCTATTCGCGGACTCGACCAGAAAGAGTCGACTCGTCGCGCCGGCGCCTGGCTCGATCGCGTCGGCCTCTCCGATAACGCCCAGTCGCTGACCAGCGAGCTGTCAAAAGGGATGCAGCAGAAGGTCCAGTTCGCCTCGGCGGTCATTCGCGACCCAGACCTGGTCGTGCTCGATGAGCCGTTCACCGGGCTCGACCCGGTCAACACCCGGCTGCTGAAGGAGCTGATTCTCGAGCAGCGCAAGCGGGGCGCGACCGTCGTGCTGTCGACCCATCGTATGGAGCAGGTGGAAGCGCTGTGTGAATCGATCTGTCTCATTCATCACGGCCGGCCGGTACTGAGCGGCGTGCTGGCAGAGATCAAGGCGGGCTACGGCCGGAACACGATTGCCCTGGAATATAGGGCCGGCAACGGAACGCTTGCCGATGTGCCGGGTGTGCGTCGCGTGGAAGACACCGGTCAGGAGGCCCGACTCGAACTGGAACCGGGCGCCGATGCGCAGGCGGTCATTCGCACGCTGCTCGACCGTGTCGAGGTACAGGCGGTCAGATTGGAACACCCACACATCGAAGAGATCTATCTGGAGAAAGTCGGCGATCAGACCGTCGCACCGCACGCGGCGGACGAGGAAACCGAATGAATGTCACCCAGATACTCAAGATCGCGCGGCGCGAGTATCTCGCCCGCGTACGCAGCCGCGCCTTCATCTTCATGACCGTCATGATCCCAGCCTTCCTGGCGGCCTACATGTTCGTCTTGCCGGCGCTGTTCTCCTCGACTGGAGCGGATACTCTGCGGGTCGCGCTGCTCGACGCCGGCACCGGTCTGACCGACGCGCTGGCCGACCGCCTCGCCGGAATCGACCGGCCGAGTATCGAGGTGACCGAGCGCGTCGCGGTGCCAGACGACTCGGACGCCACGAGAACTCGATTCAGCGAGGCGGTCCGCCAGGAGACGATCGATGGCTACCTCCTGCTGCTCGAGGACCCGGACATCGTGGCGCGGGCCAGCTACTTTGCACGCGAGACCGGAACCCGGCGCTGCTGCGCGAGCTGGAGCTCGCGGTCGAATCGACCGTCCTTGATCGACTGCTCGTCGACACAGATGTCGACGTCGACCAGATCCGGGCGCTGCAGCGCTCGGACCTCGACACGGTCACGGTCTCGGACGAAGGGGAGGAGGCAGGCGGTTTCGAGACGGCGCTTGCGAGCACCCTGGGGCTCGGGATGCTGCTCTACATGGCGGTAATCATCACCGGACAAGGGATGGCGATGGCGATTGTCGAAGAGAAGTCGTCGCGCCTGATCGAGGTCATCCTGGGCGCGGTCACGGCGACCGAGTTCATGGCCGGCAAGATTCTGGGCGTGCTCGGCTCCGGGCTGACCCAGCTCGCGGTGTGGGTCGGTGTGACGCTGATCGGACTGCTCTACGTCCTGCCGACCATGTCGATCGGTGCCGAGCTGGCTGGCTTCGACCTGAGTGCGGCATTGAGCATCGAGCTGATTTTCTACTTTTCGATCTTCTTCACGCTCGGTTACTTCCTCTACTCGGTGCTCTTCGCGACCGTCGCAGCAACCTGCACAAGCACCGAAGAGCTGGGACAGGCGCTCTTTGCGGCGATGCTCCCGCTGATCGTGGCCTTCCTGTCGACTTTCTATGTGCTCACAAACCCGAGCACCGTCGCCACGCGGGTTCTCAGCCTGCTGCCACCGTTCACGCCGCTCGTCATGCTTGCCCGCGTCAACGTACTGCCCCCGCCGCTCTGGGAGGTGTGGCTGGGGATCGTCCTGCTGGTGCTGGGGATCGTCGTCGCCGGCTGGCTGGCAGCTAAAATCCTTCGCTATGCGTTGCTCATGCACGGCAAGCGGCCGACCATGCCAGAGCTGCTGAGCGTCATGCGGGCGACATAGGTAGGAGTGACACCATGTCCCATCTGCTGGCTCGGCACGTCATCGGAACGCTCCTCCTCACCTTGGCCACGGCCTGCGCACCAGTCCCGCCGGACCCAGCGGCCCCAGAAGCCGATGACGGCGCCGTGCTCCGGTTGCCGTTCGAGAAGTACGTGCTCGACAACGGCCTCGAGGTCGTGCTGCACCAGGACCACTCGGATCCGATTGTGGCGGTGGCGATGCTCTACCACGTCGGCTCGAGCCGGGAGACACCGGGCCGAACGGGGTTCGCCCACCTGTTCGAGCACCTGCTATTCCAGAACTCCGAGAACGTCGGACCCGGTGGCTTCGTCAATGGCGTCCCGGCGCTCGGCGGAACCTTCAACGGCGGCACGTCGAACGACACGACCATCTACTTCGAGGTGGTACCCAATGACGCGCTCGAACGGGTGCTCTGGATGGAGTCTGACCGGCTCGGCTTCTTCATCAAGACAGTGAACGAGCCGAGCCTCGAGAACGAAAAGCAAATCGTCAAGAACGAGAAGCGCCAGGGCGTGGACAACCGGCCGTATGGGCACACGTCGTATGTCGTCGACTCGAACCTTTTCCCCGAGGGTCATCCCTACAGTTGGCAGGTGATCGGCTCGCTCGACGATCTGCAGGCGGCAACGTTGGAGGACGTACGCGCTTTCTACGAGCGGTACTACGGCCCGCAGAACGCCACGCTCGTGATCGCCGGCGACTTCGAACCCGAGACGGCGAGAACGCTGGTGGAGACCTACTTCGGTGAGATTGCGGCCGGCCCTGAGGTGACACCGCGCGGACCGGCGCCCGGCGTGGTCTCCGAGACCATCAGGCTAGTGCACGAGGACAACTTCGCGCAGATGCCGATGCTGACCATGGCGTGGCCGACCGTCGAAGCCTACCACCCCGACTCCTACGCCCTCGACGCGCTGAGCGCGCTGCTCGCACGGGGACGGACGTCGCCCTTCTACCAGGTGGTGGTCGAGGAGGACACGCTGGCGCCAGCGGTCAACGCGGGACATCCGCAACGGGAGCTGGCCGGCCAGTTCCAGCTGTCGGCGCGGGCGTTTCCCGCCACCGATCTCGATAACCTGCTCGTCAGTTTCGACCGTGCTTTCGACCGGTTCGAGACCGACGGGGTGAACCAGGCCGATCTCCAGCGCATCACGGCCGGTCTCGAAACCGACTTCTACAACGGCATTTCCAGCGTGCTGGGCAAGTCGTTCCAGCTTGCCAACTACAACGTCCTGGCCGGCGACCCCGGGTTCGTCACCGAGGACCTGCAACGATTGCGCGCCGTGAGCGCAGACGATGTCTTGCGGGTCTACCGGGACTACATCGCCGGTCAGCCCTCCGTCATCACCAGCTTCGTGCCACGGGGTGGCGCAGACGCCGCGCTGGAGGGGTCCGGCCCCGCCGCGGTCGTCGAGGAGGCGATCATAGACGGCGCCGAGCCGACGACTGGCAGCGCAGCAACCGCCCCGGTCGAGCGGACCCCGTCACGGATCGACCGCGCGACGCCACCCCCACTCGGCCCGAGCCCGCAGCTTCCGCTCCCCGAGGTCTGGTCGGACGAGATCGCCAACGGCATGCGGGTCTACGGGATCGAGCACCACGAGCTGCCGCTCGTGCAATTCAGCATCCGACTACATGGCGGACGCCTCCTGGAAGACCCGAATCGGCTAGGCGTGGCGAATCTGATCACCGACATGTTGATGGAGGGGACCGCGGCGCGCACGCCCGAAGAGCTCGAGGTAGCGATTGAGGAACTGGGCGCATCGATCACCCTGGCGACGTCGAGCGAAGCGATTACCCTGCGGGCCAACACGCTCACGCGGAACTACGCCGCCACCCTGGCGCTCGCCGAAGAAATTCTGCTCGAGCCCCGGTGGGACACCGAGGCGTTCGAGCTCGTCCGAGAGCGCACGATCAGCGACATCCGGCAGCGGGCCGCCTCGCCCCCCGCGACCGGCGCCGCCGTCTTCAATCGGCTGGTGTATGGCCCGGGCCACATTCTGTCGCACAGTCCGCTCGGCACGATCGAATCCGTGTCGGCGCTCACGCTCGACGACCTGCGTGACTACTATGCGGCCAGCTTCTCGCCGTCGGTGGCCGTCATGCACGTGGCCGGGGACATTACTCAGGCGGCAGTGCTCGACTCGCTCGGCAGCCTGGCCTCGCGCTGGGCAGCGCACGCCGTCGCAGTTCCGGTGTACCCGCTGCCGGAGCGGCCTGGTGGAGCACCGCGACTCTACTTCGTCGATGTGCCGAACGCCCCACAATCGGTTATCACCGTCGGGCAAATGGCGCTCGCCCGGACCGACGACGACTACTATCCGGCCACCGTCATGAACCATCGGCTCGGCGGCGGCATCACCAGCCGGTTCTTCCAGCGGTTGCGGATCGAGCGCGGATATACCTACGGCGCCAGCGCGGCATTTCGGGGCCAGCGGCTCCCGGCACCCTTCGTCGGCACCACCAGTGTGCGGGCCAATGTGACCTACGACTCGGTCGCCCTGATCAAGGAAATTCTGGAGGACTATGGTGTGGGATACACCGAGGAGGACCTCACCGGCACACGTGACGAGCTGATTCGAGGCAACCTCAGATCGTTCGAGACGCTCGGCTCACTCGTCGGCATGCTGCAGAACATCAGCGCCTACGACCTGCCACCAGACTACATCAGCCGGCAGGAGGCGACCATCGCCGAGATGACCGTTGAAGACGTGCGTGCGCTCGCCGGGACCCACCTGGACCCAGACCGGATGATTTACGTGGTGGTCGGTGACGCACAGACGCAGCTCGCCCGGCTTGCGGATCTGGGCCTCGGTGTCCCGATGCTGGTCGATCGGGAGGCACGAGAGGAGCTGCGCCGATAGCACGCCCACCGCATGACCGACACCGGGACCCAGTGGCAACGATGGACACACGTGACGACGAACAGTTCTTCCGAGAGCGATGCAGTGACAACGGGTCCCAGGCCGCGCGTCAGGTGGAGATGGATGCGTTCGGACACGACGTCGGTCTGAACGGCTATACAACACTGCCGCAGGCAAACGACCTGTGTCGCCATGTGAGGGTGGGCCCTGGCGACCGGCGGGCCCTACCGGTACGGGCACACTCGTGCGACGCGATTGTGCACGCCGACGTCTTCTGCTGACTAGCCGACAAGCTCTCCGTCCGGAAAAACGGCGATACTCACTGGCATTCGCGAAGGATTGCTCGTTCGCTCGCTGGTCGTCGCGGTCACCCACTAGTTTGGAGCTCCCGGCAGGTCGAGGATGATACAACGGGCTCGAATCCGCTATGATGCTGCATTCGTTCTGCGCGGACCCCCCGCCCCGGGCTGGCAGCCGCGTCTGGACGCTCGTTCGCAACGCCGTCGCGCAACGCCGGACCGAACCGATGGGGGAGAGGAACCATTCATGAGAGTGCTATCGAAGCTGACCTTGACGTGTGTGACGGTCGCGCTGCTGGGTCCCGCAGGGACGGCAGCCGCCCAGGAGCAAGGCACCGCAAACGGCGAGTGGCCCACCTATGGCGGCAACCTCTCGCACGACCGCTATTCGCCACTCGACCAGATTACCGCGGACAACTTCGACGAGCTGGAGCTCGCCTGGAAGTTCAACACCGACAATCTCGGTCCGCAACCGGAGAGAAACTACCAGTCGACCCCGCTGATGGTCGACGGTGTGCTCTACGTGACGGCCGGCAGCCGGCGCGCCGTGGTTGCGCTCGACCCGGAAACCGGCGAGCTCCTGTGGATGCACCGACTCGACGAGGGCGAGCGTGGCCAGAGTGCCCCACGCCGGCTCTCCGGGCGCGGGTTGACCTACTGGGACGATGGTGACGGCGGCGTCATCCTGTATGTCACGCCCGGCTACCAGATGGTCGCCCTCGATGCCCGCACGGGGGTCCGCATCCAGACCTTCGGTGACGACGGCATCGTCGATCTGAAACAGGACAACGACCAGGACCTCGATCTGGTCGAGGCCGATATCGGTCTGCATGCCGCACCGATCGTGGCTGGAAACACTATCATCATCGGCGCCGCCCACACACCTGGTGGTGCGCCGGTGTCCCGCGAAAACGCCAAGGGCTATGTCCGTGGCTACGACGTCCGGACCGGTGAGCGTAGCTGGATCTTTCACACGATTCCGGGCGGGGACGAGTTCGGAAACGACACCTGGCAGAACGGCTCGTGGCGTTACACCGGCAACACCGGCGTCTGGGGACAGATGAGCATCGACGCCGAGTTGAACATGGCCTACTTCCCGGTCGAAGCGCCGACCGGTGATTACTACGGCGGCCATCGTCCAGGCGACAACTTGTTCGCCGGAAGCGTCGTCGCCGTCGATCTGGAGACCGGCGAGCGGTCGTGGCACTACCAGACGGTGCACCACGACATCTGGGACTGGGACCTGCCGGCCGCGCCAGTGCTGCTCGACATCACCGTCGACGGACGCGAGATCAAGGCGCTTATCCTGCCGACCAAGCAGACGTACATGTTCGTGCTCGACCGCGTGACCGGCGAGCCGGTGTGGCCGATTGACGAGGTGCCGGTGAAGGCAGGCGATGTCCCCGGTGAGTGGTATTCGCCGACCCAGCCAATTCCAACCAAGCCACCGCCGGTCGACGAAGTGGACCTGAGCGTCGATCACCTCGTGGACTACACGCCTGAGCTACGGGCGCAGGCTGAAGAGATCCTGTCCAAGTACACCGTTGGGTGGCTCTACGACCCGCCCACCGTCGCCACCGCCGAGGGCACGCTTGGCACGCTGCAGCTGCCCAACTCGACAGGCGGGGTGAACTGGCCCGGCGCGTCGGCGGATCCGGAGACCGGCTTCTTCTATGTCTACACCAAGACCCAGATCGGCGCGCTCGGGCTGGTGAACGACCCGGAACGCTCCGATATGGACTTCATCCGTGGCCGCCCCGAGGGCGTCAGCTTCCGTGACGCCGCGACGAACATCCAGGGGTTCCCGATGATCAAGCCGCCCTGGGGCCGCATCACCGCCATCAACATGAACACCGGCGACATCGCGTGGCAGATTCCTCATGGCGAAGCGCCCGACAACATCCAGAACCACGAGGTGCTGGGCGGTGCCGACATCGGGCGGACGGGCTGGCCGGGCCGTGTCGGCGTACTGGTCACCAAGAACCTGATCGTTGCGGGCGAATCGGGCAGCTACACCACCGAGACCGGCGAGGTGGGCGCCATGCTGCGCGCCTACGACAAGGCGACGGGCGCGGACGTCGGCGCCGTGTACATGACGGCCCCGCAAACCGGGTCACCAATGACCTATCAGGTGAACGACCAGCAGTACATCGTCGTCGCCACGAGCGGTGGCGGTCAGTCGGGCACGCTGCTGGCCTACAAGCTACCCTGACCGGGCGCCACACTGGTCCTTCTTCGGTAGGCCCCACGCGTCCGCCTTCAGACGGGCGGACGCGTGGGGCCTTTTCCATTTGACCGACACCACCATTGCGACACGCTTCGTCGACGCGAACGGGCTTCGCTTCGAGGTGACCGAGTGCGGCGACGGCGACGGGTTTGCGTTATGTCTGCACGGCTTCCCAGAGAGCGCGTTCTCCTGGCGTCACCAGTTGCCGCTGCTCGCCCGGCTCGGCTACCGAGTTTGGGCGCCCAACCTGCGCGGCTACGGTCGCTCGAGCCGACCCACCGGGGTCGAGGATTACCGGATCGACCGGCTCGTCGACGACGTGGTCGGGCATTGTCAAGTTCAGCCGGCAGGTGGCAGAGTAGCCCAATG